>NZ_NHRI01000013.1:0-152608 GCF_003129585.1 Shewanella sp. BC20 | reverse complement strand
TATTCATTAAGGCTGATGGCACCACGGACTATCTGCCAAATGCGAACAGCACCGCGGGCGATAGCTTCACGTACACCATCACCGACGGCAGTGCCTCCTCCAACACCGCCACCGTCACTATCGGGGTCGATGCGGTTAACGACGAAGTAAAAATTATCGGGCTAGATGGAACAGATAAAACTGTTTACGAGGCCAACCTTGATTCTGGCACCTCTCCCAATAATGGAGCACTCACACAAACAGGCAATTTCAGCTTCACCTGTAACGATGGTCTATTGACAGTGACTATTGGAGGGGAAACCCTTGATTTAGGAGACCTTCAAGCATTAAGCGTTGGCACGCCAGTCACTATCAATACCGACTACGGTACGCTGCTATTAACCGGTTTCAGTGGTGATGCGACTGGCGGTACAATCAGCTATACCTACATTTTAAACCAAGCTGTAGATAATGATGATGACGCTGGTGCAACTGATAGTGGATTTACCGATAGCTTCGAGGTAGTAGTTGAGGATATTGATCATGATAAAGACAGCGCAACACTCGATATTCGCATCGTCGATGACTCTGTCGTTGCAGATATCGCCGACTCTGAAGGTGACAATATTAGTGATGAAGTAATTACTGGTTACTTTACAGATCCCGTCAAAGGGGCTGATACCAGCTATACTGCCGACCTCAGTGTCAATATTACAGGTTGGACTGCCGGTGAACCCGCCACCTGGTTTGCCGCGTCAAATCAAACCACTGGTGATAGTGAAACTATTTATTATTATGTTTCAGAAAGTGATCCTAATACCTTGTACGCTTACACCGATAGCGGCAATCCCCAAACTGGTTGGGCTGGTACAGGCACTCAAGAGCTGATGTTTACGTTAGAGCTCAATCCTAATAGTGGGACTTATGAATTAGTAATTCATTCGCCCATTACAACGGAAACTGAAATGGGGGTTAATTTCACCACCAATATCGGCGGCAATAACTACATCCTGTATGTCAATGAGAGCGGTGCAATAACCAAGACGACACCTGCATCTACAGCATTTACCCTAACCGCCACAACAAACGGTGTGGCTGATACAGTCAACTCATCGACAAATGGTTACGGTGTGGGTTCAGGGAAAGATATAGGTAATGGTGAATTACTGACATTAACCTTTAGTACTCCGATATCCGCAGTAGAAACGTTCGTGTTCACCTATAATAGTGGCGCCATCTATACAGGCGAAGTGACCATAATACTTCATGGCGTTAACGCAAATGGCGATCCAGCTACCATTACATTAGTGGGCACTAGTGCCACCTTGCCAGCACTGATCGAAGCTCAAGGTTGGGAGTCTATATCACGCATTGATTTAACAACCGCCCCTAATGGACAGGAGTTCAACCTACACGGTCTGACGACCTCAACACTGGAAGTTGACCCAACTGGCACTGTCCTGAATTTTAATGCGAATATCGTAGATAGTGATGGTGACATTGACAATAACAATCTATTTAGCGTTACACTGAATGCACCTAGCTCCCCTAGTGTTATCACGCCAGTCGCTTTTGCCAGCTTAGTTGAGACCAAGTCGTTAACCGATGTAATGGATACAGACTCCGACACCCTAGTCTTCAAGGCAGGTGATAAAAATATTAACAATGTCAGCTTTAGTACTGACACAAGCAATATCCATGTTGCGGGCATACGTCAACCGATGAGCTGGAGAATCGTGGATGGCGTTTTAATTGGTTCAATGCCTGACAGAGGTGATTTGCTAAAACTGACACTTGACTGGAACGCAATTGAAGCAGGTAAAGAAGGTTCTGTTGTTGTTGAAGCTGAACTCCTTGGCAGGCTGCCACATAATATAGATTATGATTCGCTATCAGTGAGTGGCATTAAGGTTGTCGCAACCGACTCTAGCGGCCAGACAGTTAAAGCCGATGTAACTGTATCTGTTGCTGATAGTCAACACATCGCTGTCAACGATACAAATCAGGTAAATGTACCGATTGATAGCTTTGAAGTGCGCGGAGTTACGGCAGCATGGACAAAGTGGACAGCCGAATCAAGCTATTCCGATGTAACAACCTCCGACAGTAATGATGATGATACTGCCCACGACAGGATTCGTTGGGGTAATGTGGGTTCGGGAGAGCGCTCCGGCTATAACTTTGATGAAAATACCAATATTCAGGTAGGAGATGTTGGTTTAAATCAAAACATAATTTTAGGGACTTTCACACACCTTAATTACCCTATCTATGGAGCTTCTGCAATAACTAAGGCAACACTTGAAGTCACCTTAATGATTAATGGTGTTCCAGCCAAAGTTACGCTTGAGTTTGACCATAATGAAACGGGGGGGAACGGCTACAACCCACCCGACATCGTCACCGTTGCCAATACATCTGCGGTATTTATTTATGATGGTGCTCGTTACACTCTGCAGGTTATGGGATTCTTAGATAATAACGGCAATGTTGTGACCAGCATTCAAACGGCTGAAAACAGATCGACCAGCTTCCCATTAGTGGTAAAACTGATCCCTGGTGATGGCTTCGAACTACCAGAAATTCACGGCAATGTGCTCCACAATGATATCCAAGGTGCCGATGGCAATATGGAAATCTACGCACTGTCACACTATGGTAGCAATGCCTCTGCGTCCAACGGTAGCTTTGTCCTACAAGGGACCTACGGTACGCTTACACTCAATAGCGACGGAACATATACCTATCAGGTGACCACCGTAGGCAGCCTCATACCCGATAATGCAGTGGATAAATTTAGCTATACCATTAGGGATAGTGATGGTGATTTAAGCTCTGCAGAACTTAATATCAGTGTAAATGCGGTTAATGGTCAACCGATTGCACCGCCGCAACCAGATGAAACAGTTTATGTTGGTGGTCAAGGTGTGGATTCATTCCAGCTAAACGAATGGATAGGAGAAAAAGGATTATTCGCTGTGTCCCTTGGCGGTCATGGCTCCGTCGCCTCTCAGACCATAAACGACACAATTAGTCTGGATACCGCATTACATGTTAAAGCTGGCGCCAGCAACGACTTTGTAGATCTGGGCATTTCGACTGCCAATAATATAGTGGAAACTGGTAGCGCTTTACCCAATGTGAGCAATCAACTGTCACAGCAGGATGTACTTAATAGCAGATTTATGTCTCACAATACCATTGTGGATAACGATGATCACCTGAAACGAAACGTGCTAAATGAGGTTCAACCTAAATCAGATACAGTTAATCTCGGTGAGGGTGACGATACTGTTTATGGTGGTGAAGGCACCCAGATGGTCTATGGTGGTGCTGGTAATGATTTAATCATAGGTGGCGCAGGTATTGATGGTCTGCGTGGTGGCGAAGGTAACGATACCTTGATTGGAGGTCTCGGTGATGACGTTCTACGTGGCGATAGTGGCGCAGACACCTTTGTATGGCGTTACGCAGATGCAGACCAAGGAACAGACCACATCATGGACTTTAATGTGAGTCAAGATAAGCTGGATCTTAGCGACCTACTCCAAGGAGAAACCGCTAATACTCTAGAAAGCTATCTGCAGTTTAGCTTAGATAACAATGGTTCAACTGTCATTGATATTGATGCAAACAAGGATGGCGAATTCGACCAACATATCGTACTGGATGGGGTAAATCTGTTTAGCGAATATAGTGCAACCGACAATGCAGGGGTCATCAATGGACTACTGGGTACTAATGGTAACGGCCCTCTGATCATCGATGCGGCACCACCTGTGACACTTGAAGCACCACAGGGTGTCGCACCACTGACGGACTTACATAACAATATCACTCCTTAATAAAATCAGTTCATATGGCCTATAGAAATATAGGCCATCATGACCCATACTTCTGATAATAAAATAAAAATCAAAGGATAGATAAGTAGGTGCCTGTTACAGCCTCAGAAAAAGTTGAGCAGTGGACTATTTCCGCTTCACAGCGGGTAATAGTCGACCCTCTACTTGATTGTTTAGTGTTGCTCACTGAACACTTTGGAAATCCTTGCTCGAGTGATTCACTTGCGGCAGGTCTGCCCTTGTCTGGGGCAGCATTAACTCCCGATTTAGTACCGCAAGCGGCATCTCGTGCTGGGTTAGCAGCAAAACTGTCGCGCAAAGGGTTAAACGAAATATCCCCGATACTGCTGCCATGTATTTTGCTCTTAAAAGACAAGAAAGCCTGTATCCTACGTGAACTCAACCTCGAGTCCGATAGAGCGGTTATCCAACTGCCTGAAACCGGCGGTGAAGAAGTACTCACAATAGAGTCACTTGAAACCTTATATGTCGGCTATTTATTCCTCGTAAAACAGGAATACCGTGGCGATATGGGGTTCGACGTTTACTTACACGACAATAAAACCCACTGGTTAGTACAAACCTTAAAAGACTCCGCGCCCATTTATCGAGATGCGTTAATCGCCTCGGTGCTAGTCAACATCTTTGCGTTAGTCTCCCCGCTGTTCATCATGAATGTGTATGACAAGGTTGTGCCTAACCTAGCCTTCGAGTCCCTATGGGTATTAGCCATAGGTGCATCTATCGCTTACCTATTTGACTTAATCATGCGACAACTTCGAAGTTATTTGATTGATGTTGCAGGTAAAAAAGTCGACATCATAGTGTCATCACGACTGTTTGCGAAAGCGATTGGTATCCCGCTTGAGCGGCGAGCACCGAGTATTGGCGGCATGGCCAAGCAACTGGGTGAGTTTGATAATATTCGAGAAATTTTAACCTCGGCGACCATCACAACCTTGGTCGACTTACCATTTGCACTCTTCTTCCTCATCATTATCTACATTGTGGCGGGGGATTTAGCGGTTATTCCCGTGGTGGGTGGTTTGATTATTATCGGCTTTACGCTTTATACCCAACCTAAGCTAAAAGCTGCGATTGAAGAAGGTAATAAATTCTCCAGCTTAAAACACGGTCATCTGATCGAAAGCCTCTCTGCTCTGGAATCGATTAAGGCCAACGGCGCGGAAGGGATTGTTCAGCGCAGCTGGCAGCAAATGATCGGCCATAGTGCTAACTGGCAATTAAGATCGAAAAAACTCTCCAACTCAGTCTCCAATATGGCTAACTTCATTGTGCAATTTACAGTTGTATGCGTAGTGATTTTAGGGGTATACCGCGTTGCCGATAATGCCATTTCCATGGGGGGGATTATTGCCGCTGTAATGTTATCGAGCCGAGCCATAGCACCGATGGCACAGCTAGCCGGTTTGATGACCCGCGCGAACCATACCGCCAGCGCACTGCGCCAGCTCAACGAACTAATGGTGCAAGAAGACGAATTCGAGAACAAGGGCCACCTAGTCAGCAAACAACGTTTGATGGGTAAAATCAACGCCGATCACGTAGGCTTTAGCTACCCAGGTTCAGAAAAACCTGTGCTCTACCCTATGACGCTCACCATCAATCCAGGTGAACGCATCGCTATTATTGGCCGCAATGGTTCGGGCAAGAGCACCCTAGCCAAACTCTTGGTTGGCCTATTTCAACCCACAACCGGAAGCCTGCGTTACGATGGCGTCGACTCGGCGCAAATTCATCCTAGCGATCTGCGCCGTAACTTTGGCTATCTGCCGCAGGACGTCACCCTTTTCCATGGCACTATCAGAGATAACATTCTATTCGGTACTCGCCAAGTGACCGAGCATCAACTGATCCGTGCAGTCCAACTGTCCGGTGTTAGCCAGTTCACTCACTTAGAAGCAGAGGGTCTGGATCAGCAGGTGGGCGAAGGCGGCATGTCACTGAGCCGCGGTCAAAGACAAACCGTTGCCCTTGCCCGTGCCACACTTAACGATCCACCAGTACTGTTAATGGATGAACCCACAGCCAGTTTGGATGCGCGTGCCGAGCAGCAATTTATTCGCTCTATGCAAAATGTCAGTAAGGACCGAACTTTACTGTTGATCACTCACAAAATGCATTTATTACAACTGGTTGACCGAATTATTGTGCTGGAACGTGGCCATGTAGTTGCCGACGGTCCTAAAGCCGAAGTGTTAGAAAAACTCAATTTTGGCCTAGTGACTGGAGGCCCTAAAAAATGAGTAAAAATCTAACCGCAAACGATTTGGATATGGTGGATGATGTTTATGGCGCCATGATGACTGATGCCCCCAGCGGGCACAGACTCATTATTTGGGCCTTGGCTGCAATGGTTGTCTGTTTCCTATTATGGGCAGGCTTTGCCAAGTTGGATAAAGTCACCACAGGTTCGGGTAAGGTCATTCCCTCTTCGCAAGTGCAAGTGATCCAGAGTCTCGATGGCGGGATCATGCAGGAGCTGTATGTGCGAGAAGGCGATGTCGTCACTAAAGGCCAACCTTTGGTTCGCATAGATGACACACGTTTTCGCTCCGACTTTGCTCAACAAGAACAAGAGGTTTTTGGTTTAAAAACCAATGCTATCCGTATGCGGGCTGAGCTAGACAGCATATTGATTTCAGACATGACCTCAGACTGGCGTGAACAAGTTAAAGTCACCAAGAAAGCCCTAGTCTTTCCTGAAAGCCTAATCGAGGCTGAACCTGCACTAGTGAAAAGACAGCAGGAAGAATACAACGGCCGCTTAGACAACTTGAGTAACCAGTTGGAAATTCTGGTACGTCAAATCCAGCAAAGACAGCAGGAAATTGATGATCTCGCCTCAAAAACCACCACCTTAACGACCAGTATGCAGTTGATTTCGAGGGAACTCGAGCTCACTCGGCCACTCGCCAAAAAAGGCATCGTGCCCGAAGTCGAATTACTCAAGCTTGAGCGTGCCGTTAACGATGCCCAAGGTGAGCTTAACTCCTTACGATTACTCAGACCTAAGCTGAAGGCCGCATTAGACGAAGCGATTCTTAAGCGCCGTGAAGCCGTATTCGTTTATGCCGCCGATCTCCGTGCGCAGCTTAACGAAACCCAAACACGCTTGTCACGCATGAACGAGGCCCAAGTAGGTGCACAGGACAAGGTAAGTAAAGCGATTATTACTTCTCCCGTTAACGGTACCATCAAGTCTGTGCATATCAATACCTTAGGAGGTGTTGTTCAGCCTGGTGTCGATATCGTGGAAATCGTTCCCTCAGAGGACCAACTGCTGATTGAAACAAAGATCTTACCAAAGGATATTGCGTTTCTGCACACAGGATTGCCCGCGGTCGTCAAAGTCACGGCCTATGATTTTACGCGCTACGGTGGTCTAAAAGGTACAGTCGAGCATATTAGTGCCGATACTTCACAGGACGATGAAGGAAATAGCTTCTACCTTATAAAGGTAAGAACAGAAGAATCCAGTTTAGTAAAAGACGATGGCACACAGATGCCAATTATTCCGGGAATGTTAACGACCGTTGACGTTATCACCGGACAAAGATCCATTCTTGAGTACATTTTAAATCCAATTTTAAGGGCTAAGGATACCGCGCTCAGAGAGCGTTAAGCCTGTTATAAACCGGGAGGTTTGCAATGAATACTTCAGTTAGACAACAATTTCAATGTTCAAAACTAGCGATTGTATTATCAGTTATCCTGTTACCGTTATCGGCTCACAGCCAAACGCTCGAACAAGCGGTAGCACATACACTCGATACAAACCCTGACTTGCGCGTTGCGTTTAACCGCTTCAAAGCCAGAGAAGAGCAAGTGAATCAAGCGATTGCGGGCTATATGCCAACCGTTGACATTACTGGTGGCTATGGCTATGAACAAACAGACAGTATATCGACCCGTCGACGTCCAAACGTGGGTGATGTTGATAGCGATGGAGTTGCTGAACTCAACCGTGGTGAGTTTGGTGTGAGCTTAAAGCAAATGCTATTTGATGGCTTTTATACCAGCAGTGAAGTTGATCGTTATAGCTTTGAAGCCAGTGCAGACCAGTGGGCGCTTCTTGCCGCAGCAGAAGACATGGCACTTGATGTCAGTAAGGTCTACCTCAACTATCTGCGCACCGATGAAGTGCTCAAATTGGCTGAGAAAAACCTCAACAGCCACAAAGATATTTATGAGCAAATCAAACAACGTACCGATTCTGGTTTAGGTTCGACTGCGGATCTCTCGCAAATTACCGGCCGTCTTGCACGTGCTAATGCGAACGTGATTTCTGCACGTAATAATCTGCTCGATGCCAAAGCACAATTTATTCGTGTGATTGCGGCTGATCCTGTTGATTTGATCCAACCTGTACCGGATGCTGACTTACTGCCGAAAGATCTTAACTCGGGTCTTGCCGACGCGCAGGAAAACCACCCGATTTTAAAATCCGCAGCCAATGATATTCGTGCCGCCGAGAACGAACGTTCGTCGGTGCAAGCCAGTTATTATCCACAAGTCTCGTTAGAGTTAAATGGTAACTGGAACAACGATGTGGGCGGTGAAGACGGCGTTAGCGCGTTAGCCAGCCAAAACGTTGGCGGCTACAACAACGATCTGGTTGCTATGGTAAGAGTAAGATACAACCTGTTCTCAGGCGGTAAAGACCTCGCCCGCGAAAAAGAAACGGCCTACAAGTTAGGTGAAGCCAAAGAAATCCGTCAACGCGCGCAGCGTGAAGTGGTTGAAGGCGTGAACTTGGCGTGGAACGCCTATGAAATGCTGGCCCCACAGAAGCAATATATCCGCGACCATGTGATGGCAGCAAAAGACACCCAATCTGCCTATGCCCAACAGTTTAACTTGGGTCAACGCAGCTTACTCGACTTACTCGATACCGAAAACGAGCTGTTTGAAGCACGTAAGGATTACTTACAAGCCGAATACGATGAAATCATTGCTAAATATCGTGTACTCAACTCTACTGGACGTTTACTTGACTCCTTAAAAGTCACTCGCCCAGAAGCATGGCGTGGTGAGCGCAACTACGAGGGAGGAGCTAACCAATGAAAACCCTAATCCTATTTATGAGCGTGGCGCTTTTAGCTGGTTGTTCCATGCGGGATACCGTTAATATTGAAGAAATGACCACGACTCAGGCCTATGATCTGTCCGACAAGGATGGTGATGGTGTGATTGAAGCTCGTGAGCGTTGCAACGACACCGCCAAAGGTGCAAGCATTGATAATTATGGCTGCGGTCAAGTAAAAGCAATTAATGAGCGTAAGGAAATCAATGTATTATTTCCAAACGACTCTGCTTATATTGCACCAGAGTACTATCCACAGATTGAAGAAATTGCGATGTTTTTACGTCAATATCCCACGACTAAAGTGACCATCGAAGGTCACACTAGCCGCACTGGGACAGATGAAAGAAACGCCGTACTTTCTCAAGAACGTGCTGATGCCGTAACAGCTGTGCTAGCAGACCGTTTCAGTATCGACAGATCTCGACTCACGGCCGTAGGCTACGGTCCAAGTCGCCCACTGGTATTGGAACGCACACCAGAAGCTGAAACCCGTAACCGCCGCGTAGTAGCGGAAGTGACCGGTGATGATACGACGACAGATATGAAATGGACGATTTACTCTGTCGATGAACCCACTAAATAAAGGCTAACAGAATAGGCTATGAACGGCAGGCTAAGGGATTACAATTCGTTTTTGCGCGCCTGTCGCTTAAGCCTAATCGCCTCTACGCTTGCGGTCGGCTGTTTATATGCCAGCCCGACCCAAAAGCTGGATGAAGCCAAAATTACCTCAACGCTGGAGAAGCGTTATGGTGAGCGCGCGGGTATGCGTGCAAGAGCTTGGTTTAAAGTGGTGGCTGAAGCCAGCACGCTCGACGAAAAAGATAAACTTTTAAAAGTGAACAACTTTTTTAACTTATTCCGCTTCGTCGATGACATCAAGTTATGGGGAGAATCAAACTACTGGGCGACTCCAATGGAGTTTATTGGCGTAAATGGTGGCGACTGTGAGGACTTTTCCATTGCCAAATATTTCACGCTACTCCAATTAGGCGTGCCCGAAGATAAGATGCGGATCACTATGGTTAAGGCCACGAGCGTGAATCAGTATCATATGGTGTTGGCTTACTATGACACCCCTTCGTCAGTCCCTTTAGTTCTCGATAACCTCGACCATGTCATTAAACCTGCGACTCAGCGTAAAGATCTCATCCCTGTTTACAGCTTTAACGGTAAACAGTTATGGCTAAATAAAGAACAGGGACGAGGTGTGTTAGCAGGCTCGTCGACACGACTCGAAAAATGGAATGACCTTAACCATAGGTTAGGGGTTGACCGACTCAGGCAGCCCAAATTAAAACTGGAGTAGCACCAAAGATGACACTGTTTAGACAGATATATTCGCTGCTTTTTAGCCTCTTCTTGCTGGTTGTTGCAAGCCTTGGCTATGTGCAATTTACTGAGACACAAAGCTTTTTGACCAAGCAAATGGAATCGGATCTAAACAATACCAGTACCTCGCTTGGACTCATGCTTACTCCAGCACTGCAAGCAGGCGATACCGCCGCAGCCGAAACCTTAGTCAATGTGATTTTTGAGGGCGGCTATTACAAGAACATTAAGCTGACCTGGATGGTTGATGGCAAACAACAAGAATGGAACAACCCTCTCAAAATTGAAGACGTGCCTCAATGGTTCATCAATCTCAACCTGTTTAAAACCATCAAAAAAGAAAGCACTATCACCTCAGGATGGTTACAGCTCGCTCAGCTAGAAATTACTGCGCACCCAGGTTTTGGTTACCATGAATTATGGCGAATCATGTCTAATACCATTATCGCCTTCTCATTGCTCTTTTTAGTCGCCATTTTTACTGCGAGATTAGGCTTAACCTGGATCTTAAAACCACTGCATGCCTTATCAGACCATGCCAAAAAGATTGCCGCCCGCCAGTTTGGCCCCGATATGCCGCTGCCTAAGACCACTGAACTCAAGGACTTGGTTACCGCATTCAACAGCATGTCAGCCCAGCTCAAGCAATTGTTCCAATCACTCGATGAAGAAGTCGGTTCTTTACGCAAGAAGAACCTCACCGATCCTGCTTCAGGACTGCCTAACCGCCAATATGTGGTCAGTCGCCTCAATGGTTGGTTAAGTGAACCGAGCAGTGGCGCCCTATTCTTAGCTAAGCTCGACTGGCTCGAAGAAGTGCATAGCAAATATGGCTATCAGGTTCGGGATGAAACCATTCGCCTATTAGCCGAAAAACTGGTTCAACAACTCAATGAGATCACCCCATCCGTGGTAGCGCGTATTGCCGCGTTTGAATTTGCTTTCCTCGTTACCGATGTCGAGCACGATCAAATCAGTAAGTACCTGCAAACCCTGATCCGCACCATCAACCAAGAAATCTCTAAAGCTGGCTGTAAGCCTAATGAGAACTTTGCCATCGGTGTCGCTGAACGCATCGGTCAGATGAAGGTGTCAGATATTCTGGCGCAGGCGGATAACGCGTTGCAAAAAGCCCTGAAGGAACATAAATCCTTCCATTGGTTCGAAACAACAGAGCAACAGCTGTTTACCCGTGAACAGTGGCGCGACAACTTAAGTCATGCCATCAGCAATAAGAAGTTTAAGTTCCGTTGGCAGCCTATCCAATTTTGTAATGGCGATGGTGTCGCCCAGCGCGAGCTTTACTGTCAACTTGAGTTGGGTGATAAGGTGGCCCACGCTGGCCAGTTTATGCCCTATATTGAACTGCTATCACTCGGCTCTCTGCTCGACAAGTGCCTGATTGAGACAGTGTATGAGCAAAAACTACTTGAGCGTAACTATGAGCCACTGGCAATCAACCTGACACATCAGAGTATTAGTGATACCCAGTTCCATGACTGGCTCAATCACTTCCTGCGCAGCATGCCACAGGTCGAGCGCATCTGCTTTGAAATCCCCGAAGCAGGTGTCTACAGCGATTTAGAGTCCTGTGTGCTCTTATGCAATATTATTCGTGATAATGGCGCTAAATTTGGTATCGACCACTTTGGTCGCCAATTTGGCTCAATGTCGTACCTTCAAGAGCTAAGACCAAGTTACGTCAAGCTCGACCAATCCTTCTCCTACTATGACGAGGCCTCACATAATAGCGAGCTCTGCCGCGCCATTATCAATGTCGCCAGAGGATTGGATATTCAGGTGATAGTGACAGGTATCCAAGAGAAAGCGCAGTTAGAACGCTTTAATGAGCTTAAAACTGACGCCTATCAAGGCTTTATCGTTCCACCAGAGAATATCGACTAAGTCGAATATCTTTGCATTAAGGCTCCTACGGGAGCCTTAATTATTTGAGCGGGGAGAATCGCTTGGTTTGGGACGCCACAACTATGTCGTGCAATTACGACTGCTCGCAAGGCTTGAACAGAGGCATACAGCCGAGAGACAGATACAAAAAAGCCCCAGTGATTCCTAAGGAATTCTGAGGCTTCAATGTAATTGGTCGGTGATAGAGGATTCGAACCTCTGACCCTCTGGTCCCAAACCAGATGCGCTACCGGACTGCGCTAATCACCGTAACTGTTAACTATTTGCCTGAAAAATCAAACGCGCTAGTTATGCGAAGAATGTGGTCGGTGATAGAGGATTCGAACCTCTGACCCTCTGGTCCCAAACCAGATGCGCTACCGGACTGCGCTAATCACCGAGATGTTAAATGAAATGGGGTGACTGATGGGGCTCGAACCCACGACAACCGGAATCACAATCCGGGACTCTACCAACTGAGCTACAATCACCACTGAATTTCACTTTACTGCTAACCTCAAGCTCACAACTCATTCGGAGAGATGGTGCGCCCAAAAGGATTCGAACCTTCGGCCTCACCCTCCGGAGGGGTGCGCTCTATCCAGCTGAGCTATGGGCGCTCGCCTTGGTTAGCGCCGCATATAGTATGGACAAATAGCCCTTGAGTCTATAGCTGTTTTGCACTTTTTTTACTGACTGCTCAAGTTTTGATACATTCGCATGCTTTTTCAACGAAACACCATCGTAAATATGCCTTGGATGTTACGGTATTTCATGTTAATTATAACGTTTGGTAAACAATTAACGCAGAACTGATTAGTGAGTATCATGTTTAGGGATGAAGATGGAACTACCCCGCCTCGAGCTCATGAGGTTGAACGCTTAAAAAAGAGACTTAATCGCCTCAAATATTTGGCGCATAAGTATAAGCGTGCCGAAGTCGTTCAAAATGCGTTACTCGAATTATCCCATATTGCGACTCAGGTTCCTTCCCTCGAAGAATTCTATCTAGGTGTGCATCACCACCTAAAGCAACTGATCTCTGCCGATAATTTTTTTATTGCCACTCTAGATGTGAATAGCGGGGACATTTCGGTTCCCTTCTTCGCCGATGAAAAAGACGCCCACCCTGCTCAACTCTATCCCGAGCAATCGCTATCCACACTGCTACAACAGGGCTTAACGGGCTATGTCTTTCGCACCGGCGAAACCGTATTGTGCGATGAGGCTAAAGTTGACGAACTGGTTCAAGCGGGCGAGATAGTCAATCTCGGCTCACCATGTCACCTGTGGCTAGGCGTTCCCATTAAACATGAAGGCATAGTGACCGCGGTACTCGTAGTGCAAACCTATGATACCAATGTGAGTTACGGCGATATCGAGGTCGAGTTAATGACCTTTATTTGCCATCACATTGCCGGCGTGATGGAAAGGCTTAAACACCAAGAACAACTAGAACAAGCCATTCAGCAACGCACCAAGGAACTCAGCCAAGCCTACGATAAACTCAAGCAAGAAGTATACGAGCGCCGCAGAGCCGAGCGGTTGCAAAAGTCGTTATTTGAGATTGCTGAGCTTGCAAGCTCAGGCTCAGATAACCCTGACTTCTATGCCCAGTTGCATAATGTGATTCGCCATCTTATTCCTGCCAATAACTGTTATATCGCCCTGCTGAATGAAGAAGGCACTCACTTAACCTTCCCGTTTTACGTGTCGCAATTAGGTAATCAACATCCAGGTTCAAGGCCCTTGCAGGATGGGTTGACCGAGTACGTGCTTAAACATAAGCGCCCATTATTACTCGACCAAAATGATATCAATGACTTAATCAGCTCTGGCGAACTTTACGCTAAAGCCCCCGCACTAAACCACACCCAAACAATGCACCAATGGATAGGTATTCCACTGTTTATCCATGACGAAGTCCGTGGCGCCTTGACCATCTACAGCTTCAGCATGACCCAAAACTACCAAACTAAAGATTTGGAATTGCTGACTTTTGTGTCCCAGCATATCGGCGCGGCCATCGAGAAAAAGCTAACGGCAGAATCTTTGCGCCGCAGCTATGAAGAATTAGAAGAAAAAGTCGCGGCCCGCACCACGGCTCTTGCCGAGTTGAATAAGGATCTTGAAAAAGAAATCCGCCAACGCCGCAATATGGAAGCCAAGCTAGTGCATGATGCCAAGCACGATGCGCTCACAGGGCTGCCAAATCGCGCCATGTTTATGGAGCGACTCAACCAAGCCATAAAGCACGTGCGGCGCCATAGCCTAGAGCAGTTTGCCCTGCTCTTTATCGACCTCGATCGCTTTAAGCAAATCAACGACACTATGGGGCATTTAGAGGGGGATAGGTTCTTAATTGAAACCGCTACCCGCCTACGCGCCTGTATTCGCAGTAACGATACCTTAGCCAGACTCGGCGGCGATGAATTTGTTATCCTGCTCGATAGCATTAATGGTATTAACGATGCCCGTGATGTTGCCGAGCGGGTCATTCAAAAAATCTCACTCTCCTATACTTTAGGGGCAATCGAGTTTCACTCGGGCGCCAGTATTGGCATCACCATCAGCGGCAATAAGCTAGATACCAGTGAGTCTATGCTGCGCAATGCCGACACTGCCATGTACCAAGCCAAGGCGAATGGCAAAGGCTGTTATGTCATCTTCGACGATAGCGCCTCTCAGCAAAAGATGCAGGACATTGCCTTCGAGAATGATTTTAAACAGGCATTGCAAACCGGTGAGTTACAACTGCAGTTTTGGCCGATTGTCGATTTACAGACGCAGCAAACCCAAGCATTAGAATGCCGTTTGACATGGGAACATCCACAGTGGGGCACAATTCCACAGGAGATCCTCAGCCAGTTAGCCGAACAAGCAAACCTGATGGTCGAACTGGATAAGTATACGATTAGCTTGCTGGATAAGAGTTATCATCAACTTCTTGCCAGCCAAGGCGATAAAGTCGAATTACACCTTATGCTGTCGAGCCAACATCTAAAGCATAAGCACGCGCTGCGTGGACTCAAAAACGCCCTAAAGCAGACTAAGCTTGCGCTGCCACAGCTATGGCTGTTTTTTAATGAAAAGGCCTTAGTGCTGGAAACAGAGAATCACATTAATGGCTTTGAGTTGTTGAAAAAGCTGGACGTGAACTTGGGGATCAGCCACTACGGCAGTGGCCACAGCTCATTAAATAGTTTGTTATTCTTACCCATCAAGGGTTTAAAGCTCGATGCCAACATAACCAAACAATTGCAGGATGAGCAACACATTAAGCTGATGTCGGCTTACCAGAAAGCGGCTTCGACCCTAGACTTACAAACCTTTGTCGATGGGCTACAGTCCGCCGAGCAGATAAAAATCTTCCACGCATTAGGTTATCGCTTTGGCCAAGGCGGTGCCTTAGCCTCACCTTTTTTATTGTCAGACACCACACAACAGGTCTGTGCCTGAATGCAGTAATCACATGATGAATCTTGTGATTACTGTTTTTTAAACATATCCCTTAAATTTGAGATATGGCTGCGCCCCGTCTGCATGCGCTCCTGCTCGGTCTGCTGCGGTTTACGGTTCTCCCAAATAAGGTCATCCTGCGGTAACTCATGCAGAAAACGGCTCGGCTCGCAGCGCATGGTTTCACCAAACTGGCGACGCTCGCGGCAAAGAGTAAACCACAGCTCACGCTGAGCACGCGTAATCCCCACATACGCCAGACGACGTTCCTCGTCGACGTTATCTTCATCTATGCTGGTTTGATGTGGCAGAATGCGCTCCTCAACCCCCACCATAAACACGAAGGGGAATTCCAGCCCTTTAGAGGCATGCAGCGTCATTAACTGCACCTGATCGCCGCCTTCATCCTCGCTGTTACGCTCCATCATATCCCTAAGCGTCAAGCGGTTAACCACCTCAGGCAAGGTCATGGGTTCTTCTAACTCATCCCCCGAGAGCATTTCCGTCACCCAGCGATAGAGCTCGGAGATGTTTTTCATCCGCATCTCGGCGGCCTTGGCGCTGGTACTGGTCTCGTATAAATAGTCTTCGTAATTAATCTTACGGATCAATTGTTTTACCGCCTCAACTGGCTCGCCTCGTTCGGCGTGCTCCCCGGTATCGACAATAAAACGGCCAAATTGATACAAGGCCGACATGGCATTAGGCGGTAAATGATGATTCAGCTCAGGGTCAAAAATCGCCTCAAACATGGAGATATGTTTCTCGTTGGAGAAGTTACCCAAACGCTCTAAGGTCGATGGACCAATGCCGCGCTTAGGCAAGTTTACTACCCGCAAAAAGGCGTTATCATCGTCGGGATTTACCACTAATTTGAGGTAGCCCATGATGTCTTTAATCTCAGCACGGGCAAAAAACGAGGTACCGCCACTTAACTTGTAGGGGATACGGTTAGTCATCAGCGCCCGTTCGAGCAGGCGAGACTGGTGGTTCCCCCGATACAGAATCGCGTAGTCACCAAATTGGGTACGACCAACAAACTTGTGGCGAATGATTTCAGCAACGACACGCTCAGCTTCTTGCTCCTCATTGGCGGCAAACAGCACTCGCATCGGCTCACCATAAGCCAACTCGCTAAATAACGACTTATCGTACACATGGGGATTGTTGGCAATAAGGATGTTAGCCGCCCGCAAAATACGTTGGCTAGACCGATAATTCTGCTCGAGTTTAATCAGCTTAAGCTTGGGAAAATCTTTGCCCAACAACACTAAGTTCTGCGGTTTAGCCCCGCGCCATGAATAGATGGACTGGTCGTCGTCCCCCACCACGGTAAAACGCGCCCGCTCGCCCACCAGTAACTTGACCATTTCATACTGGGAAGTGTTGGTATCCTGATATTCGTCCACCAGCAGGTATTGGATCTTGGTTTGCCAGCGCGTACGCACTTCCTCGTGATGCCTTAGTAATAAGGTCGGTAGCAGAATTAAGTCATCAAAATCTAAGGCGTTGTAAGCTTTCATATGCTGGGCATAACGCTGATACAACATGGCAAACAACTGCTGTTGTTCATCCTTTGCCTGTTTGCGCGCCTGGTCGGGAATAATCAGCCCCCCCTTCCAGTTGGAAATCGCCCCCGCAAGAGCTTTAAGTAAGTCTTTATCTTCCTGTAATTCTTTTTGAGTCAGCTCTTTAAGGAGCGCAAGCGTGTCTTGATCATCGAATAACGAGAACCCTGGCTTTAATCCCAGCACTTTATGCTCACGTTTTACAATCTCAAGCCCCAGTGTGTGGAAGGTCGAAATCCACAAACCTCTAGCCTCTTTGCGCCCCATAGACTGAGCGACCCGCTCCTTCATCTCGCGCGCGGCTTTGTTGGTAAAAGTTACCGCCGCGATATTGCGTGCATTGTAGCCACACTTTTGCACTAGGTAGGCAATCTTGTTGATAATTACGCGTGTTTTGCCACTGCCCGCGCCCGCTAATACTAAGCAGGGACCCGAAACATAATGAACAGCATCATTTTGGGCAGGATTGAGTTTCATCTTCGCGCAATATCCAAACAAGTCTTCAGAAGGGGGATGGGATCATAGCAGAAGCTAAGGTTTTAAGGCCAACAAATCCCCTTGCAATCGTTATCACACCGCCGTGACAAAGCGCGCAATCGTGGCGATGAGCACGGCCCAATCCGCGGCTTTACTTTTGAAAGCTAACGTACTGAGTTACAATTCATCCATTCAGCAAAGAGGCGGACAAGATTATGATCAATCCAAAGAAAATCGAAGAAATGGCGAAGCAACTGAGCGATAGTTTGCCCAGCGGTCTTAAGCAATTTGCCGGTGAATTTGAAGAGCGCAGCAAGCAAGTGCTGCAAAATCAATTGCTCAAGTTAGATCTGGTTTCCCGTGAAGAATTTGAAGTACAGCAGCATGTACTACTGAAAACCCGCGAGAAGTTAGAAGCTCTGCAGGCGCAAGTTAACGAGCTTGAGAAAAAGCTGAACGCCGCGGACTAACTGATAATGCATGTGTGAAAGAGCACAGTTAGCGAGAGCGCAGCTGTGCTTTTTTTGTTTTTAACACTTCAAGCATTGAGTCACTTAGGGAAATCATGCAACAACTCGCCAGCTATATCCTTGCTATTGAAGGCTTTCCAAGCCCGGTTTCAGTGGTGAGCCACACCCAAGAGCAGCACAGTTATCGGGATGACAATGCTGAAATTTGCGAATCCTTAACCCTGTATCACTTTGATAACGGGGTTGTGGTCAGCCTGTTAAGCGAGCAAGATATCCAGGCTGATGAGTCAGACATGGTTTGTGCCGATTATTGGCTGAGTTATCGAGTCGTCACCGCCAATATCGCGATTTCGCCGCAGCAAAAATCCTTTAGCAACCTCTGTCAGCAGCGTTTTTGGCTTAAGATGCAGCAAGGGCTTACCGAGTAAGAATAGTTGTGGGCGCCTAGACTTAAGCGCTCGAATTCGAATCGTCAGGGAAGAAGACCATGGATATCGCAATCAGCACACACTATCAAGACTATCTGCTTTGGGGATTATTGCTCCTTGGCGGCCTGCCACTGCTCAGTTATCCCTTTGTAGTCCTCGCCAGCCTGATGGGACTTGCCAGCCAAACCACGATTAAAGTGCATTGGTTTTATCGACTGATGAATAAGAGTTTTCTATGGGGAACCCTTGCTTATCCCTTAGTGTACATTCCCTGCTACTGGCTCGCGCGCGGAGAGAAGAGCTCATTATCCTTAGGCTATGCCGCACTGCCACTGATCTTTTTGGCATTGCTGTACCTGTGCTTTCGCTGGATGGATGTACCATCTAAAAACAAATGCCCAGATAACGACAAAGATCCCGATTAGATCTTCTGCTGCCGTGCGTATAGTTGTTTAAATGCCTTATGGTTAGCCTTCACCAGTTTCCAGCGACTACAGCCATTAAAGCGCGCATACTCAGTGACTGCCGCCTCAAATGCCGCACAGAAGTCATCATCCATGCCATCGAATCCAGCTTCTAAGGTCAGCTGTTGTAATAGCAGTAAACCGCTTTGCCGCTCGGCTTTCACATCCACTCGCCCCACGAAGCGGTCACGCCACAAAATTGCGAGGGAGTAATAGCCATATTGGCGTTTTTCGGCGGGCACATAGACTTCAATTTGATAATCAAAATCAAACCATTGCTTTAATCGTTGCCGCTGAATTAATAGATTATCGAAGGGATTGAGTAGCCAGACTCGGTTGGGCATCGCAGCGGTTATGTGCAGCTCGGGACGATAAAAATACCATTGCCCTTCGGCCTTAAAGCTTGCCAACTCACCCTGAGACTGCATAGCGGCTAATTGCTCAGACACGTGCGCTTTTATACCTTTGCGCAGATAAGCGATTTGTGCCGCTGAACCAAAGGCATGGGCATCGAGATAACGCTCAATCAAGTGGCGGGCAAATTCGCTCTCGCTCGGTGCTTGGGTATTGGTATGACTTGGGAGCACTCGCTCGGTAAGATCATAACATTTTTGAAATTTCTCCCGCCTCACCACCATTAGCTCGCCGCGCATAAACAACTGCTCTAGCGCCTTTTTGGCGGGTTTCCAGTCCCACCAGGCGCCATTTTTACCTTCAGTATGCTCAAAGTCACTGGCTTTAAGTGGACCTTCGGCGCGAATGCGGGCACGCACTTCCTGCATCACCCTATCGTCTGGCTCAAACCAATGTTTGCCGCCATTTTGCAGTTGTTGTTTACGTTGCAAACTAAAACGGTAGTCGGCGATGGGTAAATAGGCCGCCGCATGGGACCAATATTCAAAAATCTCGCCCTGTGCCAGCGCCTTATCCAGCATCTGCGGTTGATACTGCGGCATCCGGCTGTGTAACACATGGTGATGTGCCCGTTCGACCACATTGATAGAGTCGATTTGCACATAACCAAGGCGGCTAATCAGCTCGCTAACTGAAGCCTGAGGCTGCAGTAAACCTTGCTGTTGCATATTTAGCTGTAACCACTCGCGGGGTGAAAAAGGGCTCGACATGCACTCTCCAAAGGCCAGTAACCGTGAATAACCACCCCAAATTGATGCCATTATCGGCTTATTATCCAAGGGATGGTTGTCTCACTTTTGTCGGATATTTCGCAAACTTAACGTGAATTCGCCAGCTCACGGGCAACTTGAGTTAACATAAGCCATTTCCTCACTAAGGGCTATCGCTTTACCTTGAGACGAACAACGCGCTCATCCAAGGTTAGCCCGTCATTAAGGATTGATGAATGAATATCTATTACCGCGAAGCCAAACTCTGCGGCCGCAAAACTGGCAATGGCACTAAGCTGCCATTTTTGATGAATATGCTTTACTCACTCGCTGAAAAGAATGGCGATTTACAACCTTTTGCCATGGAGGATATTCAGGCCGTCCTGTTTAACCAGCATCATTCCATTGGCTGCTCCATCAAAGCGCCTTTGCCCATAGTCTCTTGGCGTAACGAAGCCATTTGGTACGAGCTATTCAAAGGTGAAGCGCCCGTATATCTACCCCAGTGCATTACTTTTACCAATGGCGCCGTCGACTTTGCGATTGTCGTGATTGGCGATGAGTATGAGTTACGTATTTGGCCTGACGCCAATAATCGTGAGCGTGAAAAACACCAATGGTTTTCACACCATGCTCCCGTCTATTCGGAAGAAACCGACATCTTTAAGGAATGTCTTGAAACGCTACTTAAACATATCCGCAAGGAAGATGATTTTGAGGCCAAACACCCCAAATTTGGCAAAAAGCCCCGAGCCGCGACCTAGGATTTAGCTCGAATCTGGGCGATTGCCATAATTTTGCCACTATTGATCAGCAACTTGCCCGCAACTCCTGCGGGCAAATCTGTTTTAATAGCCGCCGTGATATCGAGTTAGCCCACAGAATACCGTGGCGACTCGCGCGTATTTCATAGGGAATGAAATCCATGTTTAACATTATTTTCTGGGTGCTCACGTTACTGAGTTTGGCGCTATTTGGCGGCGCAATTTATTTAGTGGCGCGCGCACTCCTTAAAAAACTCAATCGTGATCAAGGAACAGATATGTCAGCACAGGAACAGCCTGCCACAGCAAAGGGAGCGGCATTGAAAAACACCACGCTATTAAAAGCCTTAACTATTGGCATTCTATCGATTGTGGCCTTGCTACCGCTTGGGATCATCATGGACATGACGTCCGATCGCGAAGCCCTGTACCACAGTGTGGTCGATGAAATCGGCCGCTCATGGGGCGAGCAACAAACGCTCTCAGGCCCAGCGTTGGTCATCCCCTACAGCTATTTTGTGATGCAGGAAGAAGTCAGTAACGACGGCAAAACTCGCCACGAAGTAAAGCGCACCTATCAGGACGAGCTGGTGATCCTGCCGAAAAAACTCAGCCTCGATTTAGACCTAAAACATGATTTCCGTACCCGCGGCATTTATCAATCTCTGGTGTATAACGCAGCACTTAATGGGCAGGCTGACTTTCGCTTAAACCGTTACGATATTCCTAACCTTATCGCCTTCGATAATCAAAATGCCCGTTTAGTCTTTGGGGTATCATCGAATCAAGCAATTGATAAGGTAGAAAAAATTGAGGTTACGGGCGATTCAGTCTTACTCTCTGGCTCACTGATGTCGGGCACAGGTTTGACGACTGGTGGTCTAGAAAAAGGTTTTAACCAAGGGATCCAAGTCGGTGAAGCGAGTGATTTTAGTGTGAACTTTGCGATGACGCTGCGCGGATCTCAGTCGATTAGCGCCCTGCCATTAGGCGAACAAACCCTGCTGAATATCCATGCCGATTGGCCGCACCCGAGTTTTAAGGGCCTGCTCCCAGCCGAGCGTGAAATCACCACCAATGGATTTACTGCCAGCTGGAATATCAGTCACTTAACTCGCAACTACCCGCAAGAATTTATTAAGAGTAACCAGTCAACGCTTACGGAAGTGGTGGCTAATGCCATGCTGTTTGAGCCTGTGACCCATTACGGCAAGATTGAGCGCTCAGTCAAATACGGTCTGCTATTTATCGTACTGACTTTTATCATGTTATTTATCTTCGAGCTGGGTCAAAAGACCAGCCTGAGCACAGTGCAATACATGTTGGTTGGCAGCGCCATGGCCCTGTTCTACCTGCTATTACTGTCACTCTCGGAGCACCTTGCCTTCCTGCAAGCGTATCTAATCGCCGCCTGTATTCCAGTGCTGTCGGTCTCCGCCTATGTGGGCAGTGCCACCGCTAGCCTTAAGCGTGGTGCAATTGTCGGCACTATGCTGGTGAGCTTGTATGCGGTGCTGTACTCGATACTGCAACTAGAAGATTACGCTCTGCTGATGGGCACCGGATTGTTACTCGTAGTTTTACTGATTTTGATGTTCGTGACCCGCCATCAACCCAAGAATACGGTGCAATAGCACCTACCGCTCCACCCTTGAAGACCCCCGACAGCGCACTTTTTGCTGTCGGGATTTTTTTATTGGCAAGCCCAAACGTGGCATGTAGCCTATGTGGTTTACTCGGAGGCGAATATTTTGACTCATCCAGCCTATCTTCTACGTCGTTTAACCCTTGTCTGGTTACTGTTGGCAACCATACCAAGCTTACTGTTACTCACTCAAAATCAATTATTTCCGCTAATCGACCTGCAATCGCCCCTAGCTAAAGCCTTATATTGGCTCACCACCACAGGCACGGCGCCCTATGGAGTGGCAACCGTGTTAGTGGTACTAGCACTCGCCTATCGCCATATGCCAAAAGCGCTGTTTATTAGCCTGTTTTTAGCCATTAGCCTCAGCCAAGTTATCAGCCTGAGTACCAGTCATACCCTTAAAGCCTTGTTTAAAGAGCCAAGACCGAACCTAGTATATCTGTCCGACCAAGGCCTCCCAGAGGAAGCACAACTCAATCCACACACTTTTTATCAATTAGCCAAGCCAGAGCGTTCACAGGCCATCGCAGAAGCACTAACCGAGCTACACACCATGGAGCCAGAGGTCAAACTCGCGCCTAATATTCACCAACATTGGGAAGATGAAATCGGCTATTCCTTCCCCTCAGGCCACACGATTTTCGCAGTCACCTTAGTGCTCACCGCCAGCTATTACTTGCTACTCGCAGGTTTGCCGCTATTTGCCAACACGTTATTTACTTGGGGATTATTGATGGGCCTCAGCCGCATGTTACTCGGCATGCACTGGCCGCAGGATGTGCTCTTCTCCACTGTACTCGCCGCCATCATTAGCAGCTTAAGTGTATTTTTAGTGGAAAAGTTCAGACCAAGAAGTAAAGAGCAGTCCAGCGGTTAAAAAGTATAAAGCCAACTCAAGGGCTAACTCAGCGCGACAGGCGGCATCTGCAACTTATGTAGATGCCGTTTTTGTTAGGATGAGTCCAAGCGAGCAATCACTTCAGCCATGCGTAAATGCCACGACATCCGTCAACAGCAATGCGGCCAAGACAGCTGATATAAAAAGCGCCATCACACCAATAATCAAATGACTGTATCTTGCGAGGAACTTGTGTTCGATAGCGGCTTCAGGGTGTTGGATTGGCACAGATAAGCTCACCTTATCGCCTATCTTCGGCCCAAAGCGGTTGTAGGCATGCTCGTTATAATTCATCAGCGCGCCACTGGTATAGCGCTGCCCTCGCCAAAAATATTCAATCACCGGATTAATAAACACTTGCTGATCCCTAAAGTGCTCAGGCTCGTCGCTATATCGATTATTCTCTTGCAGCGAAACAACCGTCCCTTCAACCAGCTCATAAGCTAACAGCTGCTCTTGCCTAAATCTTAATATCCCACCAATCCCAATCAGCCCAAGCACCAAAGAAAACCAAGAGATTAACAGCTGACCGCCAATATCCTCGAAGACAAATGCGCCAATAATTACGGCAGGAATAGATAGGATAAAAACGAGAAACAACATTAATTTGTGCATTTAACACCAAAAAAAAAATAGAGCGAAAAACCATTAAGATTGAATTCTATTTCTCTGTTAATAACTTATAAAGGACTTATCAAGGAACAAATATATTCAGCCATTATTCCCCCAATAAACGATTAAGCACAGTCATTCCAGTGACACGCAGCAAGCACATCCCTGTGTGCTCGACGGCGGCATCCATGCCGCCAACGGTCACTTACATGCCAGTGCTTAATCTTGCCAACCCCCACAGTAATCCGCCCTATTCCTATAAACACCATTCTGTAAATTTAACAATGGGCGGCTCGTTAATTCGTTAGAACACTGACCCTATTTTAGTAATGCTACAGAGTTCTGCCCATATCTGATATCAACCCCTAGCCAATAAGAAAATGTAGTATGAGTGTTAGCCTGAATGCGAGGCCAAATGCTGTCAATCAAGGTCAACAATCAGCCGGAAGTGAGCGTAAAAGCATGAGAAAGCTAAAACGATATCAAGTAATTACCCATCAAGTTGTATAAAAAACCGCTACCGCAAAAAAACAAATTCCTATAGCATCATTTATACCAATTGACATGGATGTGGCAGCGGCAAAGTCCAATAAGAGATTTATGCCCTGCAAATAGCGCAGCGCATAAATACTAAGAACTTATGTAAGTAACCCAACCTAAAACTTAAATTCAACACACCTTGAGCTTAACCATTCCAAATGTGTTGTTCCATGCAGTTCCAACAAGGAGGTCTGAACACCAACTTACTGAAATACACCATCTGGTAGATGTGTTGGCAAAAGCCATACAAATACTAGGAAATCTATGATTGAATTGACCCTTAGTTTACAAGTCTTCATAACGGTTGATTTTGTAAACTTGGTTCAGGTTGCAGTTGATAATGCTGCTGCGATTAGAGATCTTGCCGCTGCCGTACTTATGCTATCCAAGGCAAGCAAGCTTCTCCGCAAATAACCAAACCTTCAAAAATCTGAGCAATTCGCTCCAGACGTCAAGACTGATAGCTTGGCAACCTAGAAAATAAATTTGAAATTAGTAGCGTCTTACCCTCACCTGACGGATTGAGTTTGGCGCTCAAATACTTACATAACGAAACACTTAAAACAGACTCGCTTCGTTCAATGCTTAGTGAGGTGTTGGATTTATACGAGGATACAGATGGAGAACATAACTTTAGAGTCGCTAGCAACCAATCCCATTGTGACGCTGGGTAGTTTTTCCTTGGCAGTGTTGGGGATCGTTCTCGCAGTTGTTTTCTACTTTAAGGCTCAAAAAAACAAAACTCCTTGCTTCGAAAAATCGAGCAACACGATTATTGAGGGACTACATAATTCACTTGATGGCTTAGAGGTACGCTACAAAGGCTCTGTCCAAGAGCGTATAACCGTAACAAAATTGGCATTTTGGAACGACGGAAAAGAGACAATTGATAAGTCTGACTTGGTAGAACGAGATCCGGTGAGGGTTTATATCCCCGAGGGCGTTGATGTTTTAGATATTCAAATTATCAGTGTTAGTGAAGAGTCAAATTCTGTTTCAGTCCAGAAAATCGAAGAAATCTCCAATACCTATAGATTAAATTTTGATTTTCTGGACTATGAAGAATATTTTGTTGTTCAAGTCATTCATAATGGTTCGTCAAGTGTTCCAATTAAAATTGAAGGAAAAATCAAAGGTTCAAGGTCCATAGAAAAGGTAGCCAGCTCTCAGGTTAAAGCAACTATATCAAGCGGATTTCCTTTCTTTGGTGAGCAAGTGGGTGTCTTATTGGCAAGCCGTCTATTTATGAAATATGTTGGATCATTAACGTATTTTTTGATGGCTATATTTGCTGCATGGAATCTCATAACAGGAAATACACAATGGTTCGTTTGGCTTGGTGGAACATTTTGTTTATTTGCGTCTGGGCTTATGTATTATGGTTTTAGGCATATAGCACCAGTAAAAATATAATAAATAGGGATAGGCCGCGCGTAGCCGCGACGAGCGAAATAGCGGACAGTCATAACTCTTTTGGGACTAACTGTCCGACACTGAAATCACAGAAGTTCACCATCCCCTCGGAGTTGCCGCAGGGCATTTGCGTTCGTTGCGTGAGCGAGGCATGGAGGCCGAGATAGCGTCAGTCGAATCAGGGACGAGCGTCTGACGCGATAGCATAAGAACGCTAAATGCCCAAGGGGCTTTCAACTCCGTTGGGGACGCCGGGGGATATCCAAAAGGGGAACAGGCGCTTTTCCCCTTTTGGTCGGGTGTGGGGTGAAGCCCCACGACCTTGATTCACCTCGGCCGTAAGGCCGCAAGTATGTTTAATAAAGTACAACTTTAAAGCCAAGAATCCTCTAGAGCACGCGGAACATTATTCTGGATGAATTCAGAAAACATCAACTAAGTACAACTAGTAGAAAAGTATAAATCCCCGCATTACAGGGATTTATAAACTATCAAAGACGACTAAAACTCACCGATTAAACACACTTTTCATCCGATTTATCATCGGAAGAAAGTGCTCGGCTAATACTGCCGAAGATCGCGGTTAAAATACCAATGCCCACATCCATCTGCCGAGCATTGCTATCATCACCGCTGGCCTCGCGTTGACTCTGATTGCCAGCAGTGCCTCGCACAAAATCACAACTGGTATTGCTCATATTGCTGGAGGCACAACCACTTAAGATCAGAATCAAACCGCCAATCAATAAACGTGAACTCACTGAGCGCAAACTCACTCTGCGTAACATCCTTATACGCGAAACTGACATATTAGTTCAGCACCTCTTCTAGGGCGCGCAGACAGAGCGCGACATTCTCACGACGGGCACCAAAGCCCATTAGACCGATGCGCCAAGCTTTACCCGCAAGTGCACCAAGGCCTGCACCGATTTCAAGGTTGTAATCCTTGAGTAGACGCGCGCGTACGGCGGCATCGTCGACGCCTTCGGGGATATAAATGGCATTAAGCTGCGGCAAGCGTGAAGCTTCGGCGACCACAAATTTCAGGCCGAGTTTTTCAAGGCCAGCGCGCAGCACTAAATGCATATCTTGATGACGCTTCCACGCATTTTCTAAACCTTCTTCGGCCAATAAACGCAGCGACTCATGCAGGGCATAAAGCGCATTAACGGGCGCGGTGTGGTGATAACTGCGCTTACCGCCGGCACTGGTCCAATAGGCCATCACCAGACTTTGATCAAGGAACCAGCTCTGCACCGGCGTTTTACGGTTTTTAAGCTTTTCTACCGCAGCAGGCGAGAAAGACACAGGCGATAATCCCGGTACACAGGAGAGACATTTCTGGCTGCCAGAATAAATAGCATCGATTCCCCATTCATCGACTCTTAATTCCACACCGCCGAGGGATGTCACCGCATCGACAATGGATAAACAGCCGTATTGTTTTGCCAGCGCGCACAGGGTTTTAGCATCACTCAATGCGCCTGTTGAGGTTTCGGCATGCACAAAAGCGAGAAACTTAGCATCGGGGTTAGCCTTAAGTGCCGCCTCAACGGCAACAGGATCGACTGGCGTGCCCCATTCGTTATCCACAACCACGGCAATCGCACCGACGCGCTCGACGTTTTGGCGCATACGCTCACCAAACACACCGTTACGGCAGACAATCACCTTTTCGCCGGGTTCAACTAGGTTCACAAAACAGGTTTCCATGCCCGCACTGCCGGGGGCAGACACCGCCATCGTCATTTCATTTTTGGTTTGAAACGCATATTGGATCAGGCTCTTAAGCTCATCCATCATACCAACAAATAATGGGTCTAGGTGACCAACGGTCGGTCTTGCCTGCGCGGCTAATACTTCAGGATAAACATCCGATGGACCTGGCCCCATCAAAATGCGGCGAGGCGGATTAAAGGCAGAAAAATGCGGTGCAGGTAACATCATGTCTCCTTAATGCGTAGGGTCGAGGTCTGATTACTAGAGCATTCACTCTTGATTTGTTAAACCAAACTACCACAAAAAGGGGCGCCTGTGCGCCCCTCCTTTAGCCTAAGTTGTCACCTAAAGCTAAGTGATTACAAAGGCAGGTTCTTTTTTCCTTTTCCAGCATTCAAAAACAGCTGATAAGCAGGGCTTTGCGTCTCTTCTTGATAGACAAATCCCAGCTCAGTTAAAAACTGCTGAAACGGTAAGGCATCGCCCTCGGGGACTTCAAAACCTGCCAGCACTCGGCCAAAGGCCGCGCCGTGATTACGGTAGTGGAATAAACTGATATTCCACTTGCTCTGCAAGGTAGTTAAAAACTTCAGCAGCGCCCCCGGATGCTCAGGAAACTCGAAGCTAAATAGGCGCTCCTCTAACGGCTCCGGTGGATGACCGCCGACCATATAACGCACATGTAATTTCGCGGTTTCATCACCGGATAAGTCCTGCACCTCAAAGCCGTTATCTTCTAAGGTATTGATGATCTGCTCTAATTCGCCATGGCCTTTGGTCAAACGAATACCCGCAAATACCACCGCCATATCGCGACTGCTAAAGCGATAATTAAATTCGGTCATCACCCGCTTTTCGAGCAACTCACAAAAACGCAGAAAGCTGCCGGGACGCTCGGGCACTTTAACCGCCAGCACGGCTTCTTTTTGCTCACCTAACTCGCAACGCTCCGACACATACCGCAGGCTGTGGAAGTTCACATTTGCGCCACTTAAAATCGCCGCGACTTTCTCCCCCTTACCACTCTCGCCAGTGGTATTGGTGCTGACATATTTTTTTAGCCCAGCCAAGGATAAAGCGCCTGCGGGTTCGGCAATGGCGCGGGTATCTTCAAAAATATCTTTAACGGCGGCGCAGATTTCGTCGGACGTTACCGTCACCACTTCATCCACAAACCACTTAGCTAAGCGAAATGGCTCAGTGCCGATACGTTTAACCGCAACACCATCGGCAAACAAGCCAACTTGCGCCAGCGTGACAGGCTCGCCCGCCTCCATCGCCGCTTTTAAGCAGGCCGCATCTTCAGGTTCAACCCCAACGATTTTGACCTGTGGCATCACCGCCTTGTAATAAGCAGCAATCCCGGCAATTAAGCCACCACCGCCCACGGGCACAAATACCACTTCAAGGTCGCGCTGCTGTTGCAACATTTCTTGGGCGATTGTGCCTTGGCCTGCGATAACGGCTTCGTCATCGAAGGGGGCGATATACACCCGACCTTCCTGCTGCGCCATTGCCATCGCAAAACCATTGGCTTGGTCGAAGGCTTGGCCGTGCAACACCACATTGCCGCCCAAACGGCGCACCGCATCGACTTTAATATCCGGCGTAGTTTCGGGCATCACAATCACCGCATCCACACCACGACTGGCCGCCGACATGGCCACGCCTTGGGCATGGTTACCCGCCGAGGCACACACCACGCCGCGTTGACATTCGGCTTGGCTCAACTGGGCGATGCGGTTATAGGCGCCGCGCAGCTTGAAGGAATGCACAGGTTGCATATCCTCACGCTTTAAAAATACTTGGCAGCCCAAACGCGCCGAGAGTTTATTAAGGCTGGAGAGTGGCGTCACTTTCGCAACGTCATAAACCGACGACAGCAGGATTTTTTGCAGGTAGCTTTGCGCAAGCTGACTCTTTTCTAAGGCAGAAGTGGCCGGCTTCGACTGAGAGGCCTGCGCCTCAGCCTGCTCCGTTTGCGATGCTGCGAGAGATAACATATCAGTCCTCCAACTTACTGCGATCGCGCACCGCGCCCTTGTCGGCACTGGTGGCAAGCATGGCGTAGGCTTTAAGTGCCATCGACACATAACGCTGACGCGAAAGTGGTTTCCACGCCATTGGTCCACGGGCGAGCATGGTTTCACGGCGCGCCGCTAACTCGGCATCACTCACCGCAAGCTTGATACTGCGCTTGGGAATATCGATTTCAATGCGATCGCCGTTTTCAATCAAGGCAATCGTGCCGCCCGCCGCCGCCTCAGGCGACACATGGCCGATGGATAAACCAGAGGTTCCACCTGAGAAGCGGCCGTCGGTGATCAGCGCGCAAGCCTTGCCTAAGCCGCGGGATTTTAAGTAACTGGTGGGGTACAACATTTCTTGCATACCCGGACCACCTTTTGGCCCTTCGTAACGGATGACGACCACATCGCCCGCCACCACTTCGCCACCTAAAATGCCAGCGACTGCATCATCTTGGCTTTCGTACACCCGAGCACTGCCGATAAAGGTCAGGTTAGACTCATCCACACCGGCAGTTTTAACGATACAGCCATTGTCGGCCAGATTGCCCGATAACACGGCCAGACCGCCCTCTTGGCTGAAGGCAAACTCGCGGCTACGGATACAACCTTCTCGCCTGTCATCGTCCAGCGATGGCCAGCGGCAGTCTTGGCTAAAGGCTTTAGTGGTGGGAATGCCCGCAGGTCCTGCCATAAAGAATTGTTTTACTTTGTCATCTTGGGTTTGCATGACATCGTACTTGGCGAGCACCGACTTGAGATTGCCGCCCGCATCGGCAGCAACATGTGGCACATCGGTATGCAGTAGTCCGGCGCGGTCTAACTCGCCTAAGATACCCATCACGCCACCGGCGCGGTGCACATCTTCCATATGGTATTTAGCGGTCGACGGCGCCACTTTACAAAGGTGCGGCACTTGGCGCGACATACGGTCGATGTCGTCCATAGTGAATGCCACGTCAGCCTCCTGCGCAGCTGCCAATAAGTGCAACACAGTATTAGACGAACCGCCCATGGCGATATCTAGCGCCATGGCGTTTTCAAAGGCTTTAAAGCTGGCAATGTTGCGCGGCAGTGCAGAGGCATCATCTTGTTCGTAGTAACGTTTGGTCAGCGCCATCACGCGGCGGCCCGCTTCTAAAAACAGTTCGCGGCGGTCGCTATGGGTCGCGAGCATGGAGCCGTTGCCCGGCAGCGACAGGCCTAAAGCTTCGGTTAAACAGTTCATCGAGTTAGCGGTAAACATGCCCGAACAGGAGCCACATGTAGGGCAAGCGCTACGTTCGATTTTAGCGCTATCTTCATCGCTTACACTCGAGTCGGCCGCGGCCACCATGGCATCGACTAAGTCGAGCTTAATAAGCTTGTCCGACAGCTTAGTTTTACCCGCTTCCATCGGCCCGCCCGACACAAATACCACAGGGATATTGAGGCGCAGCGCCGCCATCAACATGCCGGGGGTGATTTTGTCGCAGTTAGAGATACAAACCAGCGCATCGGCGCAGTGGGCATTGACCATATACTCGACGCTATCGGCGATAAGCTCCCGCGAAGGCAGACTGTAGAGCATGCCACCGTGGCCCATGGCGATACCATCATCGACGGCGATGGTGTTGAATTCCTTGGCAATACCGCCCGCCTCTTCGATGGCGCTCGCCACCAGAGAGCCCATATCTTTTAAGTGCACATGGCCGGGAACAAACTGAGTAAAGGAGTTGGCAATTGCAATAATCGGCTTACCAAAATCATTGTCTTTCACCCCTGTGGCGCGCCATAGCGCACGGGCACCCGCCATATTGCGGCCTTCGGTACTGGTTGCTGAGCGTAACTTTGGCATTGACTCTATCCCTTATCTCAAATCGAAAATCGTGCCCTAAGGGCCTTGCTGCAGCGCTAATGTCCGCAGCCACTGGATGCTTATGCGTGTACTTTTTGTTGTTGCAAGTTTAGCGGTAACAAGACCTTGCATTGAGTGACATCAATCAATTTATTCAGTTGATTGCTGAGCAGCTCGATGGCTCGCTCGCTGTCCACTTCCATATCCAGCGATAGACTCGCATCGTCGTTCATCCTCATTTGCATTTGGGTGACCGTAAAACCACGGTGACGAGTCACACGTAGAACACGCTCTATCACTTCTGGGCGTTGTTGAACCGTTAATTCTAGGGAGTGGATCATGTTTGTTTCTCCATTTCGTCCATCATATCGCTATTTGATGCGCCTGGGGGCACCAGTGGCCAAACGTTAAAAGCATCGTCGATTGCTACGTGTAACAAATAGGGTCCCTTAGCCGCTAACATTTCGGTTAAGGCCTCTTCCACTTCGTCGGAAGAGAAAATCGTGCGGCCGGGGATATCGAAGGCCGAGGCGAGTTGCACAAAATCGGGGTTGTCTGACAGATCGGTTTCGCTGTAGCGCTCTTCAAAAAATAGCTGTTGCCACTGCTTCACCATCCCCAATTTTTGGTTGTCGATCAGCAGGATCTTCACTGGTAATTTGCGGCGCTTGATGGTGGTCAGCTCCTGCACGTTCATCATAAAAGAACCATCGCCAGACACTGTGACCACAGTTGCATCGGGACGAGCCACTTGGGCGCCGATGGCGGCGGGTAAACCAAAGCCCATAGTGCCTAAACCTGCGCTGGATAAATGATCTTCAGGGCGGCGGAACCACATGTGCTGGGCGACCCACATTTGATGCTGGCCCACATCGCAGCACACTACGCTGTCTTCGGGCAGCTTATTGGCTAAACGGCGCAGCATAGCGGGGGCATAAATTAAACTGCCGGGATGTTGATAATCCCATTGATGTTTACGGGCAAGATGTTCAACCTCTGTTTGCCAAGGGCTGATGTTCAGCGCCATAGCAAGGGCGGGGAAAATCTGGCGTAAATCACCGGCGATGGCCACATCTGGCTGGCGCAATTTGCCTAGCTCGGCGGCGTCTATATCCAAATGGATGACTTTAGCCTTGTTGGCAAAAGTCGCTAAACGGCCTGTCACTCGGTCATCGAAGCGCGCTCCAGCAACCACTAATAAATCGCAATCCTGCACCGCGAGGTTGGCCGCCTTTCCGCCGTGCATACCCAACATGCCTAAATAACCCGGGGTGCCGTGGGCGATGCTGCCTAAGCCCTTTAACGTGGCGACCGATGGCATACCCGTGGCTTTGATAAACTCCCGCAGTTGATCGACCGCGCCCGCCATACCCACACCGCCACCCACGTACAGCATAGGCTGCTTAGCCTCTGCTAACAGGGCGCGGGCCGCTTCAATCTCACTGGCGCTCGCCTGTGGCTCATTGGTCACCGCCAGCAAGGGAGTGCGATATTCAAGGTGAGCGATTTGGATATCCTTAGGGATATCCACCAGCACTGGGCCAGGGCGACCCGATGCCGCGATTTCAAAAGCTTGATACAGGGTCGGGATAAGATCGTTTACATCCGTCACCATAAAGCTGTGCTTAGTGCAGCTTAAGGACATGCCCAATACATCGATTTCTTGAAACGCATCTGTGCCAATCACGGCGGTAGAGACCTGACCCGTGATAGCGACAACAGGTACAGAATCTAAAAGCGCATCGGCAAGCGAAGTGATTAGGTTAGTGGCACCTGGGCCAGATGTCGCAAAGCACACACCGGTTTTACCACTGGCTCTGGCGTAACCTACGGCGGCAAAGGCGGCGCCTTGTTCGTGGCGGCTTAAGAGATGTTCGACAGGGCTTCCATAGAGGGCATCGTAGATTGGCATAATGGCACCACCTGGGTAACCAAATACTGTGGTAACACCATGTGCTGCCAACACTTTTATGACTGCGTCTGCGCCTCTAATCATCTGCCCTGGTTCCATACTTTCTCTCGCTACCTTAATCCTGAAATGCCGAAAATCGACTCGTAATTTGTGCTATTTCGAAACCTCATTTCCAAAACCTAGGGCCTGAAAACGAAGAACCCCCCGGTCCTTTCGGAGCGGGGGGTTCTTTCGAAACTTTTAACCTTTTAGGTCTACCAGTTTGCCATGCGCCGCCCCCGCTGTGATTTAATAATCACTACGGTAATAATCACGAGAATGAGCTTGGCAGCTTGGTTAAACATCAATATGGGTTCCTAATCGGTGTTCTGTATGTGTATCGCTGAAATTCTTATCGCTACTCACTTTTAAGCCTGAGCGATGCTTGCCTTGGGAACCTTGTCCCGCCGCGAGTTATTAGCTTTACCATAAAGCGACAGCCAAACACAATAAAAAAATATCTAATGTCAAAAAAATTCAGCTTCCCTGCCGAGACAATGCAAAACAACAAAGTGAAACGTTAACAAACGCGCGTTAGTGAACCTTATCGCCAACTAACCCATGTCGGTTTTGCCCGCTCGACAACCTACGAAGCAGGAATAAATTTGTCACGCCGAGCCCCACATCCTTAGGGGCCAGGCCTTTATCAATTAAGCTCCAACAATACTTTTCATATCAGTCATATAACCACGAAGTTCCGCACCGATATACTCAACTGAGGTGTGGCGAATCGCATCATTGATGGCGATTAACTGCAGGTTATCGACGTTGTTAGAACTGTCCTTCAGACCCGCACCTAAATACTCTGGCGACATGGCATTGACATAGTCACGCAGCATAGGTACTGCAGCATGGTTGAACAGATAACAACCGTATTCTGCGGTATCCGAGATCACCACGTTCATCTCGTAAAGACGTTTACGGGCGATGGTGTTAGCGATCAGCGGCGTTTCGTGCAGTGATTCGTAATAGGCTGACTCTTCAACAATACCCGCCGACACCATAGTATCGAAGGCTAATTCGACACCGGCTTTAATCATCGCAACCAGGAAAATCCCCTTGTCGAAATAGGTTTGCTCGTCGATATGCTCGCTCGAAACTGGGGCATTTTCGAAGCCCGTTTCGGCGGTTTCTGCGCGCCAACGCAGTAGGTTAGCGTCGTCATTGGCCCAGTCTTGCATCATAGTGCGGGAGAACTCGCCGCTGATGATGTCATCCATATGTTTTTCGAATAAGGGTTGCAGGATTTCTTTTAAATCTTCTGCAATTTCAAACGCTTTAATCTTGGCTGGATTAGACAGTCTGTCCATCATGTTGGTGATACCGCCGTGCTTAAGCGCCTCGGTCACGGTTTCCCAACCTTGTTGGATTAACTTAGCGGCATAGCCAGGTTCAACACCATCGGCCACCATCTTGTCGTAACCTAAGATAGCGCCCGTCTGCAACATACCGCACAGAATGGTTTGTTCGCCCATCAGATCCGATTTTACTTCGGCGATAAAGGAAGATTGCAACACGCCAGCGCGGTCACCGCCTGTGGCACTCGCATAGGCTTTGGCAATCTCTAAACCATCGCCATTAGGGTCGTTTTCTGGGTGCACGGCAATCAGTGTTGGTACACCAAAACCACGCTTGTATTCTTCACGCACTTCGGTGCCTGGGCACTTAGGCGCTACCATCACAACTGTAATATCGGGGCGGATCTGCATGCCTTCTTCAACGATGTTAAAACCGTGGGAATAAGACAGCGTTGCGCCCTGTTTCATCAGCGGCATCACAGCGCTAACCACATTGGAGTGCTGCTTATCGGGCGTTAAGTTCAACACCAAATCCGCCGTTGGGATCAGCTCTTCAAAGGTGCCCACTTTAAAGCCGTTGTCGGTGGCTTTTTGCCATGAGGCACGTTTCTGGGCAATGGCTTCTGGGCGCAGGGCGTAGGCAATATTCAGCCCAGAGTCACGCATGTTCAGACCTTGGTTAAGACCCTGAGCACCACAACCTAAAATAACAATATTCCAATCTTTGATGTAATTGCAGCCATCGCTAAACTCGGAGCGATCCATAAAACGGCATTGGCCAAGCTGTTCTAATTGTTGACGTAAATTCAGAGAGTTAAAATAGTTAGCCATCTGAGATACCACCTTTAAGTCGGGAATTTGGGACTCAACCAATATCAACCTATTGTTAATGATTGGTTGTGATTGAAATCACTATAACCTATGGCTATCGTTGCTTAAAATGATATATTCGAAACCTCACATTGCGTTTTATGCAATGTCATTTTCGGTTACAACAGCCTTGATAAGCGGCCAATAGGACGAGGTTATGGACATACGCACCCTCAAATTGTACCTGCACTTATGTGACAGTTTGCACTTCGCCAAGACGGCGGAGCAGATGCACGTCAGTCCCTCGACCTTAAGTCGCGCCTTGCAGCGGCTCGAAGAAGAAGTGAACGCCAAATTATTCGAACGGGATAATCGCAGCGTGACCTTAACCCTCGCGGGGCGCGAGTTTAAATTGTTCGCCGAGCAAACCCTGCACCATTGGCGCAACCTGCGGCACAGTATCGATCTCAAACAGGACGTGCTGCGCGGCACCTTAAATCTCTATTGCTCAGTAACTGCCGCCTACAGCCATTTACCGCAATTGCTGGAACGTTTTCGGCAGGAACATCCCTTTGTTGAGATTGCCCTCACCACAGGGGATGCCGCCAATGCACTGGCCGAAGTGCAACAAAATCGCGCCGACATTGCCATTGCCGCGCTGCCGGATCCCTTTCCTGCCACCTTGCATTTCGCCAAGATTGACGATGTGCCTTTGTCCTTAATCGCGCCAACCATGCGCTGCGCGGTGCAGCAACAGATAAGCCAAGCCCCCATCGACTGGTCGCGGGTGCCCTTTATCATTCCCGACCATGGCCCTGGGCGCCGCCGCGCCGATAATTGGTTCAAACAGATGGGAATAAGCCCCAATATTTATGCGCAGGTGTCGGGGCAGGAAGCGATTGCATCCATGGTGGCGCTCGGGTGTGGCGTGAGCATCACCCCAGAGGTAGTGATCAATAACAGTCCGGTGCGGGATAGGATCCAGCTATTAGCCTCCCCCGTGGGTATTGCCCCTTTTGAGCTGGGTTGTTGTTGCAAGGTCAAACGCTTAGACGATCCAATAGTGAATGCGTTTTTAGAAGCGATCTAAATTTTAGTAGCGATATAAAAAACGGGACTGAGTCCCGTTTTTATAATTTTGATAAGATTAGGTATCTGGCGACATCAACTTATCGTTGCCATCGATACGAGTTACCAGCAGTTGATCGACCTTGTAGGCGTCGATATCCACCACTTCAAACTTGTAACCGGCATAGTTAACAAAGTCGGTGCGCTTAGGAATTTTACGCAGCATGTACATCATAAAACCGGCGATGGTTTCATAATTTTGACTGTGAGGGAATTCCTCAATATCGAAGGCGCGCATCACATCGGTAATCGGCGTGACCCCATCGACTAACCAAGAATTGCCGTCGCGAGCGATAATCTGCTCTTCGCTCTCGTGTAGCGACCAAGCCCCCATCACAGCCCGTTGCAGATCGTTGGTGGTGACAATCCCTACAACCAAGGCATATTCGTTCATCACCACCGCGAAATCGGCGCGGCTGTTTTTGAAGTATTCCATCGCCTCGGACAGGCTTAAGGTATCAGGAATAATCAGCGAGGTATGCACAAGACTGTTGTCTTTTAAGGTAATTTTTTCACCGTTAATCACACGGATCAGCAGTTCCTTCGCATCTACAAAACCTTTGACCATATCCAATTGGCCATCACAGACTAAAAACTTAGTGTGAGGATCTTCGGCAATCTTACGTTTGATATCCTCCTCGCTGTCTTGCAGCAGGAAATACACTAAGCTCTCACGGGCCGTCATCGCAGAAGTGACTGAAACGGTTTGCATTTCAAACACGTTCTCCATCATCTGTTGCTCTCCCCTATCGAGTACACCGGCTTCTGCCCCCGCGTTCATTACCGCGTAAATATCATCGGAAGTAATTTCATCATTTCTAGCCGTGGGGATTTGCAGCAACTTAAAAATCGCGCTAGCCATGCCATTGAAAAACCACACCAATGGACGAAGGATCGCGATACAGAAACTCATAGGGCCAACGACAGCCAAGGCAACTTGCTCAGGCATCGCCATCGCAATACGCTTAGGCATTAAATCGGCCACCAAAATAAAGGCACTGGTAACGAGTAAAAACGACATCAAAAAGCTCACCTGACCCAACCAAGGATCGGCTAACCAAGGTGAAAGGAATTGATAAAAATACGGACGAAATGCAGATTCACCCACAATACCGCCCATGATGGCAACGGCATTCAGGCCAATTTGCACCACAGTAAAAAAGCTGCCGGGATACGACTGTAAATGCAGCACCTTTTCAGCTCTGACATCGCCTTCATCGGCTAACTGACGTAAACGGATTTTCCGTGATGCGGCCAAAGCAATTTCTGACATGGAAAAGAAACAACTCGCGGCAATTAAGCACAATATAATCATCACGTTATCTAAGAGACTCATGTAACACCTTTTGTTTCACACTAGACTTACTTGCACCAACCCGCGCAGTGATTTTCGCGGATCAGTTGAATTTTTCCCAATAAAGCGGCTCTAGCCTGTGGCAATAAAGAACCCTGCGGTCGCTAAGCCCTTTGCTACACTTTAAAAAATCGCCACTGCGCTTAAAAAGTATGATGCGTTTATTATATCCGCTAATCGCCTTATTATGCGTGATTCTGCTCTCGCCTGCTGCCTATGGTGCCGACGAGCTTTCCCCATTAAGGTTACGCTTTTGTGTCGAAGAGACTGAATATCCACCGTTTAATTATTTTATTCGGCAAGATGGCATTAAGACTTCCACGCTTAGCGGCTACGATATCGACCTGCTAGAACGCACCTTTAAACCCATTGGAATTGATTATGAAGTACAGGCTTTGCCTTGGTTACGCTGTTTGAAGGACGTTCAAAATGGCAGCATAGATGCCGCAATGAGCGCATCGCTCAACCGACAAAGGGCGACTGATTATATCCCATCTATTGCTTATTATTACCTCACCCCCAGTTATTTTTATTTGAAAGCAGAACTAGACCCGCAATTTCATATAAATGATATCAATCAGTTGGCTGATTTTGGCACGGTTTGCGGCATTAAAGGCTTCAATTACGACAACTTTGGCTGGCGCAAAGAAACGCCCATCAATGAAATTCGCGCTCTACAGCATTTGCCGGAAATGCTGCTTAAACGCAGATGCAAATTCTTTCTAGCACGTAAGGAAATTTTAGCTGGCAGCCTCGCTTTAACCCAGTCGGGCGAACTGCCTAAGACGCTCACCTCTAAGGTGTCACCCAATACGCAGCAGGAGCCTTTTTATATGCTGATCTCAAAACGTTCAATCAATAAAGACTTGATTGCGCGTGAATTTAATCGGCAGGTGCAAGCGATGCGAGACAGCCATCAACTCGAAGCCCTGTACCAATTCCATATTCAAAAGCTTACTCACGGGGACGATAAGGGCAGTGATTCGCTTTAGGGCCGATTTGCGGATGATTGCGGCAAGTTTCGGGGCGTTGATGATAAATGGTGCAGCGACGGGTTTTACTGTCGAGGTACAGGCAATCATCGTTCGCCATGCGAGCCAAGGTAAAAATGGCGGTTTTGTGGTTGAAGTTGTCGATGATGCGCGCTTTTTGCAGACGTTTAGCGATGGCCTTGAGATCGCCCTCGGCTTCAAACTCGTCCACTAAGGCCATGCGCACTAAGTCGCTCACTGTGACTTCAACGGGCAGGGTACAGCAGGTTGCATGGCAGCTATCACACAAGCCTTTACGATATTTTTGCCAAGTGGACAAATCATCGATATTGAAAATCGACACTGCACTTGCCGTATTTTTGCCCCGTTTTGACACGCCAGAACCTAGAGTTAGAAATTAAAGGGCGGCAATTATAGCAGGCCAAAAGCAGAAATAAATCGGCGCCGCGCCGTGCTCAAGACAAGCTGTGGTGCCGTGCCTCAATTAACAGTCACTTATGGTTCGAATCAATCACCACGGTATTGCGCCCCTGATCTTTAGCGCGATACAGACAAATATCGGTACGGCGCAGTACCTCCGACAACGTTAAGCTATCCTGGCTCTCCTTAGGAAAATACACCCCACCAATACTGAGGGTGATCTTGCCCTTTGGGGAGCTTTTATGGGGGATCTCCAAGGCGGCCACTTGGTAGCAGAGCTGGTTGGCTATCGCCTCCAATTGAATTGGTGAAATCTGTTGCAGAACAATCGCGAACTCCTCACCACCAATACGGGCAAGCAAACTCTCCTGTGGCAAGATATCGCTCTGAGTTAACCCCAGCGCCACTCGCTTAAGCGCCGCATCGCCCTCAAGGTGGCCGTAGGTATCGTTGTAGCTCTTAAAGTAATCGACATCCAACATGAGCAGGCCGAAGGGAGTGTCTTGCTGGAGCAAGGTTTCTAGGGTTTGAGTGAAGGGGCGGCGGTTGCTTAATCCTGTTAATTCATCGGTGTCGGCCATCACCCGCAGCTGAGCATTCACCGACACTAAAGCCTGTTGCAGGCTGAGCATCTGTCGCTCTTTTTCCTCACGCAGTAATAATTCGTTCAGTGCCGCGGCAAATTGCGTCAGCATTACCTTCTTTTGCACGTTCCAGTTTAATGGACGACTGACCATAGAAAACGAGAGTAACCCCAAGAGTTGATTGCTATTTTTAATCGCATAGGCGGCAATTGAACAGATGCCGACCGAGCACAAGGCTTGATATTCCTTTGGCGATTCATCCGCCAGTTCAGCAACTGACTCAATGACTAAGGTCGACTCTGAGGTAAATTTTTGTGCCAACACAGCCACACTGTCGATGGAAATATCTTGGACCTTGCCCGCCTGCGACTCGCAGCTCCAAAAACTCCGATAACGGGCGTGCTGCTGGGTAAATTCAATAATGCTCACCCGTTCAACATCAAATAGGCAACCAATGCGGCCACAGACATCGGCCAAGTATTCATCTAATCGAGAGGTGTCTGTCGTTAAAAATTGCAATGACATCTCGGCTAACAGCTGGTTTGCCTTGGATTGCCAATTGAGTTCTTGAGTCCGCTCATCCACCAGTTTCGCTAACTGGTTTTGCTGTTGTTGCAGCGCCCGTTGCTGGCGTTTATTGATTGCCAAATCATTACGGATGCGTTGATACATGGCCTGTAGCGATTGGGCGACATGGCCAATCTCATCGGGGCTTTGCATCACACTCATGGGCACATTGAGCTTAGGGAGGGAGTGCAGGTTAATTTGATTGGCAAACCGCTCCAGCGCCGAGAGGCGATTGGTGACTAATAAGCGCACCAAAGAGAGGATCAAGTAAATCATCAGCAGCGTTTTCAGCCCGTTGCCTAATACTATGATGATCAATTGCTGCCACAACTCGTAATAGAGCGTGTCCGTATCTAAACCGACCGTCAGCATGCCAATCTGCTGATCTTGATAGTTAATGGGATAGTGAAACAGGGTTTGCCGACGATTATCCAAATGAATCGACTTACCCAATTGCATGGCAACGCCGTCGATACTTTCTAAATTCACGCTCGCCACCATGGGCATCATCCCAAGGCCAGACAGCAAATCCGATAACAGACTATGGTCAACATCCCACAGCGACTTAGCCACGCTGGGTAAGATAGATTCGGAGTATTCACGAATATCCGCCGTGGTTTTATCTATGCTCTCCTGATAGTTCCATATCAACTGTACCAACATAGTCAGGACAGCAAAAAACGAACTCACCCCAATAATTGTGAGCGTCATTCTGTGACTGATGGAATGATTACGATGCTTCATGGATACCTATTTATGATTGTGGCAACTTATCCAAAATCTGTGTCTTAAAAATCCCCGCCCAATCCCTAGCGACTAACAGCCGATAAAACTCCGAATCCGGATTAAGGACACTAAAAAGTTGTATGTCCGCATAGGGATAATATTGCGAGGTTGCTTGATAATGCTTCAGCTGCACTAACCCCAATGCGCCCGCTAAAAAGTGCCCGCCGCCCAATGTAGTGACCTGCTGTGATTGGCGAAGCTGTAAAATCTCTGCGGAGGTATTCACTGAACTCACCAACACATCACGCCCGGGCTGAAGTCCTTTTTCCCGCAAGGCTTTTAGTACTCCAATAGCCATATTATCGCTGGCCGTCCAAATCAGATTTAAATCGTGATAGCGGGAAAGCAAAGTTAAGGTTTGCCCGTAGGCAATATCTTGGCTCCACTGGCCATAGACGGTTTGAGTCACAGTGGCATTGTGCTGCATAAAAAAGTAGTCATTGGCGCCTTGGGTGCGCAGTACTGAGGCGGGCGTCGACTTATCTCCCGAAATTAATAAAACCTTCGCGTTTTCATCCTTTAAACCACTTAATAGGGTTTTGGCCGTTTCGGCACCAATCGCGTAATTATCGGGAATAATGGCTGGTAATAAATAGGTTTGCCAATGTGGATCCGCTAATAAGGTTTCTCGCTCGGCCACTGAAATATCATTCAATATCAGCTGCACATATATGGGATAGTGGTAGAGCAACTGCAACATTTTTATTGCTGACTGCTTCTCATTTACCAAAATAATATGGCTAGGGATGGATGAGGTAGAGCTTAATAATACCTCTAATTGGTTAATCATTTTAAAATGATTACGGTCTGAATGGGTTATTTTTAAATTAATATCCAGCTGAGTGGCAGCCACTTGCATTAATTTATCGACATCACCCCAAAAGCTATCCGTTGCGGCGCCAGGGTTAAAAAAAGCCACTTCTAATTTGGCCCATGCAGGCGATGTGGAACACAGCAGGCCTATAAATAAACAACTCAAATACCATAGACGCAAAAGCGAGTTCTCCTCGACGGTGTTTCCCCAAATGTGTTCCGTCACTGGAGGTCACTTTATTATTTCGATTCACAACCTTGTTACCGCATAATTACCAAAGCATGTCGCTGGTAACCAATTATTTGATTAAACCACAAAATAATAAAAAGTGAACTTGGTAACTAAGAATATTTATTTTTGCCTAAGTTCAGCGCAACCAATTATAGGATATTCATTTTAATTTTAATAAGATAACTTAAATGTTAACGGATAAGTTCATTCTTTTGGTGTAACGCCTCCCCACCAGTTAACCCATCGCCATTTATCCTTTGGCCAGCGTCAAGCCCAAGATTGCCTTACGCTTATACTCTGTTAGTATATGTATAAATTCACAGTGATTGAGCGCTAACGACTTGCAGCAATTGGATCTTGTTCCGATCACCGACCTCAAAGGCGTCGCCAAAAGGGTGGCGGAAAAACTCGCAAAGCTCGGCATCACAACAGTACAAGATCTGCTGTTTCACTTACCCCTGCGCTACGAAGACCGCACTCAAATTTATCCTATTGCCGCCTTAATGCCGGGAAATTACGGCACCATTGAAGCCGAAATCCAGTCGACGCAAATCATTCAAGGCCGCAAACGCATGCTGGTGTGCAATGTGCGGGATAATACCGGCAGCATGAGCCTGCGCTTTTTTAACTTTTCGATGGCGCAACGCAATGCAATGCAAAATGGTTTAATGATCCGCGCCTACGGTGAAATTCGCCGTGGTAATCATCAGGCAGAAATCGTCCATCCCGAGTACAAAATTGTGTATCCCGGTGAAGAGATTCATTTAAGCGATACCCTTACGCCGATTTATCCCACTACCGAAGGACTCAAACAGGCGAGTTGGATCAAGCTCACCGAGCAAGCCCTCGAATTATTAGAAGACGGCGGTTTGACCGAGTTATTACCCACCAATTTGCAGCCCAACAGCATGAGCTTAAAACAAGCGCTGCAAACCCTACATCGCCCCCACGCTGGAATATCACAATTTGACTTAGAGCTCGGCCAACATCCGGCGCAGCAACGGCTGGTGCAAGAAGAACTGCTCGCCCATAACCTCAGCATGCTCCGACTCAGGCAGCGCAGCAATCTCGACGCCGCCGTGACCATGCACGCCAGCGGCCAGCTATTGAATCCCTTTCTCGCCTCATTGCCCTTTAAACCGACGGGCGCCCAGCAGCGGGTCGTCGCCGAGATAGGTAAAGATTTAGAGCAACCGCACCCCATGATGCGCTTAGTTCAAGGGGATGTGGGTTCGGGTAAAACCTTAGTCGCCGCCCTCGCCGCGCTGCAGGCCATCGAAAATGGCTACCAAGTGGCTATGATGGCGCCTACCGAATTACTCGCCGAGCAGCATGCAGCAAACTTTGCAGCCTGGTTTGAGCCTCTGGGATTAAAAGTCGGATGGCTAGCAGGCAAACTTAAAGGCAAGGCGCGGGCGCAATCCTTAGCCGATATTGAATCGGGCGCGGCGCAAATGGTGATTGGTACCCACGCCATCTTCCAGCAACAGGTAACCTTTAACAAACTAGCCTTGATCATCATTGACGAGCAGCACAGGTTTGGGGTTCACCAACGGATGGGACTCAGGGAAAAAGGCATCAACCAAGGTTTTCATCCTCACCAGTTGATTATGACAGCAACCCCAATCCCGCGAACCTTAGCCATGACAGCCTACGCCGATTTGGACACCTCGATTATCGATGAGTTGCCACCCGGCCGCACGCCCGTGACCACAGTCGCCATTCCCGATTCGCGTCGCAATGAAGTGCTCGAGCGCGTCCGCAACAGCGTAGTCACTGATAAACGCCAAGCCTATTGGGTCTGTACTCTAATTGAAGAATCCGAAGTCCTTGAGTGCCAAGCGGCGGAAGATACCGCCGAAGAATTGCGCCAAGCGCTGCCGGAACTGAGCATAGGTTTAGTCCACGGCCGGATGAAAAGTGCTGAAAAGCAACAAATTATGGCCGACTTCAAGGCGGGAAGCATACATCTCTTGGTGGCAACCACAGTGATTGAAGTCGGCGTCGACGTCCCCAACTCCAGCTTGATGATTATCGAAAACCCCGAGCGACTGGGCCTTGCACAGTTGCACCAGCTGCGGGGCCGCGTAGGGCGCGGTGCCGTGGCGAGCCATTGTGTGTTACTCTACAAGGCGCCATTGAGCCAAACCGCGAGCCAGCGGTTAAATGTGCTCAGGCAAAGTAATGATGGTTTTGTGATTGCACAGAAAGACTTAGAGATCCGTGGGCCGGGCGAAGTACTGGGCACTAAGCAAACGGGACTGGCCGAGCTGAAAATCGCCGACCTTGTCCGCGATCAGGCGCTTATCCCACATATCCAAAAACTGGCGAGCCATGTGATGTCACAGGCACCAGAATCGGTCGATGCCATTATTCATCGCTGGCTTGGACACAGGCAACAATACGTTCAGGCCTAAACCTTAAGCTAACCCCTTCAAGGTAAAATAAATTCAGCCTGTTCAGCTCACCACTATGGACAAGCGCGTGGAAACTTGCACAATGAACCTGCCACCGACAACTCGTTGGCACTTGCACTTTAAATGTTAGCTGCATGTATTCACCCCGTTACCTTGACACTTAAGCGAAGGATGTAAAATGCAAGTTAATCAAGATGATAGAATTACACCTCAAGAAACCTCTTCAAGCAGTAATCGCTTTGCTTTGATTGCGATTGTGCTCGTCGTGCTGCTCTCTGCGGGAGGTTATTATTACTACACTAAAGATGACTCACCCAAGCTCATCCCCAATGCGCCGATAGTGCTGCCTGAGCCGCCTTCATCTGAACCTATGACGCTTGAGACAAGCACAGAGCCTGAAACTGCGCCGGTGGAAAATGAAGCACCAGCGGTGACCACGCCGGAAACCGAAACCGTCGTCACGCCAACCGAGCCTGCGATTCCTGAAGAAGTCGTCCCTAGCCTGCCTGAGAGCGATGCCTTTGTGCATCAAAAAGCGCTAGCGATCATCAATAACAACGTGGTCGGTTCCTCTTTAGTGAACCAAGATTTGGCCCGTCAGTTTGTGGTGTTCGTGGACAACTTGGCCCAAGGCGATCTCGCCCGCAAAGTCAGCCCAGTCAAAGGCCCAGAAAAGCTATTCACTGTGTCTGAAATCACTAGCAAAGTGTATTTAAATCCAGAGAGTTACCACAGATACGATGCCTACGCGACTGTACTTGCCAGCATGGATGAAGCAAGCTTAATGCACACTTACAAACAGCTCACACCGCTGTTTGATGAGGCCTTTGCCGAGTTAGGTTACAGCAACGCCAAGTTCAATGACCGAATGCTGCAAGCCATTAAAATCATGCTGGCCGCCCCTATCATCGAAGAGCCTATTGAGCTCAGTTCAATCAGCGTGAACTACCGCTTTGTGGATCCTAATTTAGAGGCCTTGCCGAGCGCGCAAAAACTGATGATCCGCATGGGGCCTGAAAACACCCGTAAAGTCAAAGCGGCGCTGCGTAAATTGGAAAACCAACTCGCCCAATAATGCTCCAAGCTTGTCTAAAAAGGCGCCTAGTGCGCCTTTTTTGTATCTTAAAAATACTACCTATAGACTTGTTCAACTCAGGTTCAGTCCAAGGTTTTATCCTCTATCCTCCCAATACCTCAGCTGCAACGAATGTTACTCTTGGGTGATAAATTCGAACTTGATTGCATTTTGTTAACCATCACAATGCAAATGGCTTCATTAAAACTAAGGACTTAGTGTAGAATAAGCCACTCAATAAACGGGGGAATTGTGCTCGTCAATCCAGCGAGAAAATAGCGATAAGCCAATCAATTCATTAAAATTTTCGCTTAGTTAGGGATAACTAAGACAGCTTTAAATAGTGTCGAGGCAAAGTAGTGCAACTCAGATTCAGCATCCTTTCTTGGGGCGCATGGGCGCCAAAGTATCCACAGCGTGATGACTGGCAAACTTGGTGCAAGCACTCGGCTGACACAAGCAAAGAAAATGACCTCGAGGGGATTTCCCCAGCCCTTTCCCAAGTCCCCGCCATGCAGCGCAGACGTTTTAGCCGTTTAACCAAGATGATGCTGGATGTCAGCTTCCAATGTGAGGCCGCGTCTAACTGTCGCTCGATATTTGCTTCTCGCCACGGCGAGCTGCACCGCACCATTGGCCTGCTCGAAGATATTATTGAAAAACAACCGCTTTCCCCCTTAGGTTTTAGTCAGTCGGTGCATAACACTGGCAGTGGTATTTTTGGCATTTTAGCCAATAACACCGCCCCTTCGACCTCGATTGCCGCGGGCACAGAAACCCTTTCCCAAGCCATGGTAGAAGCGTTCGCCCAGCTGCACCAATCGCCCGAGCCACTGTTGTTGGTGTTTGGCGACGATCCCGTCCCACCAGTCTATGATGAATTTACTCAAGAGTTTGAGTTGCCCTTAGCCCTAGGATTGACCCTAGCGCCTACAGATGAGAGTGCAACCGTCACCCTCACCCTAAGCCAACTGACAGCAGAGCAGCAACAAAACGCCACGCCGCTATCCTATGGCATGTTGATTCATGCGCTGGCAACCTCACAGGATATTGACGGCTGCTTGTCACACTGGCACTGGAGCCTAACGCATGCCTAATCCAGTGCCACACAATGCCGAATTTAATGTCGCTTATACGCTGCCTGAAAAACGCCGCGCGGGAATCAACTATATTCCCCGTTGGCTCGGCGGCGTCAGTTGCTACATCGCCTTTGGTCTCGGTGGACTGTTAAGCTCGTTAACCATCTTGCCTCTGCTGCGTTTTTGGCCGGGCACGCCCGAGGCGCGGATTATCCGCGTGCAAAAAGCCGTGCACACTATGTTTAAAGGCTTTGTGGCCATGTTGACTTGGGCGGGAGTTATCCGAGTCAGCACCCATAATGCCGAGCTGCTGCGAAATGCCAAGGGCGTGATAGTGATTGCCAATCATCCGAGCCTAGTCGATGTGGTGGTATTAATCAGCTTGATGCCCAATGCGGGCTGTATCGTTAAACAGGGCCTATGGCGCAATCCCTTCTTACGTGGCGTCGTCTCCTGCGCGGGATATATCCCCAATCGCGGCGCCGAACTCATGCTCGAAGATTGCCGCGAAGTGCTCGCCCGCGGCACGAATCTTATTATCTTTCCCGAAGGCACGCGCACCGTATTTGGCGCCAGCATTAACGAATTTGCCCGCGGTGCTGCCAATATCGCCATCCGCACCCAAGCCGATATTTTACCTGTGGTTTTGCGCACTAATGTGCGTGGTTTGACAAAGGAACAACCTTGGTATGAGATCCCAAGGCAAACCATGGGTATGGCCGTCGAAATCGGCAACACAATTTCTCACCAAGGCTACCAAGCCCCTTTGGGTGAGCATGCGAAAATGGCTCGGCAATTAACCCGGGACCTTGAACAATATTATCAACAACAACTCGAAAATAATTATGACTTTACATAACGAAATTAAACAGTTGATCATCGACTGCCTCGACTTAGAAGACGTCAGTATTGATGATATCGATACAGATGCACCGCTATTTGGTGAGGGACTCGGACTCGACTCGATCGACGCGCTCGAGCTTGGTTTAGCCATCAAGAAAAAATTTGATGTGAAAATCGAAGCGAACTCGGATAGCACTAAGGCGCATTTTTACAGCGTCGCCAGCCTAGCTAACTTCATCGAATCACAACGTCCATAGGAGAGGAAGATGCAAAACCGCGAACAAATCCTCGCTATGTTGACCACGATTTTGGTGGATGAGTTTGAAATCGATGCTGATGCGATTACGCCAGAGGCGAATCTCTATCAAGAGTTAGATCTGGATAGCATCGATGCCGTCGACTTAGTGATTAAGCTGCAGCAGCTCACGGGCAAGAAAATTCAGCCCGACGAGTTTAAATCTGTGCGCACAGTCAACGATGTCGTTAACGCCATTGAAGGCCTAGTTAAAGACTAATGCGTGTCCTGCTACAAGTACTAACCGCACTCGCGCTGATTGCTTATCCAGTCGCCGTGTATTTAGGACTGAATTATCTGCCAGCAGGCACAATAGCCCTAGTGCTATGCCTCTTGTTGGTAGTGCGTTTAATGCTGCAAAAGCAAAAGGTTAAAACCTTAGTTTTGCCTTTGCTTGTTGGGATTGCGCTCACGGCGGGCAGTTTTGTCGCCAAACGCAGCGACTGGCTCTTGTATTACCCCGTGGTGATAAACCTCACCATGCTAGCCCTGTTTAGCTACTCGCTATACCAAGGCCCGAGCATGATTGAACGGCTCGCACGGCTCAAAGAGCCCGACTTGCCGGATGAAGCCATAGGTTATCTTAAAAAAGTCACCCTGCTTTGGTGTGGCTTATTTATCCTAAACGGCACTGTGGCGGCCTATACCGCCGTGTTTACCAGCCTAGCAACTTGGACCTTGTATAACGGTTTGATTGCATACGTACTCATGGGACTGCTCCTCGGTGGGGAATGGTTATATCGCAGCTTTTGGTTGAAGAATACATGACACAACTACTCAAAAACTGGTTAACCCAAGGGCCATTCGCCCAACAACTGATCAGCTTTAATCACCATGACATAGTCACAGGTGCCCTGTTTACCAATCAGGTTGCGCATTTTTACGAGCAGCTGCGCCAAGCGCCTGAACAAAAATGGTTACTGGCGAGTGATACCAGCGATCTGTTTGCCGTGGGTTTATGTGCCGCACTCTTGGCGGGCAAGGAAATTATTCTGCCGCCCAACACCCAAACTGGCACTCTGAGTGAACTGACCCATCAGTTTGAAGGCATATTGTCAGACAAGCCGCTGTGCGAGAGTCACGCCTTTATCCTGCTGAATAAAGAGCTGAGTCTGCCCACCAAACCTTGGCCAGAGAGCGACACCTTCGGTGAACTAGTGCTCTTTACCTCGGGCAGCAGTGGTGAGCCCAAGGCGATTCGCAAGAGCCTAAGGCAGCTCGATGCCGAGGTGACAGTGCTTGAGCACACCTTCGCCGAGCATTTGCCCCATTGCAGTGTGGTCTCGACCGTTTCCCATCAGCATATCTACGGCTTGTTGTTTAAGATCCTCTGGCCATTAGCCGCCAGTCGCCCTTTTTTAAGCGAGCAGATCGAATACCCAGAGACCTTAAGCTACTACACCGCACTGTTACCGAATCTGTGCCTCATCAGTAGCCCAGCGCAATTATCTCGTTTGCCTAAGGCACTAGAGCACGAACGCCAACTGCGATCACCTAGCTTAGTTTTTAGCTCCGGCGGGCCGTTAAGTTTCACCGCCGCCCAAGGTGTTGCCCAGTGCTATGGCCATTTACCCATAGAGATATTCGGCAGCACCGAAACTGGCGGTATCGCCTATCGTCGCCAACAGGAGGCCGACGAACCATGGCAAGTGTTTGAACAAATTACCATAGACCAAGACGCTGACGATGGCGCCCTGCTGCTTAAGTCACCCTACTTGGCCGACGATCAATGGTTACGTTGTGAAGATAAAATTGAGCCGACGGCCAATGGCCAATTCAGGCTCAAGGGAAGACTCGACCGCATCGTTAAGATTGAAGAAAAACGTCTTTCGCTGGCGCAAATGGAGACCTTGCTCTGTAGCCACGCCTATGTCGAGCAGGCCGCCTTAGTCGTATTACCCCAGTTTAAATCCCAGTTAGGGGCGGTGATCACCCTGTCGCCATTAGGCAGAAGTGTGCACCAAGAACAGGGAAAACTGAGTATCAACAACGCGTTAAAAGCGCATCTACTGACTCAGTTCGAGCGCGTGACCTTACCGCGCCGCTGGCGTTACCCCGAAACCTTACCGTTAAACACTCAGGGCAAGCGCGTCGTCGCCCAGCTAGTTGAGTTATTTGACCATGATTAAGTCGAGTTTACCGCCGATCCTCGCATCAGAGATCGGCCCAGAAAGTATTGAACTGCGCCTCTTTGTCGCCGCCGATCTCGAATATTTTAACGGCCATTTTCCCGAGCAAGCCGTGCTCCCCGGCGTGACCCAACTGGATTGGGCCGTGCGCTTAGGTTGCGAGCATTTTGGTTACAACGCTGCGGTTGCTAATTTAGAAGTGTTAAAGTTTCAACAGCTTATTCTGCCAGGGCAGGAAGTCACCTTAGTCATTAGCCATAATGCCGCCAAAGAGAAGTTAACCTTTGCCTACAGCGATGGCGACCACCGCTATGCCTCCGGGCGAATCAGCTTTGCTCGTCAGCAAGATGATGGAGCATCCCTGTGAGCGACGGTATGAGCGACACCAAGTTAGTCCCGCCGAGTGATTTAATGGGCACGGCGCCAATCAAGTTGGCGCTGGTGATCCCTAATTACAATCATAGCGCTGCGATCGCCCAGACCTTAGCCGAGCTCGCCGCCCTCAATCAGCCCTGCTATTTGATTGACGATGGCAGCAACGATGAGACCCGTTATCTGCTGCAATCCTTGGCGGAGCAACACGATTGGGTGACCCTGCTGCAACACCCTTACAACCGCGGTAAGGGTGCGGCTGTGATGACAGGGCTTCGCCGCGCCTATCGCGATGGCTTTACCCATGTGCTACAGGTCGATGCCGATGGCCAGCATAATTTGAGCGATATTCCCGCCATGCTCGCCAAGGCGCAGGCCAAGCCGGATGCGCTGATCTCGGGCAAGCCCGAGTACGACGAGTCCGTCCCCAAGGGACGACTCTATGGCCGTTACCTCACCCACTTTTGGGTATGGGTCGAAACCTTAAGCTTTGATATTCAAGATTCTATGTGCGGATTTAGGGTGTATCCCTTAGCCGCCACCGAGCGTCTATTGAGCCAGCACGCCCTCACGGAGCGGATGGATTTTGATATCGAAATCCTAGTCAAACTCTACTGGCAAGGGGTGGAAATCCTGTTTCACCCCACTAAAGTCATTTATCCCGAAAACGGCGTCAGCCACTTTCAAGGTGTGGCCGACAATGTGCGCATAACTAAGCTGCATACCCGATTATTTTTCGGCATGTTAAAACGCCTTCCACAACTGCTGCGCCGTAAACAGAAGGCTCAATCACCCCAAAACGATAAAGCCTCAACCCATTGGTCGGGGATGAAGGAGCGCGGCAGTTATTGGGGCATAAAACTGTTGGTCGAAAGCTACCGTTTCGGCGGCCATTGGCTGTGCCGCGCCATTATGTATCCAGTGATTTGCTATTTCTTCCTAACGGGCAAAGTCAGCCGCGAGGCCTCGTTAGATTTTCTGCGCCGCGTGCAACGCCTCGAGCCGCAACACCCCCAATTGAATCAGCCCGTTGGCTGGCGCGATAGCCTGAACCACTTTCTCGCCTTTGGTAATGCCGCGCTCGATAGAATCGATGCCTGGTGCGACCGCATTAAATTAAGCCAAGTGGATTTTCCCGACCGCCAAGTGCTGGCTGATCAACTAGAAAGCGGCAAAGGCGCGGTGTTATTGGTTTCTCACTTGGGCAATCTCGAACTGTGCCGCGCGATTTCAATCCACCAGCGTAAGGTCAAAGTGAATGTCATGGTGTTAACTAGCCATGCCGAAAACTTTAATAATGTACTCAAGCAATTAAACCCCGATAGCACGCTGAATTTGATCCAAGTGACCGAGCTTAACCCCGCCACCTCTATGCTGCTGCAGCAAAAGATTGAAGACGGTGAGTTAGTGGTGATTGCTGGCGATAGAACCTCATCCCACTCCCAAGGACGCGTGGTATACGCGCCATTTATGGGTGAAGAGGCAGCCTTCCCGCAGGGGCCATTTATTCTGGCCGGTCTCTTGGATTGCCCGGTGTACTTGATGTTCTGCCTGCGCGAACAAGGGCGATATCGCGTGCATTTAGAGCACTTTAGCAACAGCCTCAAAGGGCCACGTGCTGGGCGAATGGAAAGACTACAACAGGCGGTGCATAACTACAGCTCACGCCTCGAACACTACGCAAGGCGTGAGCCTTTGCAGTGGTTTAACTTTTTTGATTTTTGGCGGGACGATAGCAAGGTCAACCGCGCGACACCCGCCCCACAAACGACAGCAGCACTCCCGGAGCAGGAGCGCACTACAGACAGGACAGAGCATTTATGAGCCACGCAGTTACTCACACGACAACCGCTGAGTCGCCAATCGAATTTGGCCGTCAGTTACTCACATTAGAGCAAGTCGTCGCCGTTGCTAAGGGTGCTAAAGTCAAACTCTGTGATGATGCCGATTACCAAGCGTATATCCAAAAGGGCGCCCGCTTTATCGATAGCCTGCTTCACGAAGAAGGTGTGGTTTACGGCGTCACCACTGGCTATGGCGACTCTTGCACTGTCAACGTGAGTCTCGACTTAGTCCATGAGTTACCACTGCACTTATCCCGCTTCCATGGCTGTGGCCTCGGTGAAGTATTGAGCGTGATGCAGGCGCGTGCCGTGATGGCTTGCCGTTTAAATTCCCTCGCCATTGGTAAATCCGGCGTGACCTATGAGCTATTAAAGCGCATCGAAACCTTGCTTAATCTCAATATAGTGCCAGTGATCCCAGAGGAAGGTTCGGTTGGTGCCAGCGGTGACTTAACGCCATTGTCTTACTTGGCCGCCGTGCTAGTTGGCGAGCGCGAAGTGATTTATAACGGTGAGCGCAGAGCCACCCAAGAAGTTTACCGCGAGCTGAACATCACGCCCCATGTGCTGCGCCCCAAGGAGGGTTTAGCCCTGATGAATGGCACGGCGGTGATGACGGCATTAGCCTGTTTAGCCTTTGATCGCGCACAATATTTAGCGCGTTTAGCCAGCCGCATTACCGCCATGGCGTCCTTAACCCTCAAAGGTAACTCGAACCATTTCGACGATATTCTGTTTGCCGCCAAACCCCATCCGGGGCAAAACCAAATCGCGGCTTGGATTAGGGAAGATTTGAACCACCATGTTCATCCCCGCAATTCAGATCGTCTGCAGGACAGATATTCCATCCGCTGCGCGCCGCACATCATTGGCGTATTGCAGGATGCACTGCCCTTTATGCGCCAATTTATCGAAACCGAAGTTAACAGCGCCAACGATAACCCCATAGTCGATGGTGAAGGCGAGCATATTCTCCACGGCGGCCATTTCTACGGTGGACACATTGCCTTTGCAATGGACTCCTTGAAAAACACTGTGGCCAACATCGCCGATCTCATCGACCGCCAAATGGCATTAGTGATGGACCCTAAGTTTAACAACGGTTTACCCGCTAACCTTTCGGGTTCAACTGGGCCACGCCGCGCCATCAACCATGGCTTTAAGGCGGTGCAAATCGGCGTATCAGCTTGGACGGCAGAGGCGCTCAAGCACACTATGCCCGCGAGCGTTTTCTCTCGCTCAACCGAATGCCATAACCAGGACAAAGTCAGCATGGGCACTATCGCCGCCCGTGACTGTATGCGCGTATTACAGCTGACAGAACAAGTCGCCGCAGCAGCCCTACTCGCCATGACTCAAGGCATTGGTCTGCGTATCAAACAGAATGAGTTAGACGAAGCTTCGCTGACCCCTTCGCTGGCGACCACACTCGCCCAAGTGCGCGCCGATTTTGAGCCATTAGTCGAAGACAGACCGCTCGAAGCCGTGCTGCGCCAAACCGTTGCGAAAATCCAAGCGGGCGAATGGGAAGTGTGCCGATGAAAGCCTTGCTCAGCATAGAAATGGACATGCAGATCCCCTTCCACGATGTGGATTCTATGGGGATCACTTGGCATGGTAATTACCTGCGTTATTTCGAGATTGCCCGCTGCAAATTACTCGACGAGTTAGGCTACAACTATCGCCAAATGCAGGCCTCGAACTACGCTTGGCCGATTATTGATTTGCAGATCAAATACGTTAAAGCCAGCACCTTCGAGCAAAACATTACCGTGCGCGCCGAGTTGGTCGAGTGGGAAAATCGTCTAAAAATCAATTATCAAATCCGTGATACGGCAACCGGTGAGCGAATTACCAAGGGCTATACCATTCAGGCGGCGGTGGATATGACGAGCCAAGAAATGTGCTTTGTGACGCCAGAGATATTTCGCAGCAAAATCGCCCCGCTGCTGGCAAAGGCGGATAGCGAATGATTGCCTTCCTCGCACGAGCTAAGTGGTGGCTAGGGTTCTGCCAAAACCTACTCTTAAGCTGCACACTGCTGTTTGGCTCGGTACAGGCGCAGAGCCTCACCGATTCGAACCTCACAAGTTCGAACCAATATCAAACGCTATTTGCCCAAGGCACAGATAACGCTGCATTGCTCGCCCTTAGCCAAAAGCTCAATCTTGGCGAGACGGTGCGCGGCCACTTTGTGCAATCGCGCCAGCTTAAAGTGCTGAAAAAGCCCCTCGTGAGCCAAGGCCAGTTTGTGTTCGACAAGGTACAAGGGCTGATCTGGCAACAACTTAGCCCCTTCGAATCCCTGCTAATTTTAAAAGATAAGCAACTGATCCAAAAAGATAGCCAAGGGCGAGTGCAAATCAGCCAAGCCGATGCTTCGGCAAGCGCGGCGGCCATGGGGGATTTATTACCGAGTCTAGTGAATGCCATGCTGGGCGGCGATATTTCAGGTTTAAGTGCAAACTTCGAACTGCACTTTTTAGCCCAAGAACCGTTGGCGCAAGGCAAGTCGCAACAACAAGACTCAAGTTCAGGCGGCGCAAACTGGCAGTTGGGATTAACCCCAAAAGATCCGCTGATGAAGAAGGCCATCGCCCACATGGTGCTCGAAGGCAGTGATACTCTACACGCCTTAGTGCTACTCAGCGCCAATCCGAGTGTGAGTCCGCAGGATATCACCCGTATCGATTTTAGCGAGCTGCGCCAAGGTCCTCTGAGTGAGGCTGAGTTAGCCCAATATGCCATCAGCCAGACGATTCCTAAAGACGCGGGTTCAAGGGAGTAAGGCAGAATCATGGCGCCCAAGATTGCCACGCGTATTGGCCATAGCCTGATGCAAACCTCGACTAAATGGCGCTTCGCTATTTGGTTGTGTTTGATGCTGGCGGCAAGCCTGTGGACGCTACAACTGTGGCAAAATGGGGCTAAGGTACAAAGCGATATTCTCGCCATGTTGCCCCATCTGCAGCAGGATGCACTCACGGCGCGCGCCCTCGAACAAGTGGAGTCGACACTCGCCGATCAAGTGTATCTCGCTCTGATTGCCGAGGACGAACCTCAAGCGATTGCGGCGGCAACACTCCTGATGGAGCAGCTTAAGACTCAACATACCGCTTTTACCGATATTCGCAGCGCCGATCTACAGATGGGTGAAGCCCTTGGACAATTTTATTTCCCCTATCGCTTTAAACTGCTCACCCCAGAGCAAACCGATGCCTTAAGCCATGATGGCCTCGAGCACTTAATCGCCTCGGCCACTCAGCAGCTCTACAACGCCTTTAGTTATGCCAATAGCCAACTCTTGACCCAAGATCCTTTGCTGTTGTTTCCCGACAATTTGCTCGCCCTTGCGCCTAGTTCGAAGCTGAGCGCTAGCCAAGGGATTTTACTTGCACATCCCAACCAAGGTGTTGATACCAAACAAGGTGTTAATAGCAGTGAAGGCGTGGCCGCCATTGTGATGGCAAAAGGCACCGAAAGCGCCTTTAACCCTAATGCGCAGTTACGCCAGCAAGCGGCACTCACTCAAGCGCTGAATGCCGTCAGCGCCCAATACACCAGCGTTAAAGTGTTACAGGCGGGCGCACTATTCCATGCCATAGAAGCCACCAATACCGCGAAGAGTGAAATCTCTGTTCTCGGTCTCGCGTCTTTGCTTGGCGTAGTGTTATTGGTTTGGCTGGCGTTTCGCTCCGTGATGCCACTCTTGCTGGCGATGGTGACCATAGGTAGCGGCCTGCTGCTGGCGGTGACCTTTACCTTAAGCGTGTTCGGAGAACTGCATTTACTCACTCTCGTCTTTGGCACTAGCCTGATAGGGATTGCCATAGACTACAGTTTCCATTTTTACTGCGAGCGGTTAAGTGATAATGAGCGTAGCGCGCAGGCGACCGTGGCCTATATCTTCCCCACAGTGTCACTCGCCTTTATCACTAGCGCCTTGGCCTATGTCGGTATCGGTTTAGCGCCGTTTCCCGGCATGCAGCAGGTAGCGATTTTCTGCGCCTCGGGCTTACTCGGCGCCTACCTAACGTTAGTGCTCGCCTATCCATTATTGGCGGGCAGCAAGTTGCCTTCGGGAGAACGCCCGTTAACCCTCGCACAGGCTTATCTTGCGAAACTCACCGGATTCTCAAACAAACTGGTGTCGCCATGGGGATTGAGTCTATTCACCTTACTGCTCGTAGGTGTTTGTCTGCTGGGTATCAGCCAACTTAAGGTGGATGACGATATTCGCCATTTACAACAAAGCCCTGCGAGCGTGACAGAGCCTGAAGATAAGCTCAGAAAACTCCTCAGTGGTGGTACCGATAACCAGTTTTTATTGGTGCGCGCCTCCAGCGAAGAAGCCTTACTGCAACGACTCGAAGCCCTCAGTCCGCAGCTCGATGCCGCCATTAAGCAGCAAGAGCTGGGCGACTATGTCAGCCTCAGCCGTTATCTGCCAAGCAAGCAAAAGCAGGATACGGCGTATCAATTGCAGAGCAAGATTTACCAGTCGCAATTAACCACAGTGCTAAACAGCATTGGCCTAGATGACGGCCTAGCACCCGAGCTTTCTGCCGCCTATCTTGCCGCCAAGGATAGCTATATCACCCCGGCGGATTTTTTCGAACTGGGCCTAGGCAAACAGCTAGCCCCACTCTGGCTTGCACCGCAGGGATTCGCACAGCTTGAGCACTCAACAGAGTCAGCGACCAGTCTAGATAATGCCAACCTAGGGAATGATAGCCATGGCGCTATAGTGCTGCTTGGTGGTATTGAAGATATTGCGGCCCTCAAGGCGCGCTTTGCCGAGGATCCGCAGGTGCAGCTTATTGATAAAGTCGCGGATATTTCCACCGTGATGGGACATTATCGCCTGCTTACCCTGAAGTTATTGGGGCTAGCACTCGTTATCGCCCTCTTACTATTTAGCCTGAGCTTTGGCGTTAAAAGAGCCGCCCTTGTGGTCGCCGTACCCGCGCTGGCCGCCTTACTCACCTTGGCCATTTTAGGCTTAGTCGGCTCGCCCTTAAGCTTGTTTCATGCGCTGGCGCTGATTTTAGTCTTCGGGATTGGGATAGATTACAGTTTGTTCTTTGCCTCCGCTGCGCAACATGGCAAGGCAGTGATGATGGCGGTGTTTATGTCCGCCTGCTCGACCCTATTGGCCTTTGGCTTACTCGCCTTTAGCCAAACCCAAGCTATTCATTATTTTGGATTAACCCTGTCCCTCGGCATAGGGTTTACCTTTGTACTTTCGCCATTGATTTTGACCACCAGTCAGGTTTTAACCACCAACAAGGTCTCGATACCTACAAGGAATGTTATTTAAATGTCCACATCCACTGCAGCAAGTTCCGCACAGTCTCACTCCCTTTCCGTCGATGTGGCCATTATTGGCGCAGGCCCCTCGGGCTCGATTGCCGCTAGCCTATTGCATAAGCAAGGCAAACGGGTATTAGTGCTAGAAAAACAACACTTTCCACGCTTTTCTATCGGCGAGAGTCTACTGCCCTGCTGCATGCAATTTATTGAAGAAGCGGGCATGTTAGAGGCGCTGAATGCGGCGGGATTCCAATATAAAAATGGCGCGGCATTCCGTCGCGATGGGGTGTATACCACCTTCGACTTTACCGACAAATTTACCCCAGGGCCGGGCACAACCTTCCAAGTGCAACGGGCAAACTTCGACAAATTGCTCGCCGATACCGCAGCAAGCTTTGGGGTGGAAATCCGTTACGGTGAAACCGTTGAGGCAATCGATTTAAGCGCCAACCCGCGCTTAAGCGTGCGTAACGATCAAGGTGAGCTGTACCAAGTTGAGGCGCAATATGTGCTCGATGCCAGTGGTTTTGGCCGAGTACTACCACGACTACTCGACCTCGAAACGCCGTCGTCGCTGCCGACCCGCAGCGCTATCTTCACCCATGTGGAAGATAACATCAGCGATCCCAACTTCGACCGGAATAAGATTTTAATTAGCGTACATCCGCAGCATCAGGATATTTGGTACTGGTTAATTCCTTTCAGCAACGGCCGTTGCTCGCTCGGCGTCGTGGCAGAGCCGCAATTACTCGCGCGCCTAGAAGGCGATTTAGAGCAGCAGCTTCTGACCATAGTTAAAGAAGAACCCGGCCTGAAAGCATTGCTGGCCAATGCCAAGGTCGCCCAGCCCTGTGCGACACTCAAGGGCTATTCTGCCAACGTATCGCGCCTCGCCACCGACAAGTTTGCCCTGCTGGGCAACGCGGGCGAGTTTCTCGATCCGGTATTCTCATCGGGCGTGACGATTGCCATGCAATCGGCATCGATGGCGGCGAAATGCGTGCTTAAACAGCTTGATGGCGATACGGTAGATTGGCCCGCCGAGTACTCGGCGCCGTTAATGCAAGGGGTGAACACCTTCCGCACTTATGTGCAGGCTTGGTACGATGGGCGCTTCCAAGATGTGATTTTTTACGAAAATCCGAATCCTAAAATCAAACAGATGATCTGCTCGATTTTGGCGGGCTATGCTTGGGATGTGCAAAATCCCTTTGTAAAAGATTCCGAGCGACGCCTGAATATGGTGGTCGAGCTATGTCGGCAGGAAGCCGAACTCAGCGCCGAGCCCGCTATTAGCGAATTAGCCGAGGTGTAATTCGATGCGCTTAAGCCTTAACGCCAACGGTCGCCCCAAAGCCATTGCGACGTTTTGCTTGCTCCTGATCAGCCTAGGCTTGATGGGATGCAGCGAGCTGCTCTATCGGCAAACCTGTGTCGGTTTGGCGAAAGATATGCGTTACTGCTTAGCGCCACTCCCCCATGATTTTGGCCCAGCGGTCGAGAAACCGCTCACCAAGCCGCAGGCAAATGCGCCCCAAAGCCAGACTCAAAGCCAGAGTCAGCAAAACGACAGCAAAGCTGGGGTATCCTCACCCCAGTCCTTTAGTCAGAAGGTGAGCATTAAGGTGGGCGATAACACCCACGAGCTACTCACCCAGCTCGAACTCGAAGGGGAACGGATGACACTGGTCGGGCTCGCGCCCCTAGGTCAGGCATTGTTTACCTTGGTTTACGATGGGAATACACTCAGCAGTGAACAGAGTCTCTTGCTAGGGGACGAGTTTAAGGCCGAATATCTGATGGCGATGATGCAACTCATCTATTGGCCGGAGCAGAGTATTAAAAGCCATTTAGAGGGCGGCGAGTTAGTGACAGGACTGTGTGACGCAATTCCCTGTCGCCAGTTTTATAGCCAAGATACGCTTATCAGTCGCAGCGATAGCCAGACTCAAGTGATACAAATTCGTTATCAACAACAGACCGACGGTGCCCCTTGGCAGGCACACATTAATTTGACCATGCCACAGGCAAAGTTTGAGTTAGAGATACAACCCATTTAATCGTCTTTTGACCATGCCATAGAGGCACCCGTTAACAGCCAATCGATATGAGCCTTTAGCCTTGCTCACATCAAAGGTCATAGGTATAGCAAGCAGCAATGAACAACAGAGTCGCCATTACACAAATTGGATTGTGTACCCCGTTAGGGCAAACGCCCGAGCAGGTGTTAGCCCGCTTGATTGCAGGCGATACCAGTGCCATGCAAACCAGTGATACTCTGCTATTTGGGGAGTCGACACTGGTTGCGCCCGTCACTGAGTCGTTACCGACCATTCCTGCCGCGCTGGCACAATTCGATTGTCGCAATAATCAGTTACTCCTTGCTGCCGCACTGCAAATTCGCGATGCCGTAGAGAAAGCCAAAGGTGAGTTTGGCGCCTACCGCATCGGCGTGGTCTTAGGCACCAGCACCTCGGGGATTTCGAAGGGCGAAGCCGCTTTGGCCTATCGCAATCAACACGGCCACTTCCCCGCCGATTATCATTATTTCCAGCAGGAACTCGGCAGCACCAGCGATTTTTTACGCCATTTATTTGAGCTCCAAGGCCCTTGCTACACTATTTCGACCGCCTGCTCCTCCAGCGCCAAGGTATTTGCCAGCGCCAAACGCCTACTCGAGGCCAAGCTGTGCGATATGGTGATCGTCGGCGGTATCGACAGCCTGTGCCAACTGACAGTCAACGGATTTCATGCCTTAGAATCGGTTTCCAAGGGACATTGCAATCCCTTCAGCGCCAATCGCGATGGCATCAATATCGGTGAAGGCGCCGCGCTATTTACTCTGACCTTGGCGACAGACAACACAGCAAATGAAGCCTGCGTTTTGCTTGCAGGCATTGGCGAGTCGAGCGATGCACACCATATGTCGGCGCCGCACCCCGAAGGTGCGGGAGCAATTGCCGCCATGCAGGCCGCGCTTGATGATGCACAGATTTCGGCGCAACAGATTGATTATATAAACCTACATGGCACAGCAACGCCTAAAAATGATGCGATGGAAAGCCGCGCCGTACTCTCGGTATTTGGCGACACGCCACCACCCGCAAGCTCAACCAAACCGCTGGTTGGCCATACTTTAGGTGCCGCGGGCGCGATTGAAGCCGCATTTTGTTATTTACTGCTCTCACCCCATAATCACCATCTTGCCCTGCCTCCCCATAGGTATGATGGGCAGCCAGATCCACAGGATCCCAGCATAGCCTTAGTCGCGCCCAAGCAATGCGCCGAACATGGCAAGCTTAACTATGTGATGAGCAACTCCTTCGCCTTTGGGGGCAGCAATGCCAGCCTGATTTTTTGCCGTAAAGGGGCTTAAGTTTTATGTCCAGTTCTACTGACACTGCAATGGCACCCGCCGAGCCGATGTGGCTGCAACAATTAGCCGAGCAGAATATTGCCGATTTTATTCCGCACCGCGCGCCGATGATCTTGATTGATAAGATTATTCACCATCAGCAGGATGCACTCGAAACTGAAGTGCAGATCACTCCTCAGTGTGCTTATTTTGACGAGCAACGTCAGGCCGTTCCCAATTATGTGGGCATAGAATACATGGCGCAGAGCATCGCTGCCCTCGCCGGTGTAGAGGCCAAACTGCGCCACGATAAAATCCGAGTGGGTTTTTTATTGGGATCGCGTAAATTAGCCTTACACACAGCGCAGTACGAGCTCAACCGCCGCTACCGCACTCAGGTTAAACGCCTCTATCAAGAAGAGTCGGGACTGGCGGTATTCGATTGCCAGATTTATCTGTTGCCCGAGGCAGGATCGGAGCAAACACCACAACTCGTGGCCGAGGCCAATGTGAACGTGTTCCAACCCCAGGACACTCAAGCGTATATCGCCTCCAGTCAGGCTTAATGTCTGGCCTAGCGCTCACAAGCGCCAAGCTTAAAACCGACGCAACGTCAGTCGCACTACAAAAAGATTTAGCCCTTTGATGCATAAACAACTCATCATCAAGCATCACGGGTGGAGAAATAAAGATGAATAACAGAGTATTAGTCACAGGTTCGAGCCGCGGTATTGGCAAAGCCATCGCCCTTAAACTGGCCGCAGCGGGCTACGATATCGCCCTGCATTATCACAGCAATCAGGCCGCAGCCGATGCCAGCGCCGCAGAACTTAGCGCTCTTGGGGTGAACGTCAGTCTATTAAAGTTTGATGTTGCCGACCGCGCCGCCGTAAAAGCCGCCATTGAGGCCGATATCGAATCCAATGGCGCCTATTATGGCGTGATACTCAATGCGGGCATCAACCGTGACAATGCCTTCCCAGCGATGAGCGAAACCGAGTGGGACAGCGTGATCCACACTAACCTCGATGGTTTTTACAATGTGATTCATCCCTGCGTTATGCCTATGGTACAAGGCCGCAAGGGTGGCCGTATCATCACCTTGGCTTCCGTTTCAGGTATCGCGGGCAACCGTGGTCAGGTCAATTACAGCGCCTCTAAAGCTGGGCTGATTGGCGCCACTAAGGCGCTGTCCTTAGAGCTGGCCAAACGTAAGATTACCGTAAACTGTATCGCCCCAGGCTTAATCGAAACCGATATGGTGGCGGATATTCCTAAGGATATGGTCGAGCAGTTAGTGCCGATGCGCCGCATGGGTAAACCCAATGAAATCGCCGCCTTAGCCGCCTTTTTAATGTCGGACGATGCTGCCTATATCACGCGCCAAGTGATTTCGGTGAATGGAGGCATGATCTAAATGACGCAGCGTAATCCCCTAGGCAGACGAGTCGTCGTTACTGGTATCGGTGGCATCAGTGCCCTAGGCCATGACTGGCCGAGTATCGCAAGCAGCCTTAAGGCACAAAAAAACTGTGTCGTGACGATGGCCGAATGGGATAAATACGACGGACTAAACACCCGCCTTGCTGCGCCCATTACTGACTTTGAGGTGCCTAGCCACTATTCCCGCAAAAAGATCCGCTCCATGGGGCGCGTCTCGATTATGGCGACTCGCGCCAGCGAGCTTGCACTGATGGATGCAGGACTCTTGGACGACCCTATCGTCACCTCGGGAGAGATGGGCATTGCCTATGGTTCTTCTACCGGCAGTACCGATCCGCTGGTCGCCTTTGGCGATATGCTGAAAACTGGCGATATGTCAGGCGTTACCGCCACTAGTTATATCCGCATGATGGCCCACACCACAGCGGTAAACGTGGGGGTTTTCTTTGGCCTTAAAGGGCGCATTCACACCACCAGCAGCGCCTGCACCTCAGGTAGCCAAGGCATAGGTTACGCCTATGAAGCGATTAAATATGGTCGGCAAACCTTAATGCTCGCGGGTGGCGGCGAAGAACTCTGCCCCACGGAGGCCGTAGTCTTTGATACGCTGTTTGCGACCAGCACGAAAAACACGACGCCAGAATTATCGCCACGCCCTTTTGATGCCCAGCGGGATGGCTTAGTGATTGGCGAAGGCGCTTGTACGCTAGTACTTGAAGAGTTAGAACACGCCAAAGCGCGCGGCGCGAAGATTTACGCCGAGATCGTCGGCTTTGGCACTAACTCCGATGGCCAGCATGTGACTCAGCCCAATAGCGAGACCATGGAAATCGCCATTCGTTTAGCCCTTAAGGATGCGGCGCTTACGCCCGACGCCATTGGTTATGTCAATGCCCACGGCACCGCCACCGACCGCGGTGATATTGCCGAAAGCCATGCGACCCACGCGGTATTCGGTGCGGATATGCCGATTTCATCCCTTAAAAGCTACACCGGCCATACCTTAGGCGCCTGCGGTGCGCTAGAGGCTTGGGTGAGTATCGAAATGATGAATGCGGGCTGGTTTGCCCCTACGCTTAATCTCGACAATATCGACCCAGAATGTGCCACGCTCGATTACATTCGCGGCGAGCCACGTACGCTCGACACCGACTATGTGATGAGCAATAACTTCGCCTTTGGCGGCATCAACACCTCACTGATTTTTAAACGCTGGAAAACGACATAAGGACATATCAATGAAACCATTAGTTGCAAGCATTTTACTCGGTATCAGTTTACTGGCCTCGCCGGTGTGGGCGCAGGATTATACGGTTGAAACCTATCAAGAAATTTTTAAAGGCGACAATCAATTTAAGCAAAAACAAGCCATCGAGGCTCTGACGATTGCCGGATTATCCGATCCCGCCATTTACGATGTGTTAGAGGCCAAACTAATCGAATCCCTGCCCCTCGCCACCGAGAAAAACGCCATCGACTACAGCGCTTGGTTAGTCAAAGGCTTAGGTTACTCGGGCAATGACAAATACAGCGCGACCATCAGCAACATAGTCAATGGCAGCTACCATAAGAAGCTAAAGAAGTACGCTACCCAAGCACTTGAAAATCTTGACCAATACAAAACATGGAACGCCATTTTAGCGGATAAAAGCCAATATGTGGCCGAACAAAGTCCTAAAAACAATGCCTATGCTAACGCTTTTAAAAGCAATGATTTAGAGCTAATGCGCCTAGCAGCCAAACGTATGATGGATGATCAAAACTACGATGACTTTCTGTTAGAGCGCCTTAGCGTTGAGCTGAAAAATCCACGCCTTATGCGCAACGACAAGTTAGCCATCGACACCTACGCCAATATGGCCAAGGCCCTCGCCGCATCGGGTAATACCCAATATCGTGAAGTGATTGAAAACATTGCCAACAACAACCCAAACAAAAAGCTGAAAAGCTATGCTGAAAGCTATTTGAAGAAGTACTACTAATCGCTTTTGAGTTAGTAAAAGCCTTAATAACAAGCCGAGAATCATCTCGGCTTTTTGATCTCATTTGTAGGCAAGTCATCATCCAGCGAATCAAGATAGCCCATCATTAGCACAAATCGCACGATTTAATCATTTTGACCATTTCGCTCAATAAACTATACTGCCACTGTATTTCCAAAACGGGGCTTAACTCATGCAAACCTTAACCGCTAATGACGCCAAACGAAATTTTGGTGAGTTGCTACTAAACGCTCAACGCGAACCCATCAAGATCAGCAAAAACAGTAAAGATGCGGTTGTGGTCATGTCTATCCACGATTACGAACAGCTTGAGGCGATGAAAGCCGACTATCTGAAGCACTGTTTCAACGCAGCCAAAGAAGATTTAGCGAAGGGCAATGTGGTTGATGGTGAAGATTTTCTTAACGCCCTGTAGCCACTCACATGAATAATAAACGCTATAAACTGAGTAGGTTAGCTCAGACTCACCTACAACAGATTAAAGACTACACTCTTCAACACTTTTCTGAGTCGCAGTGGCACAAATATAAAGAAAGCCTTATCTCCGGTTTGCAAATGTTAGCCAATAACCCCGGATTAAGCAGAAGCTGCAACGATATTTACCCCAACGGTTTCTACTTTTCTATCGGTAAACACACAGCCTACTTCACCAAAGAAGACGACTTTATCCTTATCGTTGCCCTGTTAGGTCAACCACAGCTACCCCAAAATCATCTGAAATAGCCCCACCTCTTTCATAGATCTGAAGTATTTGCAGTAGGCGTGAGGCCAACTACGGTACTGGCTCGACGATATGCCGCGGAGTGAGGCTAATCATGATGCTGGCCAGATAACACACCAAGGAGTGAGGCAAACCATGGTATTGACTCAACGACACACAGCAAGTCCATCCCTGGATGCTCGACCGCCCCGTCCATGGGGCGGACGGTCGTCTCGTCAATCACCATGGTTTGCCTTTTAGGCATCAGCGTAATCTGTAGCTTTAAAAGACCAGATCTAAATTCTCAATATAAAATTTAATGAATTAAAAATAACGACAATAACTTAGAACTAGCCTGTTAACTCAAATTTTTGGTTTTGTCCCTTCTAGTACTTTTATTCCGTCCAAATACTGCTTCATTTTACTAGATATTTCTTCATTCTTAATTCGTCTCCTCAGCATCTCATCTGCAACGGAATGCATGTCTGTTAGATCGCGTAGGGCACTTATTTTTTCGTGTTCATTAGGAATAGGCATCGTTAAAATGCCGATTTCACCACGTACAAACTGAAACAGTTTATCTACGATGATCAATAGATAACCGAGCTCTTTAAAAGCGTGATCAATATCCTCTGGCCAAGTTTTCGCAAGAGATTTTTGTGCATACTTGTTAGGACGGTAGAGTTGGTTTATTTTGAATGTTGCGTTCGTAATTTGACCAATTAAATCAGATAATAAATCTGTATTTTTATCATCAAGATATTTCAGTGAGAACCTTAAATCTTCGAGTAATTCCCTAGATGCTTTTGATGCATATTTATCTGTGCTATATCCCTTATCTTCATCACCACTTTCTCGTGCATTCAGCAAAATAGAGGCATTAAGTAGGCAAAACTCATAGACATTTTCAGCTATGTTTACTAGCAATGCTTTTGCAAGCCTTTTATTCTTTTCATCCTCCTGCCGCTGCCGGTATGAGGTTACATACAGTGCAGTGAAGCTTGCAATCAAAGCAAAAACGCCAGTATTTAGACTCTGCCAATCCATCCATACAGCTTGAACATACTGCCAGTCCCCCCTTCCATCAATCCAAGGCTTTAAAAGCATCATGTAGGCATAAGGAATGATTACAACGCCCCCGAACCAGTACCTATTAAGATTCATATTTCTTAACTATCTCCTACGTCAAATAAGCCTGTTATTTGCTTAAGCCATCCATTTTAAATCAACAACATAATGCACTTTGGGTTTGTCTACAATCTGTACTGACTAAAATTGCTTTAACGAGATTCATAACAAAAAGATCGGACATAACTTTTACTTCATTACCATTAACCATTAACCAATAACACCTAAGCCTAAGGAATACACCACCCCCTCGGAGTTGCCGCAGGGCATTTGCGTTCGTTGCGTGAGCGAGGCATGGATGCCGAGATAGCGTCAGTCGAATCAGGGACGAGCGTCTGACGCGATAGCGTAAGGACGCTAATTGCACAAGGGGTTTTCAACTCCGTTAGGGGCGTCTTGGAGCATCCAAGGAGGATAGGACGAGCAGTCCTCCTTGGTCAGGTGTGGGGTGAAGCCCCAAATAAGATCGGACAGGCATAACTTTTCTGAGACGGGCTAAAGCCAGAATAAGAATATGATCGGACAGGCATAACTTTTTTCATTCAACATTTGACCAATAACACCTGAGCCTAAGGAATACACCATCCCCTCGGAGTTGCCGCAGGGCATTAGCGATCGTTGCGTGAGCGAGGCATGGAGGCCGAGATAGCGTCAGTCGAATCAGGGACGAGCGTCTGACGCGATAGCATAAGGACGCTGAATGCCCAAGGGGCTTTCAACTCCGTTAGGGGCGTCTTGGAGCATCCAAGGGCGAAGACCAACGGCCGTTTTGAGCGCGAGATAGGGATATCGAGCTGGTAGTTTGACATGGACGTTTTTGATAAGACGAGCAGTCCTCCTTGGTCGACTCTTGATTAAAAATCAGGGGGTGAAGCCCCACGACTTTGATTTCATCTAAAAATCCAAACTAAGTTGGGAAAGATCTAGGGGCGACTTTTCTAGCATTTACTAGGCCCATAGAAAAGAAAACAAAATAAAACAATAGGTTATTTATCTTGCTATAAAGACTGATATCAGCCTCTTCCCTAAATGTTGGCCTACCCTTTGCTTAGTCACCGCAGCGTTTTAACCCTAAAAACAACCAAGCACGTTAACGCTATGATGGATAAGTGACAACACAGGGAATTTTAATCTTGAGAGCAATGATGAAAATAATACTAGATGATCTAAAAGGGCCTGAAATTGCAGCACTTTTAACTGAGCACCTTGAAGATATGCGGGCAACCTCGCCACCGGAGAGTGTGCACGCATTAGACCTTGATGGCCTGCGCCAACCCAATATTCGCTTTTGGACACTGTGGGATGGCCGCAATCTGGCAGGCTGCGGTGCACTAAAATGGTTAGATGCCGAGCATGCGGAGATCAAATCGATGCGCACCGCCGCCACCTACAAACAACAGGGAATAGCTTCTAAGGTATTGCAGCACTTGATCAATGATGCCAAAGCCGCAGGTGTGCAGCGCCTCAGTTTAGAAACAGGCTCAATGGCCTTTTTCCAGCCAGCTCGTAACCTGTATGCTAAATTTGGTTTCGAGCTGTGCGGCCCCTTTGCCGATTACGTGCTCGACCCCAATAGCCTGTTTATGACCAAAAGGCTCTAGGCCTCTGCACACATCAATTCACTAAGGTAGCAAACCTCAGTCTAGACCTAGCCACAGCTAAGCTTTTGCCTGTTTAGTTGTGGTTAAGGCGCGATGCTTGTGCCAGTAATGCATTAAAAATCCGAGTAATAATCCCCAGAAGGCGCTGCCAATCCCCAATACACTCACACCCGATGCGGTGACAAGAAACGTAATCACCGCCACTTCTCGCTCGTCGTTATCCGCAAGCGCAGCTGTCAGACTGTTACCTATGGTGCCAAGCAGGGCTAATCCTGCAATCGCGAGTACCAACTCCTTCGGAAACGCGGCGAAGAGCCCCACGACTGTGGCGCCGAGTAAGCCAGTGATAAAGTAAAACACACCGCCCCACACAGCCGCCCAGTAACGGGTCGCAGGATTTGGATCAGCTTCTTTACCCATGCAAATCGCCGCTGTAATGGCAGATAAGTTAAAAGCAAAGCCACCAAAGTGTGCAAACAATACGCCCATCAGACCCGTCACGGTAATTAATGGCGAGATAGGCGGTCGATAACCATGGCCGTGGAGCGCGGCCACTCCAGGCATATTCTGCGAAGCCATAGTCACCATAAATAAGGGCAGCGCCACGCCCACTACGCTGGTGACAGAAAACGCAGGCGCGATCCATACTGGGGCAGCGAATTGCAGCTCAAGCTTATCGAGTTGCAATAAATCCAATTGGTAACTCATCCCTATCCCCGCAACGAGGGTAAGTAGCATAATGTAGCGCGGTGCCCAGGGCTTAAGCACAACAAATACCAATAGCATCAAGAGGATTAGACTCAGCTGAGTCTGCATGGCTTGAAACAGCCCTAAACCAAACTGCAGTAAAATCCCTGCTAACATGGCCGAAGCGACTGACTGCGGCATGATACGAATAAGCTTATCCATCCAGCCCGCCAAGCCGCATAGGGTGATCAACAAAGAGCTGATCAGGAAGGCACCAACGGCTTCGTGGATACTTAATCCCGCAAGGCTGCTAACCATCAATGCGGCCCCGGGGGTCGACCATGCCGTAAGCACCGGATTTTTATAGTAGAGAGACAGGCCAATACTGGTGAGCCCCATGCCAACACCTAAGGCCCACAGCCATGAACTCATTTGTGCCGATGTCGCGCCCACAGCGTCCGCCGCCTGCAGGATAATCACCGCCGAACTGCTGTAGCCCACCAGCACAGCAATAAAGCCCGCCGATATTTTTGATAGTCCCAAAGCTTCGCGCCACATCATCCCTACTCCTACCTTTGCCTTGCTCATCTCATCATTAATTACTTGTGCGCTATAACGCACGAGATGGACAAGATAGCACCTGTGCGTTATAACGTACAAATAATTTTTTAAGCGTCATAACCTAATGCAGACCATCAACAGCTATCTTGCCGCGACCCTAAAACAGCTGCGCAGCCAAAATGGTTGGAGTTTAGATAAAGCGGCACTCGAGACAGGCGTAAGCAAGGCCATGATAGGCCAGATTGAGCGCGGCGAATCTAGCCCCACCATTGCTACCCTGTGGAAAATCGCTAGCGGTTTTAATATCTCACTCTCAACTTTTCTGGAGCCAACGCCCGAGAGCCAAGGCGCGGTCTTTCGTAACGCCGATGCATTACGCCAAAAGCCTGCAACCGACGGCATGTTAGTGGCGTCGCTATTTCCCTTTGAGCCACGCTTTGGTTTTGAGATGTTTGAACTCACTCTATTGCCGCACTATGAACGCCTTTCCGAGCCCCATGAGGCGGGCGTGACCGAGCATGTGATTGTACTGAGCGGCACCATGGAAGTGTTAGTCGATGGCCAGTGGCAGCCATTACAGCAGGGCGAGGCCGTGCGCTTTGCCGCCGATAAACCCCACGGTTACCGTAACTTGAGCGATCACCCCGTGGTGTTTCATGATCTTATCCATTACTACAGGGAAGCGCCTGCCACCGAATAACGCCGACAAGCCAAGCGCCCAACAGATTGCCGCTTGCGCCCGACAATTCATTAGAATAAACTTATTTAAAATTTTCTAATCATAGAGGCAAAGCTATGTTTCAATCTTTACTGGCTAAATTATCTGGCAGCAGCAACGGTGAAAAATGTTGGCAATTGATTGATCAAGGTGCGCGCGTTATCGATGTGCGCTCACCGGAGGAGTTTGCCTCGGGTCATTTGCCTCAGGCCATTAACATACCGCTGCCAACACTCGACCAATGGTTGCATCAGGTCGAAAATAAACAGCATCCCTTTGTACTTTACTGCGGCGCAGGCATTCGTGCCCAAAAGGGCTGCGATATTTTAAGGGCCAATGGTTTTGAATGTGTGGTCAATGGTGGCTCGCTAAAAGATTTAGTGTGCTGCCAGCCAAGCTAAGGCCTAAGCCAAACAACGATGCGTGAAGAGGTGCAGATGACAACAAAGTGCCCGCGCCCAACTAGCGGCGAACAACTGCCCCTGCCCAAAGAGGTTCGCGAAACCCGCTACAGCGTGAGTCGCAACCGTGGCCAAGCAAGTACTAAGGTGCGTTATATCGAAACCAGCGCTATGTCCCTTGGCTGCAAGCTTTGCGAATAATCGCATTCTGCGTAAACAAAAATGCCAGCTGTTAAGCTGGCATTTTTATGCTTTCTACAATTAAACCGCTAACTTATCGATACTGGCTTTAGCTTCGCTGATCCCTTTTTGGTTAGCTTCTGGACCCATGTTCAGCGCTTCGCCATAAACCACTTCCACGTCGGTGATACCGATAAAACCGAGGAAGGTTTTTAAGAAAGGTACAATGTGATCCGTTGGACCATCTTTATGAGCACCACCACGGGTGGTGATCAACACGGCGCGTTTACCTTCCACTAAGCCTTTAGGACCGTTTTCGGTATAAGTGAAAGTCACACCTGCACGGGCCACAAAATCAATCCAGTTTTTCAGCTGAGTTGGAATGTTGAAGTTGTACATAGGCGCAGTGATCACGATAGTGTCGTTTGCTTTTAACTCTTCAACTAAGGCGTTAGACAGGTCGAGCATCTCTTGCTGACGTGCGGTTAACTCAGCGCCGCCACGTAGGCCAGAGGCAATTTCACCATCAACCATTGGCAACACATCTTTACCCGCTAAATCGCGAACTGTGATGGTCGCGCCTTGGTCTTCCCATTTACCGATCAGGTGGTCAACTAACAAGGCAGATTGTGAATAACCGCCAAGAATACTGGATTTTAACACTAGGACTTTAGACATAATCTGCTCCGAAAATTGAAATTCTTGAGAGTCTTTCAACTTGCTCTCGACTCTATGGGCTTAGTTTATTAGCCCATAAAAAAGAAAAAAAGCGGATAAAATTTGAGATTGATTTCGATTTTTTAGAAAGGTTTTACATTTTAGGCACACTGACATACAAACCATCGAATTGGGCGCAGAGTTTGTCGTCACAAAAAAGTTGTACTTCGAGTTTGACTTTGGCTTTACGCCCCCGTTGCAGCGGGCTTAAATCCGTTTCAGGCCAACGCACTTTGACCTCGGGCGCACAGGTCACGGGCGCCATGTAACGGATATGGGCATCGGCTAACACTATATCGCCATCCACCCGTTGAAGTTGCTGTTGCAGCCACACCATGCCCCAGCCTGTGAGGGTCATAAGGGTATAAATACTGCCCGCAAACATAGTGTTGTGCAGGTTGATATTCGGCGCCAGTGGCGCACTCACGCGCAGCTCCCCTTCGACAAAGGAAACTGGCGCTATCTGCATAAACTCGCTGACGGGAATGGTGCTGTGCCAGGTCTGGCGCAATTGATTTAATAATTCATCCATGTGCATGTCCTTACTGCAGTTGGCACACTGTCCTGTAGGTTATACCTGTAAATTGAAGGTCACAGGGCCATCGTTGACTAGCTCGACCTTCATGTCGGCGCCAAATTGCCCCGTTTCTGTGGTCACGCCCTGCGCGCGGCAAAAGGCGACAAAGTCTTCATACAGGCCAAGCGCTTGCTCAGGCGTACCCGCCCCCGAAAAGCTCGGGCGCAGGCCACGGCCAGTGTCGGCGGCCAAGGTAAATTGCGACACCACTAAAAGCGAGCCACCCGCCTGAGTTAAGTTGAGGTTCATCTTGCCATTTTCATCGGAAAACACTCGATAACTCATCACCTTAGTGGCTAATTTTTCCATCTTTTCGCGGTTATCTTCCCGCTCAACCCCAAGTAAAACTAACAAGCCCTTATCGATTGCACCTATGGTTTGATTATCCACCACCACGCTGGCGCGGCTGACTCTTTGAATTAACGCGATCACAACTTTTCCTTTAAATTAAGACTTAACGAGGGGCATCAAGGGGATGGGACGCAAATACTGCTCAATTCCCTCCGGCAAGGACTTAGCGATTTCAGCCAAGCCGCCATCGGTCCACAGCATAAAGCGGCGAAGTTCCTCGATTTCGACCTTATCAGCAAAGGTCACAGTGCCCTGAATTTGGATCACCGCGCCCTGCTCACGTAGCACGAATTTAGCAAAATTGAGCTTGGCATTCAGCTCGCCAATCACCGCAGGCAACTCAGGATTGGCCTGCAACTGCGGATGCACCGCATAAAAACGGTTCATCAGAATACGGTCAATTCCCGCAGCATTCATACTGGGTTCGAGCATAAAATCATTATTGCCAAATTGCACCGCAACCTTATCCGCCCCGACTTTGGTGGCTAAATAGTTGGCATTGAGCAAGGCCTGATACAAGGTATCGGCGGCGGCCTCGTTGGTCATTCCCGCCAATTGCACCACTTTAGGTGCCACAGGAGCGCGCACCTCAGAGGACTCGACCACTGAAGATGAGGATTGAGACTCCGGGGTAGGAGATGAGGTGGCCGCGCAGGCCGTTAATCCTAAAATGGTGGCAATGATAACGGCTAATTTCATGCTAGCTCCTGTCGCTTTATCCAAGTCCACATGGCTTGGATCTCGAGTGTGACGGCAAGTGAGAGTATGTCACTATTCAGCGAATGCCCACCATCGACAATGGTATGAATTTGTATCCTAGGGTTGTCGATTTTTGCCAAAAATGCGGCTAATAAACGTGCCGGACAGACGGCATCCTGCGTGCCTTGTAATAGCAGGGTACGCGCTGTGACTTGCGATGTCACCCGCTGTAATACGCTGAACATATTGAAGTAATCATTTTGTGCATAGTGCTGCTCGATTTGAGCCAATGCCAATAGCGGCGCAGCAAGCCGCTTAGGTAGGCCAGTTGGTACGCCCGCTAGGGTTAATTCCCATTGGATCCAGCGACGGGCAAATTCATGACGTGTTGCTTCATCTTGGGCGTTCAATCCTTGCTGGTAGTGCGTAAATAAATCCGCCACTCCAATAGAAGGTGCAGCAAATTCACGGTATGCCTGTGGAGATAACTGCGCTGCGCCCGAGGGTGCATAGAGCCATTCAATACCCGCCTTGGAGGGAATAAACACCGCCCACAGCACTTGGGCAATCACTCGATGGGGAAATGACCCACTGTAAATTAAGGCTAAGGTGGCGCCAAATGATCCCCCCGCTAAGCACCAACGCTCTATGCCTAAATGAATGCGAATCGCCTCAATATCGCTGATAAGTCCATTTAAATGATTATGTTCTAACTCGCCAGCAGGCAGCGATTGCCCCGCACCACGTTGATCTAGCAGTAAAATCCAGTAGTGCTCGGGGTTAAATAAACTCAGTTCACTTGTACTAGCGCCCGCACCAGGGCCACCATGCAAATACAGCAGCGGAATCCCCTGCGGATTACCATATTGAGCAAGATGCAACTGCTGCCCATTGCCCATCATCAGCCAATCACGGCAGATAAAAGGGGCAAGCTGATGGGCGTCAGTGATCATAGGTGGGATAAGGCTCGCTGAATGTCTTGGTGGATGACAACTTAGCTATGGCTACAACTTAGCTACGGCTTATCCAGTGTAGTCGATTGCGGCGCGTTTGCGGCAAGTTCACTCTTCGTATCAACCTCTTGGCTTGATTGGGCAGATGGAGTTTCGGGCTCCACGGCGGGTGTATCCTGCGCCGCTAAGGGCTCACCATCGAGATTGGTTTCATTAACATCGCTGCTGGACTCATAGTCCAAATACTCAGGCATGGCCGCGGTAATTTCGGCGCCCAGCAGCACTATCATCCAAGATAAATAGACCCAAACGAACAGAATAGGAATGGTCGCCAATGCGCCGTAAATGGCCTCATAACTTGGGAATTTAGTCACATACAGGGCAAAACCTTTTTTTCCCAGCTCGAATAGCAAGGCCGCCACTACCGCGCCTAATAGTGCGTGCCAAAACTTCACCTTCTGATTCGGCACCACCATATAGAGCAATAAGAATGCCGCCACCGAAAACAGCATAGGCAAACGCTCGATAAATAGCGGCATAACCCCAGATAAGGTATCGCCCTCAAACAGTTTTAACGACACAACATAGGAGGTAGCTACTAGACTCGCGCCCACCAGCACTGGACCTAAGGTAATCACCATCCAATACATGGAAAAGGCCACGACCACAGAACGCTTTTCCTTAGTACGCCAGATATTATTCAGCGACTTATCGATAGCAGAGATCAACATAATCGCTACCACCACGAGAGCGGCGATCCCCACGGCCGTGCCCTTAGAGGCATTGCCAACAAATTCATTGATATAGACTTGTACCGTATCGCCCGCCGCTGGCAGAAAATTCTCGTACACGAAGGCTTCGATTTGGCCACGGATCCCCTTAAACACAGGGAAAGCCGACAGCATAGACATAGTCACAGCCACCATAGGCACAAGGGATAACAGGGTGACATAGGCTAAGTGGCCGGCGCGAATATTGATTTGATCTTCCACTAAACGCTGACGTAAATGCAGCAGGAAGCGCCAGATCCCGAGGAATAAGACTTGAATTTGTGCCAGTTCTATCTTCTTAGTCACGGGTTTCTCTTGATTCTGTTGGTATTGACTCGTTATCTTCGTACAATAAACACTTAATTTACAAGTCTAAGGAGTGAATTGATGTCACAACAAGGATCTGCGGGCAATGTTATCGCCGCTATCGCTAGTCTGTTCTTTCCCGGCCTAGGTCAACTGGTTCAGGGACGAATTTTGGCTGCATTGCTGTTTTTCGTGGTCACTGTGGTTGGCTATGCCCTCTGGTGGTTAGTGGTCCCTGCTGTAATAGGTGCTATCTTTCACCTCTGGAGCATTATCGATGCGGCGCGTTTTAAGGCCGACTAACTTCATTTGACTCAGTGACGGAATACCCAATGAAAAGATTGATCACCTCAAGCCTGATGGCGGCAACGCTATTGCTGACGGGCTGCCAGAGTGCCTATTACGGCGCCATGGAAAAAGTGGGCTACCACAAGCGCGACATCATGGTCGACAGAGTGAAGGCCGCAAAAGAATCCCAAGAGGATGCCCAAAAAGAGTTCAGTTCAGCACTCGAGGAGATGCAAGCCCTGCTCAACCACGATGGTGGCAACCTCGAAAAGGCCTACAACAAGGCCAAAGATGAATACGAGTCAGCCCAAACTGCCGCCGATGACGTGAGTAATCGCATCAATAAAGTCGAAGATGTCGCCGAGGCGCTATTCGATGAATGGCAAGCCGAAATCGGCGAGATCAGCAAAGCCAGTCTGCGCCGCAACAGTGAAACCAAGCTCAAGGAAACCCGCCGTTCCTACGAGCAACTGATGAAAACTATGCGCCGCGCCGAATCTAAAATGCCGCCCATTCTCACCGCCATGAAAGACAACATGCTGTATTTAAAGCATAACTTGAATGCTCAAGCGATTGGCGCTATTAAAGGGGAATTTGCGAGCCTACAGACAGATATCTCTGGGCTTATCAAAGAGATGAACAAGTCGATCAACGAGTCGACCAAGTTTATCGAGGCCCTCGAAAACTCGAAAGGTTAACGCTCGCCGTCATCTTGCCTTGTCAGCCCCAAAGGCTGGCAAGGTCGATCCCCTCTTAAACCTTTCATTACGCCTGCTGTTTACCGCTTGCTTTACTACGACTTCCACTCTTATCCATCGCCATCTGATCCCGCTTTATTTAACCCGATAACATCCCCTAACCTCGCTGATTTTTTTTCATTATCGGCACGCCACTGATACTTTATGGCATACTTGTTAGCTCAACGTTAATAAAGAGAATCTGTATGGGCCGTGGGACATGGATACGTTTAATCACATTGGGGGCCTTGCTGCTCACCTGGGTGACATTCACGGCCAAAGCGCTGCCGACCCAGATTGAATGGCAGGAGAATACGGCCAGTTTTACTCAGTTTCGTATGGGGTATTTTATCGATACCTCGGAGAACATGCCCTTTGCCGAAGTGATTCAACAGCCCTTTATCGACTCCCCCAATAGCGTATCCCTCGGCACGGCGGCCATCAAAACTTGGGCCAAAATCCCCTTAGTTAACACCAGTGATAACCCGCAAACCCTGTATCTGCACCATCCTTACGCCTATCACAACCGTCAGGTTGGCCTGTACGAGATGGTCGATGGTCAAGAAACGCAGCGGCGAATACTGGATCTTGACGACCCCAGCACCTATGGCTGGCTCTATGGCGGCGCTGCGGTGTTTGAGGTCACGCTCGCGCCACTGCAACAGAAAACCTTATACGTCGAGAGCGTATCCTTTTCTCACCAATGGTTTTCTATCGATTTATACAACAAGGAACACTCACAACGGGCGCTGCTGGGTAGCTTTACCGATATTGCGGTTATGGTGGGCATGCTACTGGCGCTGATTATCTACAACCTATTGTTATTTATGTATTCCCGCCAGCGGGACAATCTGTTTTACGCCTGCTACTTAATCTCGGGCGGGATCTGGATTGCACTCTCCTACGGGCTGGTCGCCGAAGTATTCGAGTTTTATGGCTCGGCGAGCCTGTATTGGCACCTCACCCTGATGACTATGCCCATCTTTTTGATTTTATTTATGATGGATATTTTCGAGACCCGGCAACATTATCGGTTTGAGCATTACGCCCTCGTGTTTGTGCTCGCCCTGTTAGTGGCCGAGTTTTGTTATGGGGTAGTCAACATCACTGGCGCGTTGCATTACTCCAGCAGCTTAGCCGCCTTGATGATGTTTACGACCCTCTCGGTCACGATTTCGCTGGTGATAAAACGGCATCCCATCGCTAAATATTTTCTTCTCGGCCACAGCCTGTTTGTCGGTTTTAGTGGTCTCGCCGTGATGTTTTACAAAGGGCGCGCCGAGTTTAATTATTTATCCAGTCACGGTGTTGGCGTGGGCATTATGCTCGAGGCGCTAGTGCTTGCCCTCATCATCGCCTACCGCATTCGTTTGCTCGAAGAAATCAAAGCCTCGCAGGAGGAGCTTAAGCATCAAGCAGCGACAGATTCGCTCACCCAGCTATTTAATCGGGGGCATTTCCACAAAGAAGCGCAGCGGGTCTACATGCAGGCCAGCATTGCCAAACAGCCGATGGCGGTGATTATCTGTGATATCGACCTCTTCAAACGGGTCAACGACCAATACGGTCACCTGATGGGCGATCAGGTCATTATCGATATTGCCACCACACTCAAACAGCATGCGCGTAAGTGCGATCTTGTGGCGCGTTATGGTGGTGAAGAATTTATTATGTTGCTGCATGACGTGTCCCTCACCGAAGCACACCAATGCGCCGAGCGGATCCGCACCGCCGTCGCCGCGTTAAACTTCACGGCAGAGACGCAAGAAGTCTTTACTGTCACCCTCAGTCTTGGTGTAGCGGCCGTTGATTTTGCCCTTCCCCTAGAACACACAATCAAACGGGCGGACGATGCCCTGTATCGCGCCAAACATCAGGGCCGTAACAATGTGCAATCCTGCAAAATCAATCTGTTGGAGATGCAAGAAGGTATTAACTGACCCTGTGCAGCTAAGGCTTACAAGATGACCTACTCTACAAAGCTCACTCGGTCTATAGGGTAAACCAGCGGCTTTGTGAGCTATCGCTCGCTTTTATCACGGCATACTGTAAATATCGGATCTGCCGCACAATTTCGCTTTTAGCTCAAAAACTTATCCCGTCAGCTCGACTCAGACTGAATACGTGTATTCTATTTGCAGTATTAACATGACTTTTATTGAATCTCTCACCCTGATGTTGGCCCTGATGTATATCGCATCCCTAAGCTATTGGAGCGGTAAAAAATGGGGAGCGGTGGCCACCTTACTCCTGAGTGTTGGCGCCATGGCAATTAGCCTCTACTGGCCTTTGGCGCTCGCCCTCGCCATTGCCTTACCGCTGTGCCTGATTGCCAACAAGTTTGCCCCAGAGGAATTAAAGGGCGAGATAAAAATCAACACCCTGCGTGAAGGCTGCCAACATCTGCTCGCGCTCTCACTGTTTATCGTCGCGATCCAATACTGCGTCAATGCTATCCAGCTTAAACAAGGCATAGTGCCTTGGTTGATGCGCCCAGATGTTGTCGATGCCTTCTTACCAATCGCGGGTGGCATTGAGCTAAAAGCCATAGTGACGCTCAACCTGTGGGACCAAACACATCCCGCCGCAGCCGTCATGCTCGCCGCCGTGCTACTAACGGGCCTACTCTGCAAACGCGCCTTTTGTGGCTGGGCCTGCCCATTAGGGCTTGCCGGCGAATATCTCTACGCCTTACGCAAGCGCTTTATCAAGGCCGAACTGGCGCCGCCCGCATGGTTAGACTGGCCACTGCGGATGCTGAAATACTTATTGCTGCTGGGGCTGTTTTACATCGTTATCGGTATGCCTAGTGAATCGATTCCCTATTATCTACAGGGCAACTACCACAAGATTGCCGACCTTAAGATGGCGCTGTTTTTTGTCACGCCAGGCCTCATCACCTTAGCCTGCTTTGCGCTTATCCTCGCCTTAGCGGCGTGGCGTCGCCAAGGATTTTGCCGCTACTTGTGTCCCTATGGCGCCATGCTTGGGATCTTAAGTTTTGCCAGCCCACTCAAGATCCGCCGCAATACTCAACATTGCCTGATCGAAGCTAAAGGCATGAAGTGCGACAAATGTACCCGTGCCTGCCCAGCCAACATCATAGTGCACACCAAAACCACGGTTCGCAGCGACGAGTGCCAAGCCTGTATGCGCTGCGTCGCCGCCTGTCCTAAATCGGCGGCGCTCGGTTTTAGCCTAAAATCTGGCCACAGCGTTAGCCATAAGGGCTTGTTAGTCTTGTTATTATTGGCACTTTTTGCCCTGCCACTCGGCGCCTATTTAGCCGGATTCTGGCATAGCCAAACACCGGACAGTATCCGCATGGAGCTTATCCAAGTGATTGACCGAGTCGGCCATTAACGATTTGATTTACATATAGGTAGGCATAAAAAAGGTGCAGCTTTGACTGCACCTTTTATTTTGACAATGTCCCGTCTCGAAACGTCAACACGCCCTAGTTTAAGCGCTAGTGACTAAGCCAAATCGAACCTATCGGCATTCATCACCTTAGTCCAAGCGGCCACAAAGTCATGTACAAACTTCTCTTTGGCATCATCCTGCGCATAGACCTCGGCATAGGCACGCAAAATCGAGTTAGAACCAAACACCAGATCGACGCGGGTAGCGGTCCACTTCACTGCGCCAGTTTTGCGTTCGACTATCTGATAAAGATTGCTGCCAGCAGGCTTCCAGTTGTAGGCCATGTCGGTCAGATTCACGAAGAAATCATTGGTTAACACACCCACTTTGTCGGTAAACACGCCATGATGCGTGCCGCCATAGTTAGTGCCTAACACTCGCATTCCGCCAACCAGTACTGTCATCTCATGGGCGGTTAACCCCATCAATTGAGTACGATCGAGCATCATCTCCTCGGGCTGAACCACATAATCCTTTTTCTGCCAGTTACGATACGCATCGTGCAAGGGCTCAAGCACGGCAAAGGATTCCACATCGGTCATGTCCTGCGTCGCATCGCCACGGCCGGGAATAAAGGGCACAGTCACTTTCACTCCCGCCTCGTGGGCGGCCTTTTCAATCGCAGCAGCGCCGCCCAGCACGATTAAGTCGGCGATGCTGACTTTTTTACTCAGGCCTGCCTGCAGCTCGGTCAATACTTTAAGCACCTTTTGCAGCCGCTCGGGTTCGTTAGCCTGCCAATCCTTTTGCGGTGCTAAGCGGATCCGCGCGCCATTGGCGCCACCACGGAAATCCGAGCCACGGAAGGTGCGGGCACTGTCCCACGCCGTTGCCACTAACTCGGATACGCTGAGTCCCGAGGCTAATAATTTCGCCTTCAGGTCGACAATCTCACTGGCATCTAAGCGATAATCCACGCTTGGGATCGGGTCTTGCCAAAGCAAATCTTCATTTGGCACTTCTGGCCCCAAGTAGCGGCTCTTAGGACCCAGATCACGATGGGTTAACTTAAACCAAGCGCGGGCAAAAACCTCGGAGAAATAGGCGGGGTCCTGATAAAGCTTCTCGGAGATTTTGCGATACTCGGGGTCCATCTTCATCGCCATATCCGCATCCGTCATGATGGGATTAAACTTGCGATTGGGATCGCCCACAGAGACGACTTTATCTTCCTCTTTGATATTAATCGGTTCCCACTGCGAGGCACCCGCAGGGCTCTTTTTCAATTCCCAATCGTAATTTAACAGTAGGTGAAAATAACCGTTATCCCATTGCGTGGGATGAGTCGTCCAAGCGCCTTCGAGGCCACTGGTCACGGCATTTGCGCCAATGCCTGGGCCTTTTTTGTTGAGCCAGCCCAAACCTTGAGCCTCAAGATCTTCACCCTCAGGCTCTGGGCCAAGATCCTGTGCCTTGCCATTACCGTGACACTTACCCACAGTGTGGCCACCCGCGGTTAAGGCCACTGTCTCTTCATCATTCATCGCCATTCGCGCAAAGGTGACACGCACATCTTGGGCGGTTCGCAGAGGATCGGGTTTGCCATCGACCCCTTCTGGATTCACATAGATCAGTCCCATCATCACGGCGGCCAATGGGTTTTCAAGGTCACGCTCGCCCGAATAACGGCTGTTGGGATTTTCCGTCGGCGCTAACCATTGTTTTTCAGAGCCCCAATAAATGTCCTTCTCTGGGTGCCAAATATCCTCACGGCCACCGGCAAAACCATAGGTTTTTAAGCCCATAGACTCATAGGCCACATTGCCCGCGAGGATCATCAAATCCGCCCATGAGAGTTTATTGCCGTATTTTTTCTTAATCGGCCAGAGTAAACGGCGCGCCTTGTCTAAGTTAGCGTTATCGGGCCAGCTATTGAGTGGAGCAAAGCGTTGATTGCCCGTCCCCGCGCCGCCACGGCCATCGGCGACTCTATAGGTCCCGGCCGAGTGCCATGCCATACGGATCATCAGACCGCCATAGTGTCCCCAGTCGGCGGGCCACCAATCTTGGCTGTCGGTCATTAAGGCATTGAGGTCGCGCTTCACCGCGGCGAGATCTAAGCTGTTGAAGGCTTCGCGATAGTTAAACTTAGGATCCATAGGATCCGTCTTCTTATCGTGCTGATGCAAAATATCGAGGTTAAGTGCCTTAGGCCACCAATCCATATTGTTGCTGGCGACCGCTGAATTTGCCCCATGCATCACGGGGCATTTACCTTGGGAGCTTTGAGTCTTGTCCATTGAATATTCCTTTACTTAGCTTGCACTAACGGGAGTAGCGCGCCCTAAAACTCTTGCTAGACACACTACGGTCGAAACGAGAGCCTTCACAGTTTGCCAAGGCTTATTGGCAATCTTGTGACAGCAGAAAAAACAAATTTGGTAACAAAGACAATGCCATCACTAGGGATTGGCCTAACAATTAACCCTAGGCTACATTCGCTAAAACACAATCGAAATCGGCTAAAAGTCGCTATTTTGTGAGCCTATGCAGGATTAAAAATTAGCCAATTGAGGATATCAAAAACGCTAACAATGAACAAAAAAACCGCACATTAATGTGCGGCTTTATTTGATTAAGTGTCGAGCAATTAGCTGAGCGTCTCAAGCTCGCCACTTCGCCAAGGCTCTATCACGACTTTAATGTGTGGATTCGGTTGCATTAATTGCTTGAATGCCCCCGATACACCATCCATCCCCACTTTACCCGTGAGCAGCTTACGCCAAGGAATAGTACCTTGGGCTAATTCCGCTAAACAGGCGGCAAATTCCGCCGGCTGATAATAGTAGGAGAAGCGCATATCCAATTCTTTGACCGTGGCATAGGCGTAATTGATATTGGCATTGGCAGTGTGAATGCCGGTCACCACTATCGTCGCCTTGGCGGGTGCACGCTGCACAAAGCCTTCGATAAGCCTATGGATACCGACACATTCGAATATCACCAATCGCTTACCCGCAGCAATCTCGGCGGCGAAGGCGACTTCGTCCTGCTCACTGGGGTTCACTGTGTGAGTCGCCCCAAATTCACGGGCTAATTGCAATTTATCGCCCTGTAAATCCGCCGCCACTATCTTTGTCACGCCTTGTAAGTGCAGTGCAGAGATCACCGCCAGACCAATAGGACCGCAGCCGACAACCAGTGCCACATCCTCGGCCTGCAAATCGCCCCGATTCACCGCATGCAATCCCACGGCTAAGGGTTCAGTCAGTGCCACGGCCTCCGGCGGTAAATGTTCAGGCACAGGCATCAATAGGGCTTCATCGAGAATGAAATATTCAGAATAGGCCCCATTCACCCCAGGAGTGACTCCCACTCCCGCACCATTTTGGCTCATCAGAATGGGAACAGACGTCACCCGAGTGCCAAGCGCTAAGGCTTGATGAGTCTGTGGACCAAACTCGACAATTTCGGCACAAAACTCATGGCCGAGCATCACGGCGGCATGATTATCAACACCTTCGGGCATTACCCCAAGCTTACGATAAAAATCAAACACTTCGCTGTAGTGACGAGTGATATGAATGTCCGAGCCACAAATCCCACAGGCGAGGCTACGCACTAACACTTGGCCCGCCTGCGGCTTAGGTTGCTCGACCCGTTGCAGGCTGACGTCGCCATCCTGCATCACAATGGCATTCATCATGCTCATAGCGGGCTCCTATTCTGCATCGCTCATGCGGGCTAAGGCACCGGGTTTGATGTAACGCGGCTTAATTCCCTGCGCTTTTGCTGCCGCCAAGAGCGCCTGCTCAATCCAGCCTGCATCCATAATAAACATGAAGTTACCATCGGCATCGAAGTTAACGTTCACCCCAGTAATCACCATCACCCCATCGGCTCCATCAGAATCCGCTGGGCAATGGAAAGTGTGGATAGAACCGCCTGGCTCATACAAGTAGCTACCCGCGGTTTGCGGTTGGTCTGGGTATTCAAGGTAGTTCCAGCGACCCGCTAAGGTATAGAAATGCACCACACCCGTGTGGAAATGCTTAGGTAAGGTAATACCCGGCTTAAACTTAGCGCGGATCACCCAAACCCCGTTTTCAGGGTCTAAAAATAACGGGTACACATCAACGCCCGGTAAAGCATCTTTGATGATCTGTTCTTCATTGGTGTTGATGGTTAATAAAAAGTCTTGATGATTAATCACTTCTGGTAGAGCCATGTTTGCATTCCTCATTGTTGTTATTGTGTTGTTGGGTCGAGCTACCACTACCCCAGCAGTGGATATTTAAAGTTTTCAAAGCCGTCGGAGGCGTTCACTGTGCAGCCATTGATGCAGTTGGCCTCGTCACTGACGAGAAATGCCACCACATCGGCAATCTCATTCGGTTGGGTAAATTCTTGACGCATTTGTTCTTTACGAATGTGTTCCCACAGCCCGAGCGCTTCGTATTGGCGCAGCATAGGCGTATCGACACGGCCCGGCGCCACGGCGCAGACCCGCACACCAAGCGGTGCATACTCCAGCGCGGCGCATTTGGTCATCATGTCGACGGCCGCTTTACTGACGTTGTAGGTGAAGGTCATTTCTGAGGCGAGCTGCGCGTAAACTGACGAGGTATTTAAAATCACGCCCCGAGTACCTTGGGCTTGGAATTGACGGCCACCGGCGAGAATGCCGTGGTACACGCCTTTTTGGTTCACATTGGTGACAGGTTCAAAATCATTAATAGGATCATGCTGTAACAGCGGCTTAGCCAAACCGATGCCGGCGTTATTGATCAAAATATCGAGCTGACCAAACTGCTTAGCTGCCTGCTTGACCATGGCCTCCACTTGGCTGTAATCAGTCACATCGACACTAAAAGTCGCGAGCTTGTCGCAGGGAACATCGTTAAACACCTTGAGCGCATCGACGGACAAATCGGCGGCAACAACCCTAGCCCCTTCGGCGAGCAGTTTGCGAATAATGGCCTGCCCTATGCCCCCGGCAGCCCCCGTCACCACGGCGGTTTTATGTAATAAACGCATAGCTGTCCTCTGTTTGTATTTATTCATTTAATTATTAAGACGATGTTAATTTAGACGCTTAATTACTCAGCATCTTGACTTTTTACGAGCCAAATTTGATATTTTACGAGTCTTATTACAAAGTGAACTAAGCGTCCCATGTACCTAGTCCGAAGTGGTGCCGTCGCTCAATTTGAGCAATTAGTCCTAGAATTGGGGCAAAACCCCATCGAAATGATCCAGCAAGCCGGGCTGCGGCAGGCGCAGTTTCGCGATCCCAACACCTATATCGCCTATCCACGCTTAGCCGAATTATTGGAAATTGCCGCCCAGCGCTGCCAGCAGCCCTTGTTTGGCTTAATGTTGGCACAGCGACAGACCTTGCATGTACTTGGGGATCTGCCGATGTTGGTGTCGCACACGGCCACAGTGGCCGATGCCCTTGCCCGAGTGAATGACTATCTGTATTTACACGCCTCAGGGGTGTCATTGCAGCTACAGCCACAGACTGACATTGTACGACTGGCGCTGTCGATCAATGTCCACAGCCCTAGCGGCATAGAACAACTGATGCAAATGAGCGTGGCGCAGCTGGCTATGTTTGTCTCGAGCCTGCTCAATATGAATATCAGCAACATTCCTTTGTATTTGTGCCAGAACAAACCTAGCGGCCCAGAGCCACAACGCTTTATCCAGCCAGTGCGTTTTCGTGAAGCCTTTGATGGCGTGGTGCTCAAAACCTCACAGCTCTTGGGGCGTAACTATCACGATGAAGAGGCACTTAACCGCCACCTCCAGTCACACCTGCAATATTTACAGAGCCGCTACCCCGACAACCTTGCCGACCAAGCACGGGACTTAATCCATCGGTTGCTCCCCACGGGAGAGTGTTGTATCGAACGGGTATCGACGGCGCTAGGTTTACACGAACGCACCCTACAAACGAGGCTGAAAGAGACGGGGCAAAGCTATCGACAATTGCTACAGGATGTTCGGCAAAACATCGCCCAGCAGCAACTCAGTTATGGCACGCAAACCATCACCGAACTCGCACTGCAACTCGGGTATGCCGAAGTCGCCGTATTTAGTCGCCACTTTAAAACTTGGACAGGATTTTCCCCTAAGCAATGGCAGCAGCAATATCGTAAGGGACAAATTGAGGATTGAAGCTCGTAGTGTAGGCTGTTAAGTTACTTAAATTGTTAGGAAAACATATGCACAAGCGAAAGGATTTTTGGTTTTGGTTCGGGCTAATTCTTGGCCCCATTTTAATTATGCTAGGGCTATTTAATGTGGGTTATTTACTCGCTGGTGCCGCCTATTCTTCAACCATATCCACAGAGAATTATTATCGAGAGTTTATTTTACTGATCTCAAGCACCATCTGCGGCGTTGCCATTTTGCGCCACGCGCTAGAAAGAAAATCCTAACAACTCCGCTCAAATACAGCATAAAAAAGCCCCGCTAAGTTGCCTTAGCGGGGCCTTATTCATTCACTGGGCAGTCGCTTTATCGCGACCACACAACCACCATTAGCCGCGGCTAGCGCGCTTACGGTCGTTTTCAGTTAAGTGTTTCTTACGAACACGGATGCTCTTAGGTGTTACTTCAACTAATTCGTCATCATCGATAAACTCAAGCGCTTGCTCAAGAGTTAAGGTGATTGGCGTAGTCAGTACTTGAGCTTCATCAGTACCAGAAGCACGCATGTTAGTCAGCTGCTTACCTTTCAGACAGTTAACTGTCAGGTCGTTAGAACGTGAGTGGATACCCACTACTTGACCTTCGTAAACTTCGGCAGCGTGGCCGATAAACAGACGACCGCGGTCCTGCAGACCGAACAGTGCGAATGTCAGCGCCTTACCAGTCGCGTTAGAGATCAATACGCCGTTAGCGCGTTGACCGATATCGCCACCTTTGTGCGGACCGTAGTGATCGAATGAGTGGTAAATCAGACCAGTACCAGAAGTTGCAGTTAAGAACTCAGTTTGGAAACCGATTAAGCCACGGCTTGGAATGATAAAGTCAACGCGCACGCGGCCTTTACCGTCAAGCTGCATGTCTTTCATCTCAGCCTTACGTACACCCAACTTCTCGATAACTGTACCTTGATGTTCTTCTTCAACGTCAACGGTCAGGGTCTCGTATGGCTCACACAGTTCGCCATCGATGGTTTTTAAGATAACTTCTGGGCGAGAAACTGCTAATTCGTAACCTTCACGACGCATGTTTTCGATCAGGATAGATAAGTGTAATTCACCACGGCCAGATACCGCGAAACGGTCTGGGCTGTCAGTTTCTTCAACACGCAGTGCCACGTTGTGCACTAATTCCTGTTGCAGACGCTCAAGAATGTTACGTGAAGTCACGTACTTACCTTCTTTACCTGCGAAAGGTGAAGTGTTGACTTGGAAAGTCATGGTCAGTGTTGGTTCGTCAACTGACAGTGGTGGCAGCGCTTCAACATTACCTGCAGCACACACAGTGTCAGAAATTTTCAGCTCGCCTAAACCGGTAATAGCCACGATGTCGCCAGCATTTGCTACGTCAACTTCGGTACGCTCTAAGCCCATGTAACCTAATACTTGGCCCATTTTACCGTTACGAGTCTTACCATCAGCACCGATCACGGTCACTTGTTGGTTAGTCTTGATGCTACCACGCTTGATGCGGCCAACACCGATAACACCCACGTAAGAGTTGTAATCGAGCTGAGAAATTTGCATCTGGAATGGACCTTCAGCGTCAGCTGCAGGTGAAGATACTTTTTCAACGATAGTTTGGAACAGTGGCGTCATATCAGTGCCAACTTCATCCGGATCTAACGTTGCGAAGCCGTTTAACGCAGAAGCGTAAACAACTGGGAAATCTAATTGCTCGTCAGTCGCACCTAAGTTGTCGAACAGGTCGAATACTTGGTCGATAACCCAATCAGGGCGAGCACCAGGACGGTCAATCTTGTTGATAACAACGATTGGCTTTAAGCCTTGTGCGAACGCTTTCTTGGTTACGAAGCGAGTCTGTGGCATTGGACCGTCAACGGCGTCAACCAGCAGTAATACTGAGTCCACCATTGACAGTACGCGCTCAACCTCACCACCGAAGTCGGCGTGGCCTGGGGTGTCTACGATGTTAATGCGGTAGTCGTTCCACTTGATGGCAGTATTCTTTGCCAGAATCGTGATCCCACGTTCCTTTTCAAGATCGTTGGAGTCCATCACCCGCTCAGTAGCTTCTCCCCGGGTTGCAAGGGTTCCTGATTGCGACAGCAGCTTGTCAACCAGGGTCGTTTTGCCATGGTCAACGTGCGCAATAATGGCGATGTTACGTAAATTCTCTAGCACGGATAAACCTCTTACCATCAAACAAAAATAGGGATATTTCAATATTCGTTATAGCAATCTACGTTGAGTCGCCATAAAAAAGCGTGACATTCTACTCCAGAGCGGCCTCGCCGCACAGGATTATTTTTGAACACTTATAAAACAATTTTTTGAGCACTGTGCTCAAAAGGTACTCTCTTGCCCGAGTCAAATAGCCTAAATGCACCGTTAATGCGCAGGCGATTCACCAGTTTATCTTGTCATCAACCAAGCTAAGCAGCTGAATTCACTGTTTTTCACTCAGTAGTACTTTTGTCGCTCGGCCCAAAGCCGCCATAAGTATAGTCAATCCACGCCATCAAGCCGTGATGCGCCAGAGTGGGCCATAAAAATAAGCGCAGCAGGCATCAGTTAGCGGTTTCTGCGGATTCCTTTGGCCTCAGTTTCAACAAACTCTATTCCACATTGCGAACAACGCTCTTAATGATCTGATAATTAAGCACTATTCAATATAACCAGCCATAACCGCCCCGCGAAAAACAGCTTAGGTTGCCACAGTTTTGTGACATTATTGCGGGCGATTGAAATAGTGAGCTTGCACGGTTCTCTCGCCACACTAATGTGCTAAATTCGTTGTGCTTTGTTTGGTTTCGAATCTTGTCAAAAGCCAGAATTGAGATATTAATCCGGCTTGCCTCTGTGCTTAATGGGCCGACGAGTTCGGGATAAATAGGCGTTGCGAGATTGCACTCAAGTTGCTTGCACTAAAATGGTGTTGTGACGGTGCGCACCAAAATGGATTAATGCACCAAAATGCCACATGCAAACGCACCAATATAGTGCAACACGAAGTGAATTGTTGTGCACTAAAATATATAGCCTTTGATTATCAACACCTTAAATTGTTGGCATAGATATCGCTATATAGCTTGTAAGTTTGGCTCAAGCGCGACTTGAGTTAAAAGATTATAGAAGGGACATCCCTTTACCCTACCGGAGACTTGAGAATGTCAGTTGAATCAGTTTTAAAGCAACTTGAAGAATTAGAAGTTAAGTTTGTTGATTTACGTTTTACCGACACCAAAGGTAAAGAGCAGCACGTATCTATCCCTGCTCATCAGGTAGACGCTGATTTCTTCGAAGACGGCAAAATGTTTGACGGTTCGTCAATCGCTGGCTGGAAAGGCATTAACGAATCAGACATGGTGCTGATGCCAGACCCAACCACGTTTGTATTAGACCCATTCACCGAAGAAACCACTGCCCTGATCCGCTGTGACATTCTCGAGCCAGGCACTATGACTGGTTATGACCGCGACCCACGTTCTATCGCCAAAAAAGCGGAAGAATACTTACGCTCTACCGGTATCGCTGACACTGTATTAGTTGGACCAGAACCAGAATTCTTCCTGTTCGACGATGTACGTTTCGGTACTGACATGTCTGGTTGTTTCGTGAAAATCGACGCTAAAGAAGCGGCATGGAACTCTGGCACTAGCTACGAAGGTGGCAACACTGGTCACCGTCCATTCGTGAAAGGCGGTTACTTCCCAGTAGCTCCTGTTGACTCATCACAAGACTTACGTAGCGCTATGTGTTTAGTGCTCGAAGAAATGGGCCAAGTGGTTGAAGCTCACCACCACGAAGTGGCGACTGCGGGTCAAAACGAAATCGCAACTCGCTTCAACACTCTGACTAAGAAAGCGGACGAAATCCAAATTCTGAAGTACGTAGTACACAACATGGCTCACGCCTACGGTAAGACTGCGACTTTCATGCCTAAGCCAATCGTTGGCGACAACGGTAGCGGTATGCACGTTCACCAATCTCTGTCTAAAGACGGTGTGAACCTGTTCGCAGGCGACAAATACGCTGGTTTAAGTGAAACTGCACTGTACTACATCGGTGGTATCATCAAGCACGCTCGCGCGCTGAACGCTTTCACTAACCCAAGCACTAACTCTTACAAGCGTTTAGTACCACACTTCGAAGCGCCAGTGATGTTAGCTTACTCAGCACGTAACCGCAGCGCTTCAATCCGTATTCCTGTGGTACCAAGCCCTAAAGGCCGTCGTATCGAAACTCGCTTCCCAGATCCACATGCAAACCCATACTTAGGTTTCGCAGCACTGCTGATGGCGGGTATCGATGGTATCCAAAACAAGATCCATCCAGGCGAAGCTATGGATAAAGACTTGTACGATCTGCCAGCTGAAGAAGCGGCTGAAATCCCACAAGTAGCGACTTCATTAGAAAACGCGCTTGAAAACCTGCAAGCTGACCACGAGTTCTTAACTCGCGGCGGTGTATTCAGCGAAGATTTCATCCAGTCTTACATTGCACTGAAATCTGCAGAAGCTGAGCGTGTAAGCCGTACAACTCACCCATTAGAGTTCGAGATGTACTACAGCCTGTAATGGCTAACGGCATCGATTAGCTGCACAACATCTAACAGCCCCGACGGTCTTCTGTCGGGGCTTTTTTGTTTCTATCGCTCTGTGACTCCCAAGTATTCCCCTGCCTATTCAACACCTCTACACACATACACTCCGACCTCTTTGTTATCTGTCCATTTGTTGTTGCCTCGTGATTTTGGGTGCATAAAAAAGTAAAGGCTTTGTAAATTCAATTAAGAACGATTCTCGATTACAACTATAATAATGCGTCTTTTTTGGAGCCAAACACGGAATACTCTCCATTCATATTCAGTTAGCGCATTGAATTCAAACCATTAAAAACGCTTTCTGGGTCGCGAGGAAAGGCACCACAGTGCTGTCCTTTTGGCTTCTCATGTACCTGTTGTTTTTGATGGAGAATACTATGCCTAAGTCTATGGGGCCGATAAGCCTAGTCGCCGCCGCAGTTATCTGCCAACTGGGGCTTATTAATGTGGCAACAGCCGCTGAAAACGATATGGAGCGCATGGTGGTCTCCGCCACCCGCTCACCGACCCAAATCAGCGATCTCTCCAGCACTGTGTGGATCATTGATGAAGCCAGCATTCGCGAGCAAACCGATAGCGGCAAAGGTATTAAGGAAATGCTCGCCGCCTTAGTGCCGTCGATGGATGTGTCCAGCCAAGGGCGCACCAACTTTGGCCAGAATATTCGCGGTCGCGCCATGGTGGTCTTAATCGATGGCGTGTCGATGAACACCTCCCGCAGTATCAGCCGTCAGCTCGACAGTATCGATCCATTCAATATTGCCCGCATCGAAGTGCTCGCTGGCGCGTCGGCTATCTATGGCGGTGGCGCACTGGGCGGTGCCATTAATATTGTCACTAAAAAAGCAGCTGACAGCAGTGATACCTTCGAAGCCGAAGCGGGATTCAAATCCGGCTTTAATAGCAGTGATGATTTAGATTACCGCACCGCGCTGGCGGTGACCGGAGGCAGTGATTCGCTTATGGGGCGCTTTAGTGCCGCTTGGCAGGAAAACGGTCAATGGTTTGATGGCAGCAGCAACCCTGTGATGCTGGACATTACCCAAACCGGAATGCAGTACACCCAAGGTTATGATTTGATGGCGAATATGGATTGGCAGCTTGCCAATGACGCCAACCTCAGTGCCATGGCGCAATACTATCGCAACGGTTCAGACGATGAACATGGTCTGTACATGGGTGAGAACTTCTCCGGCGTCACTGGCGATGCCTCAGTGCTCGAAACCCGTAAGGGATTAGACGCTGACCGCAGCCCCGCCACCGAGCGCACTTTGCTGAATCTGTCCTACTCCCAGAATGGGTTTCTTGGTCAAACCCTGTATTTACAAGGCTTTTATCGCAAAGAGAATCTGGATTTCCACCCGTTCCCCTATGTCAATGAAACCATCGGCGTCTACAACTTCTCAGCATCGGCCCAAAACACCAGCATTTATGGCTTGAAGGCAGTCGTGGAATCCAAGCCCGTCGATAGCCTCACTCTCACTTGGGGACTGGATTGGGATAAAGAAAGTTTTGATTCGAGCCAAATGAGCTTCGATCTCGATGCCGCCAACCAACACGGCGGCTTAGTGATGCGCGAGCTGTTCACTACCGGCCGTTATGTCGACTTTTCGGTCGAATCCATTGCCGCATTTGTCCAAAGCAGTTGGGAGATGAATAGCTTTTTGGTGCTAAACGCAGGCTATCGTTATCAACACATGGAAAACAGCGTTGATGATTTTATCGGTTATAACCAACAGGTGGCGATCGCCTCTGGCAAGGCCAAGGGAGCCGATGCCATTAAAGGCGGCAGCACCGACTATAACATTGGGTTAGTCAATCTCGGCTTGGTGGCTAAATTAAGCCAAGACCAACAACTCTGGCTTGCCTATTCCCAAGGCTTTGAACTGCCAGACCTATCGAAATACTATGGCCGCGGCACCTACAAGGCCGATGCCGACGGTTACTTACAGCTGCAAAACAGCATCAATATCAATGATACGCGCCTTGATGGGATCAAGACCGACTCCATGGAGCTGGGATGGCGTTATCTTGCAGACCGTTGGCAGGCGCAAGCCAGCGTCTATTATGCCGTGTCTGACAAGGTCATTGAGGTCAACAGCAAAGATCTGACCATCAATGTCAAAGACCAAGATAAGCGCAGCTATGGCCTAGAGGCACAACTGAACTTTGATATCAGCTCCGACTGGCAAGTCGGCACCAACCTGCATCTGGTGCGCAGTGAAGTGAAGGATGAGAATAACTGGATCGATGAAACCGTCACTTATGCCTCGCCCTCTAAGGCCACCGCCTTTATTGGCTGGCGCGGCGACACACAGAAGATCCGTTTACAGGCTGAGCACAGTTTCAGCGCCGAATCTGACTATCGCTTCAAAACCAACGATGGCCTAGCGAGTGAGCTTGATAGCTATACGACGCTGGATTTACTGGGCTCTATCGATTTACCCGTCGGTACCTTGAGCTACGGCATCGAAAACCTGCTCGATAAAGACTACAGCACCCTGTGGGGCCAAAGAGCGGTGTACTTCTACAGTCCGACCTACGGTCCTGAGTCTATGTTCGACTACCATGGCCGCGGTCGCACCTTTGCGCTCAATTATCAACTGAGTTGGTGATCACAGCCTAAAAGGCATCAATCACTTGTGTTCAGCCTTCCCTTAAGGCGGGTTGAGCAAATGCCACAAACAAAAAACGGTCCCCAAGTGGACCGTTTTTTATGCTGATGCATGCAGGATCAAGCTGATTATCTGCAACGACCAAGGCGCGAACCCGTGGTCATGACTTTGTTACAATCTTTTTTGCTGACTTTCTTCTCGGCGCTGCTTGCTACCGTCGAATCGGTATCAGTATCACTGACCGAGGCGCAGCCACTCAAACCTAATACGGCAACGGGTAACAGTATCGCAATCCATTTTTTTAGCATTTGATTCATCCTGATTAACTAGTAATTTTGGCCTTGGGTGTTTGCATAAAACCCAGACTGCGTAAGCTAATCAATAAACGAACGAGGCACAACGTTACAAACGAGCCTAACTAGGTAAATACACCTTTCTACTGACGTGCCCTCGCCGTGCGGCTAATACACCTAAACAGAAGCTATCATGTTAACAAGAGTCACATCGTCCGAAATCAGATGCAGAATAGACTCAAGCACGCTTGTTACCCGTAACCCCAAACCCAAAAAGAGTTTATTTCCAATCCCTTCTTGCGCTTATGCGAATGACTCGCTAGCTTGAGCATGTCCATGCTGCATGATTGACTCCTCTCATTTGGGCGCTCCTAATGACTCACCAACACAATGATAAAAATAACAATAGGCGCTTAGCTATGTGGCAAAAACTCAAACCCTATCAAGACTCTATTGTGCTGCTCAGTGCATTATTACTTGGCGGCATGATCGGCATCTATTGGCCATCCTTAGCGCTCAAGCTCAAGCCCCTAGGGCAAATCTTTTTAAATCTGTTGTTTATGATTATCGTGCCCTTAGTGGCGATCAGCGTAACCTCATCGATAGCCCGCATGACGGACTTAAAAAAGCTTGGGGCGATTTTAGTGTCGATTATGGGCGTCTCGATTCTGATGGCGATTATTCCCGCCGTCGGCATCACCTTACTGTCACTGATGTTTGATCCAGCCCAAGGCGTGACCCTCGATCTTAATCAAACCGTTAGCGACACCTCGGGGAAGATGGATTTTGTGGCGCTGCTGACCACCAATGACTTTTCTGGATTACTCTCCAAATCCAATATCTTGGCGCTTATCATCATGTCGGTGATTGCCGGAATCGCTATAGGTCAATCGGGTGAAGATGGCCGTAAAGTCTCGGCACTGCTCGACAGTTTTAATACCGTCATCATGAAGATAGTCGCCATTATTATGCTTGCCGCCCCCGTCGGCCTTGGCGCTTACTTTGCCTCCACCATGGCGAGTCAAGATCCGCAGCTTGTGGTGACCTTTGCCCGCGCCGTGGGATTATTTTTAGTAGCCTGTTTTATCTACCTCACCGTCGGCTCCACCTTCTATGCCTGGCTTGGCGGCGGCATGCACGGGATTAGACAATTTTGGCGCCACGCCCTCGAACCCGCAGTGACAGCATTAGGCACGACTTCATCCCTCGCGACTCTGCCAGTCACCTTAAGGGCGGCGCTGAAGATGGGGATAAAACCCGAAATCGCCGATATCAGCCTGCCGCTGCTGGTGAATTTGAATAAGGGCGGCGCATCCATTATCACCGCACTGAAGATTGTGTTTATCTACTCTCTGCTCGGGTTAGATTTCACGGTCGATGTGTTTATGGTGACCATACTCATCTCCGTCCTGTCCGCCTTCATCATTGGTGGCGTGCCGGGCGGCGCCTTCCTCGGGGAGATTTTTATCGTCACCACCTTAGGGTTACCTATGGAAACCATCCCCATTCTAGTGGTGATAGGCGCCATTACCGACGCACCTTCCACCGTGATAAACGTCGTCCACGATCTCAATGCCAGCCAGATTGTTGAACGCCTCAATCGCAAAAGGCTTGAGCCATAGAGCTATAGTTGCCGAATAATTGACAACGAAACTTATCTGACTAGAATGCCAAACCATTGAAACAGAGCACATTTGTGCCGAGTAAAATCCGCTATGCTACCGCAGTACCAGAACGCGAAGTCGATCAAACGAGTCAGCCACATGGAAGCGATGCGGTTTTTCAAACATAAACAATGGAGTGGTTATGCGTTGGTTGGCTTGGTTAGTTGTATGCGGGTATCTTAGTGGATGCGCAGCGGTAACATCGAGAATGGGAGCAGATTCAACCTGGGGTCACTCTTTTTCGAGTGTGCAAACAGCTGTCGATAATGGCGAGGAGTGTGTGGTGATATCCGCGATATCCGCTCCGCCTCTGTTACTGTTTACTGTCCCACTGACACTGGTGGATATGGGCGGCTCACTGGTAGTCGATGCAGTGATGCTACCCGTCGATTTGGCGATCACCCCAAGCAATCCTGAGCTTCGCACCCCACGGTCTATGTTCTGCCGCTATAACTACAGTATTTAAACATATTCGCCAGCCATAAATGACCTTAGCCTCAACCCGTGAGGCTAAGGGGTAATGTCATATCGGCATAGGGTGCAACTAGGTCGCCTTAGCGCACCCCATTCGTAGCCGCTTCGAGCAAGCCCTGTTCAATCTATTAACGATGGGCTTTTATTACCTCAAGCAATTTCGCGATATCGGCCTCATCGTTATAGATATGTGGCGATACGCGTATTCCTAAACTGCGGGCATCGACACTGATATTCGCCTCCGCCAACGCCGCCATGATGGTTGCTTGGCGCTCGCTAAATTGCAGGATCAAGGTGCCACTGCGCTTATCGGCTTCCCGTGGCGAGACCAACTCACATTCCAATGTCTGGACGACACTTTCCATCAACCGCAAGTTATGTTCACGCATCGCCTGTGAGCCAATATTGGCAAAATATTCAATGCTGTGGGCGGCAATCGCATAGGGCGCGATAGAAGGCGTACCGCCCCAAAACCGCAGCGCCAAAGGATGATAGCGGAAATCATGGATATCAAACTCGAAGGGATTTTCATGGCTAAACCAACCCACATCCTGCGGCTGACACTGGGGCAGAATAGCCGGATTGACCCACAGATACGCGGCTCCCGGGCCTGAGCATAACCATTTCACACTCGAACCAATCATAAAGTCCGGCTGTAGCTTGGCTAAATCCAGCGGTAAAATCCCAGCCGATTGCGCTACATCCACGAAACTCAAGCAGCCGCGCTCACGGGCAAGGGGAATGATCTGCGCCAATGGCGCCTGCTGACCAGTATTAGAATAGGCATGGCTGACAAAGACTACATCGACATCGGCACAAATATGCGCGTCCCACACATTGGGGTCGGTGACATCTAAGCCCTTGGGAATAAAGCGCAGCTCACAGCTTGTGGGCAATGCCTTTTTCAGGGCAAACCCCATGCTGGGAAAATCAATCTCGCTCATCAGCACCACGGCGCCGCCATCTCGCGTTAATCTATCAAGGGACATCACAATTTTGGTCAAAGCGCTCGATAGATTCACCTGCGGGCAAAAGTCCTGCGGCAGACCATTAAATAGGCTCGCCAGCGCCGCGGTAAAGTTATCGATGACGCCCAACCATTGGCCCCAAGGCTCGCGGCCAGAATCCTGCCAAGGCGCAAAAAATGCCTGCTTAAATGCTTGCTCGGTCGATTTAAGTGGCCGCCCCACTGAATGGTTGAGCAAATACCCTGGGCCTGCGAGGCAAAAGTCTTGTTTTACATTTAGCAGCATGGCCTTACCTTAAACTGTCTTTGAGTTTTTTCAGATCGTGATAACGGGTGCGAATATCGTGTCGCAACACCGCCGCGCGTCTATCCCTTAAGCGCTCGAGGGAGCCGAGCAGCACATGCAACGGTGGGCCGCTGGCGGTGACCTTGGCTAAATGTTGCTGCTCCATATTCACCGAAGGCTCGGCAATGTATTTAGTCACCAACTCATTGTGGTGTTGAATGGCGGTTTCGCCATGCAATTCACAGACTTCGATAAACAGCTTAAGGTTTTCCTGATACCAATCCTGCTGCACGCAGGCCTTGGACTGTAAAAAGTCATCCATCAAATTCGGGCGGCGCATACACTCCCGCAGGATTTGTTGATCCTCTGGCATCATGTATAAAAACTTATCCACCAGCATTTGCGAATAGGCCGATTCGTTGGCAAAACAGAGGCCTAGGGTTAAATCGATAACGTTAATTCCGGCAAAGTCGCCAGCATTGGCGCCGCGATATACCACAGAGCCAACCCGATAGGGCTTGTAATAGGGGCGCACGCAATAGAAGAAGCGATCGGTATCTAACCGTTTGAATAACTGCTGATTTGACTCAATCACATCCTGCAATGCCTGCTTGGCCACCCGCAGTAAATCGTGGCTAATAGGATGAGAGATCCCCAAGGGTTGAATTTTTAATAAGGCATCGCTGGCGCGCTTATAGGCCAAGATGCCCTTAGTGTTGTAATCCACAAACAGCTTCTCGTCGGGCAGATCGGTAAAGCGTTTGTAGATACCATTGTGGGCACGGTTATGGGTGGTCAAATGAGCAGTAGCAAAGCGTGGCGTCACGCCGATGGAGGCGCCGATATGCATAGCTAACGCCGACGCCTCGACCAGTGGCGAAGTGGTTTCCCGCGTCGGCTCGGTAATCTCATGGCGACGACAGGCGGCCATATATAGGCCGACATTCCCTAGTAGATCGAAGGCACTGTCGAAGCCTTCATCGGTATTGCCTTCATCGAGCAGCGCCTTAATCAGCTCACGCCCTTCACTTTCTAATGTTTGCTTAAGCTCGGTGCCGATATCTTGCACATTGGCGCGGTCGGTCTGCTGGTAATAAAGCTGTTCGAGCTGGGAGTTAAGTTCCACAAAGCGACTGCGGATCCACTCATCGAAAGCTTCGGTGTTATAGGTGGCAGGTTTCACTTGGACATCCTTGGAAATTGTTATGGTTATTTTTACCGGAGCAAGTACTGATAGACGCGTTTTTACTTGGCTACTGGCGTCTTTAGCGTATCCTAGTTAACAAGAATGCAACTTATACTCGCGCGTTTCTAGCGCTAGCTCAAATTTATGAAAAATCCAATGCCACTTTTTATTTACACCTTGCGCCAGCGCAAGTTCTCAAATCCATTCCCCTCGCACAATAGCGCCAAATAAAGCTAGTCCTAATGCAAATCGCGCGGCAGGTTCCGCAGGGGTGAATCAAATGATTTTAATGGAATTTATTGTCGTACTCGGCTGTTTACTGCTCGGTACTCGCTATGGTGGTATGGGACTAGGGCTGATAAGTGGTATCGGCTTATTTTTACTGACGTTTGTGTTTGGTCTCGCCCCCGGACAACCGCCCGTACAGGTGATGCTCACCATTCTTGCGGTGATCGGCTGTGCCTCGGTGTTACAAACCGCAGGTGGTTTAAATGTGATGATGCAGTTTGCCGAGCGTTTACTGCGCCGCCATCCGCAATACATCACCATTCTGGCGCCACTCACCACTTGGACCTTAACCTTTTTATGCGGAACTGGCCATGTGGTTTACACCATGTTCCCGATCATCTCCGATATCGCCCTGAAGAAAAACATTCGTCCAGAACGCCCGATGGCGGTGGCATCAGTCGCCTCGCAAATGGCGATTTGCGCTTCTCCAGTGTCGGTCGCCGTGGTCTCTATGGTATCGATTTTGGCGGCGCAGCATGGTGTCGGCCATGCCTACAGCATGCTGGAAATTTTAATGGTGTCTGTACCAGCATCCCTTTGCGGTGTGTTAGTGGCGGCACTCTGGAGCCTGCGTCGTGGTAAAGATTTAGATAAGGACGAAGAGTTTCAGGCGCGAATTAAAGATCCCGAACAAAGGGCGTTTATCTACGACAAGAGCGAGACTCTGCTGGATCAAACCTTTCCGAAGGAAGCCTATTGGGCGACGGGGATTTTCTTCACCGCTATCGCCGCCGTGGTGTTACTTGGCTCCTTTAGCGAACTGCGGCCTGTGTTTGAGGTAAAAGGCAAGCTGGCGCCACTATCGATGAACTTAGTGATCCAGATGATGATGTTGATCGCTGGCGCTTTTATCTTAATGAGCTGCAAAGTCAAACCCACAGAAATTGCCAATGGCCCAGTGTTTAAGGCCGGCATGGTAGCGATTTTCTCAGTATTTGGCGTGGCTTGGATGAGTGATACTTACTTTATCAGCCATATGGATGTACTGAAGGAAAACCTCTCCCATGTAGTGCAAAACCAACCTTGGACCTATGCCTTAGTGCTGTTTTTAATCTCAAAACTGGTCAACAGCCAAGCGGCGGCGCTCACGGCTATCGCGCCCATGGGCTTAGCTTTAGGTGTCGATCCTAAGTTGTTGATTGCCTTTTTACCCGCGAGCTATGGTTACTTTGTGCTACCCACTTATCCAAGCGATTTGGCCTGTATCGGCTTCGACCGAACAGGGACCACCAAAATTGGTAAGTTCATCATTAACCACAGCTTTATTATTCCGGGATTGATCGGTGTGGGTACGGCGTCGACCGTCGGTTATCTGCTGGCGACCACCTTACTGTAAGCACGATTTGAAGTGATAAAACACATAAGGCCGATAACGTGAAAACGTTATCGGCCTTATGCTTGTAATAAGTGAAAGTTAAGCGCGATACATGGCAAGGAACATACGGATATTGGCATCAATGATCTCTTGCCGTTGCTCATCGTGATTTTTCAAATGGAACAATTTCGGCCAAAAGGCGAATGCCTTAAACATCCCCCAAAACTGGGTTGCCGCCAGTGGAATATTATCGATTTTTAATGCCTTATGAGCCACAGCTCCGGCAAGCCACGCCTCTAATCCACCTTCTTGCTTAGCTAATCGTTCCATGGCCTCGGTCGCTTGAACCGGTGAGCGAATAAATTCGGCCATCACTACCCTTGCCACTCGTAGGAAATCCGGTTGCTGATATAACTCCCAGCAGCGACGCGCAATCTGTTGCAATTGTGATTCGAGGCTCTGCTCAGGATTAAATGCCAAGGTGGCCGCTTCCTTAGTGCGCGCCCACAGGTCACCGGTTGTCGCCTCGAATAACACTTCTTTGCTGGGGAAATGATTGTAAACAGTGCGCTTGGAGACATTGGCACGCTGGGCAATTCTATCCATGCTGGCGCCGGCAAAACCATTGACCATAAATTCTTCCTGTGACGCGTCGAGGATCGCCAAACGCTTCATTTGGGAATGTGTCAGTTTTACTGCTTTTTCTGCCATTGTGGTATGCCATCAAAATATTTGCCGAGATTTTACACTATTGAGTTTACTTTTGCACAGCCCTGAGTAAACTACACTGTGTAGTTTACTTTTATCAAGTTTACGATGCGACTCAAAATCACCTTGGCCATACTGTTACTCGGGAGTGTTATTATGACCTTAGATCCCAACACCATTCAAACTGCCCCAACTCAGGATCAACGCTTTCGTAATGAAGCGCCAAACGCTCACAGTGGTGAAGGTAATTTACCTGCTATTTTATGGCGTTACGTCACTGAACGCATTCCCGATAAGAGTCCGAGCCAAGCGCTACCGATTCAGCCCATGCAACTGTCCGCCACGGCGGGGGCAACGCCTATGCTGTATAAAATCAGCCACTCGACTGTGCTGTTACAGCTAAACGGCCAGTATTGGTTAACCGATCCTGTGTTTTCAAAGCGCGCCTCACCCAGCCAATGGTTTGGTCCAAAACGTTTTCACGCTCTGCCCATTGAGCTCGAGAACATTCCGCCGCTCGCTGGGATTATCTTGTCCCACGATCATTATGATCACTTAGACAAGCAAAGCGTAGTGGCGCTCGCGGCGCGCACTCAGAAGTTTATTGTGCCACTGGGCGTCGATAAACATTTGATTGCTTGGGGGATACCGAAGGAAAAAATTGTCGCCCTCAACTGGTGGCAGGCAACCGAGCAGCAAAGTGTGCGCTTTACCGCCACCCCCGCACAACATTTTTCAGGCCGAGGACTGAAAGACAGAAATCAAACCCTGTGGGCCTCTTGGGCTATTCAATCCCCTGAGTTAAATATCTTTTTCAGTGGCGACTCAGGCTATTTTGATGGTTTTAAAAAGATTGGCGATAAACTTGGCCCCTTCGACCTCACCTTAGTCGAAACTGGCGCCTACGATGAGATGTGGGCCGATATCCATATGCAACCTGAGCAATCGCTGCGGGCGCATTTAGATCTTCAAGGTCAATACCTTATCCCAATCCACAACAGCAGTTTCGACTTAGCGCTGCACAGTTGGTACGAACCCTTAGAGCGAATTGCCGCGGCGGCGAAAGCCTATGCAGTCCCCCTGCTGACGCCTGAATTTGGTCAGGGGATTAACCTCAATGAGCTAGCCCACAGCCCAGCGCTCAATCAAGGGTGGTGGAAGTCATTCTTACCCAAAGACAGACCCGAGTTTGAAGTAGTTCCAGTCAAACTCGCCTCCAACAAATAGTCATAGAAGTTTCTCCTTAGCGGCGCTTAATCAGTGCGCCGCTAAGGTTCCTCCACTTCTTAAGTACTACGAAAGCATTAAGCTCCCGGCAAACAGTCAGTACGCCTAGACGTTTTTAGCGACATCAGCATACAATCCGACCTTGTATCCTGCTGAATCAATTTATCTTTTGAGAATGTCCTACTAAAGATGGTGAAAGGTTTTCGTTTATTGATACTCGCAGCGAGCCTAGTCTGCGGCCTTGGTTATCTCGGCTACCACGGGCTGACTCGTTATAACTTAAATACGGACTATCAAGTGGGTGATGTGCTCGACTCACTCAATGGCGTCGAGATTTATTATAACGGCGGCGTCAACACTAACGAGGGGCGCAACCTCTCCCTCGACGGCTATAACTTGGGCATCAAATACCAATGCGTAGAGTTCGTTAAACGTTACTTTTATCTGCGTTATCAGCACAAAATGCCCGACAGTTTCGGTCACGCTAAAGACTTCTTCAACGACCTGTTGCCCGATGCGAGCTGGAATGAAAAACGCGCCCTACGGCAATATACCAATGGCAGCCAAAGCAAACCTATGGCCGACGACTTACTGGTATTCGCGCCATGGATGTTTAATCCCTACGGCCATGTCGCGATTGTCGCCAGCGTCACAGAGACCAGTATCGAAATTGCCCAGCAGAACCCCGGTCCTTTTTCGCCCTCACGGGAGGTTTTTCCCTTAGTGCAACGTGAAGGTCTGTGGTATATCGATGCCCCTCGCACCAAGGGTTGGCTACGCTGGGAAGCTCCTGCGACCATGATTATCGCGGGAGAGGTTGAGGAGAGCGTTGGGGAGAGTGTTGAAGGAGGTACTGAGGGAAATACCCAAGCAAACCAACAAGCGACTCCACTTAAACGCTAAGATTAGGATGACAAAAATGGGACTACTCGACTGGCTAAAACGACACCTCGGCCCTAAGGCGAATATAGACTCACAGACTGCGGATCTCCGAGCGATTTTTAATGAGCCCTTACCTCACCTGCTTTTGCCCAGCCATCAAGTTTATCCGATCGTCACCGCCGCGATGCAGCCAGATCTCGCCGCCTATCAAATACATTGCTTGTTGAGTAACCAAGATAAACCGCGACTCGATGCCCTGCTCACCGAGATGGCATTCGCGCCTATTGCTGAAAAGGATGCAGCATTGAGTAAGCTGTTGCACCATGCCCAAGAACCAAGCCATGTTTTTCTACATCAATATGCTGATTTTGCAGGAGTCTGCGTGCTACTCATCAGCAATGATATCGCGCTGCTGCAACGACTAATCGGCTTTAAGGCCGCGCCACCAGCACCGTGGGAAAGCTTTCCTGATGTCGATCCTGATACACTCGGGAGTCTGCAGGGCAATATTGAGTTTTGGTGCGATAGGTTTTGGCGGCCTTACTGGCTATCACTCAGTGAGGCCGAGCGCAGTCAGTACCCCGCGAATTGGCATGAATTCAGTGAGTTCCACTAGCAGCGTTAAACGGAGGTCAAAATGAAGCTCAAATTTATCACGCTCGCCATGCTGCTTTTTATTCTTGCAGGGTGCCTAGTGCCAGAACAGCCCGTCATCCCAGTCAAAGGCGCCAGCAATAAGGATTGGAATAGCCAAACCTTTTGGTATGAACCCTGGGGCAGCTCAGGCACCCACAAAGGCATTGATATATTTGCCGCGGCCAATACGCCCGTAATCGCACCAACGCCGTTGTTACTTCTGTATAAAGGGGAGTTTTTTAAGGGTGGCAAGGTGGTGGTAGGACTTGGTCCCAAATGGCAAATCCACTATTTTGCCCACCTCGATAGCCTTAACGCATCGACAGGGTTATTTGCGGGACGCGAGGATGTGCTCGGTACTGTCGGCACAACGGGGAACGCCCAAGGCAAACCGCCCCATTTGCACTATTCCATTTTGAGCATGTTACCCAGACCTTGGTTAATCGACACTTCAACCCAAGGATATAAAAAGGCGTTTTACTTAAATCCAATCGACTATTTAGACCCTAAGTAAAAGGTTGGTCGGTTAAGCATTCCCGTTGGCTACGACTTCAGCGGGTTGTTCAACGGGTTGAGTCACCTCGGTTTCTGCCGCGATAGCCTGCGCCGCTCGCTCGGCTTTAGAAACGTATTTAGGCTTATTGCTGCTATGCAACTTGGCATTGGCTTTTTTCGCCTTCTGTTTAAGCGTTTGGTTAATCTTCTTTTTACGGTTCATATCGGCACCAAGGCGAGAAAAAGGCCGCCATTATATTCTTCCTTCGACTCGGCAACAAATCGGCGGTTCAGCCTACGTGCAAACCCTCAATCTAAATGCACCTATATTGATAACCGAGTCACAAGTTCAAGAAAGTGCCACTTTTTCCACGCATTTTATTTACAACTCGACTAGACAAGCCCAATTCACTTCCTTAAAATCGGTCGCAATAAAAATCGTTATCATTTGCAATGTTGTTTAACGGAATAGTCTGATGCCAAGGATATCGGTGTAGCAAATTCACTCGCCCTTAGCAGGAAGTTATATGACGTTCAAAACCTCGTTTGTTGCCCTCGCCGTATTTACCGCCCTCACCCAATCCGCAGTGGCTCAAGAAGCCCCTGATACGGGAACGAATAAGAATAAAGACATCGAAAAGATTACTGTCACCGCGAGCCGCATGGATAAATCGCCAAGCTCCATTCCCAATACAGTGACCATTATCGACCGCGTGCAACTCGAAGAGCAGTTCCGCACCACTAAAGATTTGTCGACGATTATCGGCAACTTAGCACCTAGCTTTTCACCCAGCCGCCAGAAGATGAGCAACACGGGCGAAACCCTGCGTGGCCGTCCGCCATTAATAATGATCGATGGCGTCCCCCAATCCAACCCACTGCGTAGTGGTGGTCGTTCGGGACAAACTATCGACCCTGCGATGATCGAGCGTATCGAAATTATCCACGGCGCCAATGCGATGCACGGCTTAGGCGCACAGGGCGGTATCATCAACTACATCACCAAAAAACCAACGGGTGATAACCAACACGTCGTCAGTTTCGATGTTAGTGTGCCCGACTCGCTCAAATCGAACGGTGTAAGTTTTGGTGCCAGCTATGCGTTTTCGGGCGAATCCGAGCTGATCGATATGTTGGGCTCGGTGAGCTATCGCAATAACGGCGTGTACTACGATGCAAACCACGATGTGATTGGGGTGGACACGACGCAAGGCGAGTCCATGGACAGCCAGAGCAAAGACTTCTTTATCAAACTCGGCCATAACTTTGCCGAGTCGCGCTTAGAGCTGATGGTTAACCATTACAACATGGAGAACAATGGCGATTGGATGCCGGTGAAAGGCGATATCACCACTGGCAAACCAACGGGCGCAATCGAAGAAAAACAACCTTGGGAAGCGGCCAACAACCAAGTCACAACGACTAGCCTCACCTACACTCACGAGAATATTGCCGGTCAACAACTGAGTATTCAGTTGTTTAATCAAGATTTTGAGGCCGTGTATGGCGGTGGCTGTAACAAGACTTTCTACGATCCTGCATTTGCCAATAACGACAACCTAGTACAATGCGAAGGCCCTAAAGGCGAGAGTTGGTACTATGAGCAATCGCGTAACTCTTCAGTCAAATGGGGATTAAAGACCTCGTTAATTGCCAAAAATATTGCCGATACGGGTATCAACGCCGCCTATGGTATCGACCTGTTCCGCGATACCACAGAGCAGGATTTAGTGCAGACGGGTCTGTCGTGGGTACCTGAAAGCACCTATGACAACTTCGCGCCTTACTTGCAGTTAGATTATGATTTAATTACCGATCTAACCCTATCTACCGGCGTACGCTACGAGCACGCTAAACTCAATGTCGATGACTATAAGACGCTCTACGGTGCAGGGAATAAAGAAATCGAAGGGGGCGAAGCGAGTTTCGACGAGACCCTATTCAACATAGGTGTCTCCTACAAGATCACTCCAGATATCCGCGTTTACACTAGCTATAACCAAGGCTTTGGCATGCCAGATATCGGCCGTATTCTGCGCGACGGTAACAGCTTCCCTGGAGCGAATCCAAGTATCAGCGACTCTCTATCCCTTGCACCGATTGTGACGGATAACGTGGAGTTTGGCGCCGATTACCAAGGTGAATTCTTGAGCGCTAAGATTGCTTACTACCGTTCGGCCACCGATTATGGCGCCCGTTTAGCCTTAAACAGCGACGGCTTCTACGACGTTAAACGTGAGAAGAGCGTCATTGACGGTATCGAAGCCAATATCACAGCCTACCTGACCAGCAACGACGATCTGGGCATGAATCTAGCGATTCAGCGCGGTGAATACGATTCGAATGATGACAACAAAACGGATACCGATCTCGATGGTGCCAACATTTCACCGAATCGTATCAACCTGTTCTGGACCCATAATTTCGATAACGAAATGTCGACGCGCGTACAGGCAAACTACTTTATGGACCGTGATTTCGAAGATGCCACAGGCGAGAAATATGCCGAGTTTAATGGCTACACCACTGTCGATGCGTCATTCTCTATGCCGCTCTACACTGGCACCTTAACCTTAGGCGTACAAAACCTGTTTAATAAGGATTATTTCAACTACTACTCACAAACTATGGGTACTAATGATCGTTATTTCAAAGGCATGGGTCGCACAGCAACACTCGGTTATACAGTGGCTTTCTAGTTAGCACACCCAATTTACCGTATAAAAAAGAGCAACCTAGGTTGCGCTTTTTTATTGGGGATTCACTAATCTTTCGTCACCACCCAGAGTGCATGCAACAAACCGGGGAACCAGAAAAATAAACACAACACTATGTTGATTAATAAGTCCTTGCCTGCACCCGCCTTTAAAAATACCGCGACTGGAGGTAATAGAATCGCAATGATGACTAAGAGTAATTTGTTTGTATCCATAGCAGGCTGTCCTTAATTGACCATATCTTTAACTAACTTCGCAGTTAGTGTGCAGGTTTGCAACTTTTTCATCGTTCACAGTTTTGTTTGAGTGGTATATACGTCCGCATAAACTGAAAAAGCCATCTATAGTTAAAGGAAAAAATGAACCCTAACCATGGATCCTCAAGCCCTTTTACTGATTAAGTTTATCTGCCTGCTCACGGGCACCGCCGCTATTGCTTGGGGATTAATCGCTCAACCGTTAAAAATCGCCACCTTAGCCAGCATGCGGTTTTCCCTCGCCAACCTTTTTGTGCTGTTTGGCATCATACTCAATACCCAACGGACAGAATCAAACAGTTATCTCTATTGGTTTTGCTCGGATATCATCATCTTGTTGGGATTTATCATGCTGCGTTGGGGGACCCAGTATCTCTTTCGCTTGAAGCACAGCACTCAGTTCGATCTAACCATTCTTACTATCACCGCAGTCTTGATGTTAACGGTTCCCCCGAGCTCTCACTCAGAACCAGTACTGGCCATGCTGTTTTCTGCCAATGCCGCCCTTACCTTTGTGATGCTGACTCGAGATAATTTTATTGCCATCAAGCCAGATGCTGGCAACAAAGTCGCCACGGCAATGGTGCTGCCATTAATCGCCATGGTCATTATCTTCACTCTTCGCTTCTTAATCGCCCTGCTTTCATCGAACGAAAACCATGTCTTTATCGCCATCTATCGCGAGGAGGCAACGCCCGTGCTGTGGTTTTATGTTGTCCTCGCCCTTATCATCAACATAGTGATGATTGGCAATGCGATAACACGCCTTGTCAGCAAAATCAGAGTGTTAGCCGAGCGAGACCAACTGACTGGGCTATGGAATCGGCGGGCGATGCAAAAGCGGCTTACGGTTATCCATCAACGCTGGCAAAAAAATGCTGAGCCCTACAGCCTGATACTGCTCGATCTCGATCATTTCAAACAAATCAACGATCAATATGGCCACGCCGTAGGCGATCTCGCCCTACTCACGGCTGCAAGACTATTTAGCACTGTATTGAGGGAAGATGACGTCCTATGCCGCCAAGGTGGAGAGGAATTTCTGGTATTACTGCCCGCCACCAGCGCGTCCGCCGCCAGAACCGTCGCAGATAAGTTACATAGGGTGTTGAGGGAAAATCCGCTGCAATGCCAAGGGCAGGAGATCCAACTCTATGCCAGCATTGGTTACGCCACCATTTACCGAGGCTGTGAGCTAGACAAACTCTTAATCGAAGCCGACCATGCCATGTATCGTGCCAAATCAGAGGGGCGAGACAGGATCTGCCAAGCCCTAACACCACAGAGCTAACGCTCGGGCCAGTCTAATGACTCGGGGGCTTGCCACTGTTTAAGCGCCTCAGTCACGCCCTGCAAGGTAAATACCTCGCCCTGCTCGGGCATATCAAGATACGCATATTCTTGCCAGTGACCATCCTCATGTTGATAACGAAAATGCAGGCAATAGGCGTGCAGATAACAACGGTCGGCGACATCCGAGCCGTAGAGGGCATCGCCTAAAATTGGTACCCCAAGGCTTGCAAGCGCGACCCGTAACTGATGGGTTTTCCCCGAGTGGGGTTTGAGTAAATAAAGCCTAAGCCCTTCGCCAACACTGGTGGAAAAGAACTGGGTTATTGCGGGATTTTCTTTGGTTCGCAGCAACTTAAACATGCTGCGGCGGGATTTAGCCATATCGCCAATCACCCAGCCTTGCTTCTTCTTCGGCTTGCCTTTGGCGAGTGCAAGATAGTATTTCTGCACTTGATGGGCGCTAAAAAGCTCAGTCAACTGCCGCGCCGCCGCAGGATGTTTGGCTAACAGTAACAGCCCTGAGGTCGGCGTATCGAGCCGATGCACGGCAAAGAGTTTTATCCCTAAATCCTGCTCCAGCTGCGCAACGACACCCGCAGTGCCATCTTGGCTGTGAAAATGCACATTCGGCGATTTAGAAATAACAAGAAAATCAGCCTCATCGGCTATGATTCGGTACATGGGGTTCTCAACACTGTCACGCGGATATTGGCCTAAAACTGAATGGTCACCACTAGGCCTGGATGATTATCCGAAAGAGTAATTTGCGCATTGTGCCGCGACATGATCGCTTTGACCATAGATAATCCTAAACCTGTGCCCTGCAAATGGCGGCTTGGGTCGAGACGCACTAATCGCTCAAACACCCTTTCCTTGCTGTCATCGGGGATCCCCGGGCCGTTATCGCAAATCTTAATTTGGGCGCCAGATTGAATAATATCGATGCGAGCGCCTTGGCCTGAGTACTTCATCGCATTGTCGACCAAGTTATATAAGGCTTGGAACAACAAATACTTGTCACCATAAATCTTATGGTCTGATAGGAGCGATAGACTCAAGGTTTGCTCATTCGACTCGGCGACCGCATCGGCCATGTCCAACAAATCGGTACATAGCTGCGCCAAACTCAGCTCCTGCAGGTCTAAAGTTTGCTGACCTTCCTCGATGCGTGTCAGCGAGAGCATGGCATCGAAGGTCGCAAGGCAGTGGTCGAGCTCTTCGGTCAAAATCGCGCAACCTTCGCTGATTTCATCGGGGGATTTGGCCGCTAACTCCTCAAGACCGATGCGAATATGGGATAGGGGCGTACGCAAATCGTGGGCAATATTGTCAGTCACCCCGCGCACCGCCATCAGGTTATTCTCAAGAATATCCAGCACGTTATTAAACTGCAGCGCCAACATATCGAACTCGTCCTGACGCCAACTGAGTGGCAGACGCGTATCGTAATGCCCTCGCTCAATTTGCTCACTCAAGCGGTTGTACTGCACTAATCGGCGCAAAATCGCCTTAGAAAACAAATAGCCCAACGCTAAGGTTAACACTATGGTCAACATCACGGCCGTGGCCGCCGCACTGATAAATTTATCAATCAAGGTGGCTAAGTTATCGGTACGGGTGGCGATTAGCACTGGGCCATAGCGGGTCATCACTAGGCCGCCGGTAAGGATATGCAGCTTATCAGGGCCGCCAGTTAAAATCGGGAAATCCCGAGTTTGCGGCAGCATGGGCATGCCTTCGGGCATAAAGCTTAAGGCGCCAACCATGTCATAACTGTTGCGCCAGGCGATGAGCGCCGTCTGCGGATCGGCTGCACGGATTTGCGCCGCAAAACTACGACGGTCCACAGTAAGAGCAAGCTGCTGATAGCGTTGGGTTTCTGACTCGAGATACTGAGTCACTTGGTACTGCTGTTCGATAATCAGCTGCCGATAAAGGGCAAACAGCAAAGCGCCTATGATCACAGTCACTAAGGTCGAGAAGATAATAGTGATGCGCCAGGCGCTGCTTTGGTAAGGCTTAATGCCTTTGGCGTAAGCGATAACCCGCTCCCCTTACGGTTTCAATCAATTCACCGTGGCCCAACTCTTCAAACTTACGGCGTAACTTGGCGATATGCACGTCGATCACATTGGTACGGGGATCGAAGTGATAATCCCATACTGCTTCGAATAATAGCGTGCGACTAATTACCTGATTGGCGTGTTCCATCAGATACTTAAGCAGTTGGAATTCTTTGGGTTGCAGCATTAAATCGTGACCATCTAAAGTCACATTGCGGGTGAGCAGCTCCATTTTTAAGCCGCCGACCACTAAATCAGTGGTAATTGGGACGGATTGACCCCGTTGCATCAACTTTTCGGCACGCACGAGCAGCTCCGAAAAGGCAAAGGGCTTAGTCATATAATCATCGCCGCCCGCACGCAGGCCTTTCACTCTTTCATCCACATGGGCCAGCGCCGACAGGATAAGCACAGGGGTTTGGTTACCCGTGGCTCTGAGGGCGGCCAGCAGTTTCAAACCATCGAGTTGGGGCAACATGCGGTCGAGAATCAAAAGGTCGTACTGACCACTCGTGGCTTGCAACAGGCCTTGATGACCATCGCTGGCGGTCTCAATATTATGCCCCTGCTCAAGAAATCCTTTAACGATGTAGTCAATCGTTGTCGCATCATCTTCAACTAAAAGTATTTTCATCTGTATGCTGCGCTCCTCTGTCTTCACTTAGCGGTGATGCTCAGTGCTAATCCCACTTAAGTAAAGGTAGTTGCCGTAAATTTTCAATATCGAATGCCAATTTATACTTACCAGTATCATCCAGCAACTTTAGCTCTAAGTAACTGATACCTAAGTCATGATCTAACTTTGCGTCGGTCAAAAAGGCCTTATGATCCTTAGTCGCCATCGCAATAATGCCGGAGAAAGTTTGATGTTTAGTGCTGATAAGGCGCGCGGCTTCCACTTCACCGACATCGTCGGCAGTGACTTTACCCGCTTTTTGTTTCAATAACTTACCATCTCGCGCCCGATATTCGAAACGGGTAATCGCATTCGCCAGCGGATTAATCAACTCAAACTGGTAGACCAATTCGCCTTCCTGCATTTCCATTTCAAACTCGGCAATCACGCCAGGAAAATCCTTCTCAATTTGCTGCATCACACTTAACGGCGGCTGATACTCACCGCTCGAAAGCATCGAATACATGCTCTGGGCTGCGGTGGCAATCCCAGATACCAACATGAATCCTAGCAACCATAGTCTCATGGCTCCTCCATAAAAATCGGCTAAGTTTGTATCTTATGAGACAATCAGTTAGATGTCGATGGCGTGCCAAAACCCCATCGTTTTTATCCCTGTTTGCCCATGATGGCGCCTCGTTCATCACCCATGTGGATTGCTCAATCTGATTGATTCAGGCTCGGCAAGCACTGACGAATGTATTGAGTTTACCTAATACCTACTGAAACACCGATGGAAACAAGATTAAGCTTTGATCATCTAGGGATTTAACGGCAGCGCAGCTTCGCAAATCAAGCTGAGTTATTCGTTAATGGAGAATAGATTTCGCGAAATGAGGCAAAAAACTTGGTTACTCTAAAATATGAATTTGTTCAGATTTGAGCGCAACCGTGGTTTGCATCCCTTTGGTTAAGCCAAGTTTCTGCGCGAGATGGAGCGACACTTCCGTATTAAGTTGCAACTCAGTCCCAGTGGCATAACAGACCACGCGCACCGACTCGCCCATCACCAGCAAGGAGTCGATGGTGACATCTAACTTATTAAAACTGCGGCATAAACGTCCATTTGAGATGGCGTTAAATCTGATGCCTTGATTCGGGATCACCCAACGCACTTTACTGCCCACGCTGCGGTCTTTGCCAAAATCACTGGCGATCAGCTGCTCGCCAAATTTGAGCCAAGTAATGTCCTTAGTACGGTCTTGGAACACCACTTCGCCATCGAAAATATTTCTTAAGCCCATCTGCCGCGCAACCGCCTCGTTACGTGGACGCGATAACACCTCAAACGGCGCGCCCTGCTGCAACATCTGACCTTGGCTAATCAAGATCATCGAATCGGCCAGCAACAGCGCTTCATTTAAATCGTGGGTCACCATAATCACGGGGCAAAGCAGCTGCTCTTTTAGGCGAGCAAGTTCGAGGTATAAACGCTCGCGGGTTTCTCTGTCCACCGCCGAAAAGGGCTCATCGAGTAACAACACCGACGGTTCACGGGCAAGGGCGCGAGCAAGCGCAACCCGCTGGCGCTGGCCTCCAGAGAGGTGCATAGGCAGTCTATCGGGCAAACCATGCAAATTGACCCGTTCTAACCAGTCCTTCGCCCTCGCAATTCGCTCCGATTTGGGAATATGGTCAAGCCCTGCAACCACGTTCTCGAGCGCGGTAAGATTGGGAAATAGCCCAAAATGCTGTGGCATATAGCCGATATGGCGCTGCTGCGGCGTTAGCGCGGTGCGACTTTGATGATCGAACCATGGCGTCTCACCAAACACAATACTGCCCGCATCGGGATGATTCAGCCCCGCGATCATCCGCAGCAAGGTTGTCTTACCGCCCCCCGATGGCCCGACGACAGCCAGTACCTCACCCGCTTTACAGCTAAATTCGGCGCTCAGCTTAATATGCTTTTGGTTTTGGATCTGGCAATACAGATCAGCGATGATTTGCGCCACGCTGACCTCCTAAACGCCGCGATAAACTGGTGGTGAGCGCCAATGCGGTAATCGCAAATAACAACAGTACCAATGACATAGTGCCAGCTGCACCAAAATCGAAGGCCTGAACACTGTCGTAGATGGAAATCGAGATAGTCTTGGTCTCGCCGGCAATATTCCCGCCCATCATTAACACGACCCCAAACTCACCGAGTACATGGGAGAAACACAGCACTAAGGCGGTCAGCACCCCAGGCCACACCATAGGCAATTCAATTTTCAGCAGAATCTTAAGTTTGCTCATGCCGCAACAGGCTGCAGCATCGCGCACGTCGTGGGGAACCGCTTCAAAGGCGCGTTGTATCGGTTGCAACGCAAACGGAATATTCACCAGCACAGACGCCAGCACTAACCCCGAGAAATGAAACACTAACTGCTGCCCGGTTAGGCGCTCTAACCATTGCCCTAACCAGCTTTGACTCCCTAGCCCCACCAGCAAGTAATACCCAATCACAGTCGGCGGTAAGACTAAGGGCACCATGATTAAGGCCTCAACCCAAGACTTACCCACAAACTGACGATAGGCTAAGGCTCGCCCCGCCAGAATCGCCAGCGGGATCAACACCAATACCGTGATGCTACTGAGCTTGACCGATAACCAGAGTGCCTGCCAATCCATGTCTAGCCTTACCGAGCAGGTAGACCAAATCCGTATTGCAGGAATACGGCTCTGGCGGCATCAGATTGAAGATATTGATAAAAACGCTCTGCGGTTGCTCCCGCTTTTGGCATCAATGCCATGCGTTGATTGAGTGGACCATGCAATGCTTCGGGCAAGGCAATCGCCTGACCTAAGGCCTTAAACTGTGGCGCTAAGGCAAGGGATAACGGAATAATCCCGCCTTGGGTGGAGCCACTCACGGCAAATTGCGCCGCTTGGGAGGCATTTTCGCCCAAGATTAACTTAGTTTGTAGGCCGTCCCACAAACCTAATTTTTGTAGGAGTTCGCGGGCACGCTCCCCATACGGCGCATGATCAGGGTTGGCAATCGCAAAGCGCTCCAACTTGCCTGCGGCGAGCAAGTTTTTTACGCCGTTCAGCTCGGCATCTAAGGTTAAGGGAGACTTATTTGGGGCCACTAAGGCTAGGCGACCGACCGCGTATTGCACACCAGCATCGCGAGTAAAGCCAGCTTTTTGCAGCTCATGGATATAACGCTCATCGGCGCTGAGCAAGAGTTCAAACGGCGCACCATGTTGAATTTGCGCCACAAAATTACCCGATGAACCGTAGGATACTCGCACCTTAAGCCCGGTTTCGGCGCTGAAGTTTTTAACAATATCATCGAGGGCAAACTTGATATTGGCGGCGGCCGCAATCGCTGGCACAGTCTCGGCGCGGCTAATGGCAGGCATCAAGGCGACACAGCACGACAAGCCGAGAGCAAATACTAAACTCCAGATTTTGCCTAACCCTGTCACACTGTGCATAAACTCACCCTCACCTACTACTGACTCAGTCTTACGTTAGTCTTTGTGTTGCCACAATTGCGCCGCTTGCTCATCGGCGTCCTTGGCTTCGACCCAATTCTTGCCCTTGTCCCTGGCTTCTAATTTCCAGAAAGGGGCTTTAGTTTTCAAGAAGTCGATTAAGAATTCGCAGGCCGCAAAGGCCGCCTTGCGATGGGCACTGGTGACGCCGATAAACACAATTTGCTCACCCAGCGCCATAGTACCGACACGGTGGATAACCGTAACTTTATTGAGCGGCCAACGCTCACGCGCTTCGACCACGATTTGCTCGAGCACGCGCTCCGTCATACCGGGATAGTGTTCTAAGGTCAGGTCCGTCACCACTGAACCGTCGTTAAAGTCGCGCACCTTGCCCACAAAGGTGACAACGGCGCCATCGCTATTGTCTTGGGCTAATTGGTGGTACTCATCGGCCACATTAAAATCGACGGTTTGCACCCGCACATTTGGCAGTAAACGCATATCAACCTCCTGTCACAGGCGGGAAGAAGGCGACTTCATCACCATCGCTCACTCGTGTATCCCACTGGCTGATGGTTTGATTCACCGCCACCAGCAATTTGTCCGAGGCTAACACTTTGGCCCATTTATCGTCGGTGGCCGCGAGTGTTGCGCGTAATCCTTCTGCGGTTTGTGTCTGCTCACTCGCTTCAACACTCAGCTGGGCAGTTCCTAAAAGCTCACGAACTTGGGCAAAAAACAACACGTTAATCATATTCTTATCTCGCTTTACGTTATTCAGCTTTAAAGTGTCCCGACTTGCCGCCGCGTTTTTCGAGCAGGCGCACCTGTGAAATCACCATGTCTTTTTGCACGGCTTTGCACATGTCGTAAATCGTCAGCGCTGCGACAGAGGCCGCCGTGAGCGCCTCCATTTCGACACCGGTTTTACCGGACAATTTACACAGGCTAGTGATGCGCACGCGATTGTGCTCAGGCTGAGCCTCGAGCTCGACTTCAACCTTAGTTAGCATTAGTGGATGACATAACGGAATTAAATCTGAAGTCTTTTTCGCCGCTTGGATCCCCGCGATACGCGCGGTGGCGAACACATCGCCCTTATGGTGGCTGCCGCTCATGATCATCTCGAGGGTCGTGCTCGCCATCTCGATAAAGGCTTCTGCACGGGCCTCGCGCTCGGTCACGGCTTTCTCGGTCACATCGACCATATGGGCATTGCCGTCGGCGTTAATATGGGTAAATACATTGCTCATTGAAGCGATCCTTTAAACTGATGCCAAATTCAAGCATAGGGAAGTTAAGCGCCATCGCGAAATCTAACCTAATGAAAGATAACGCGATAAGCAGACTAAGACCTAAGTTAGATTAACCGCCAATCGAGGCCAGATGTTGCGTCACGCCAGTAATGCCCTGATGCAGATAATGGGTTTCCTTCTTCTGCGCCAGTTGACCGTGTAACCGCTCGATTAATTCCGCTTGCTGACTCGGGTGTTGCAGTAGATCACGCAAATCGATGCCAGACTCGGTAAAGAGGCATAAGTGCAACTTACCCTTGGCCGAGACCCGCAAGCGATTACAGCTCGCGCAGAAGTTAGTGGCGTAGGGCATGATCAAGCCGATACGGCCCTTAAAGTCACTGTGGCTGAAGTTTTGCGCAGGGCCATCGTCGGCGCGAGGCGTATCTAATTGCCAGCCCTCGGCTTGCAGCTGCGCTTTGATATCGGCACCCGCCAAATGGTGAGCTTGGAAATACTCGCGGCCAAGGCCTGTTTCCATCAGCTCAATAAAACGCAGGTCGATGGGCGTGTGCTTAATCCAATTCAAAAAGCGCGGTAAATCTTTATCGTTCATACCCTTGAGCAATACCGCATTGACCTTCACGCGCTCAAAACCCGCGGATAAGGCGGCATCGATACCACGCATCACCTCGTCGAACTTATTTTCGCCGGTGATCTGGTAAAACATCTTAGGATCTAAGCTGTCTACCGACACATTGATACGGCGCAGCCCTGCGTCGAACCACTCTTGGGCATGCTTCTCAAGCCTATACCCATTAGTGGTAGTGGCTACGGTATGAATACGTGGGTTGTCAGCGACTACTCGAATGATATCGGTAAAATCTTTACGCAGCGTGGGTTCGCCGCCAGTGATACGGATTTTTTGAGTGCCAACCTGGCTAAATGCGGACACAAGGTTTTCTATCTCACTGAGAGATAAAAACTGTTGTTTGCCATTCGGATGATAACCATCTGGGAGGCAATAACTGCATTTGAAGTTACAAACGTCAGTGACTGACATTCGTAAGTAATGAAATTTACGACCAAAATTGTCTTGTAATTGAGACATGATCACCTTTCCAAGTGTGGGAGGCGAGTGCATTTCTTTACTCACCCCAGTGGCCTTATTGCCACGGCTACACCCCCATATCTGTTGACTTAGGTAGGCAAGCTCGGAGAACCGTCAACCGTGATTATAAGCCGAAAGTATTGCCTAGCTATACCCCCAAACAGGTATTTCTTGATCCGCTTCAAGTGGGCGTGAACAATCTGTGACAGCGCTCACCCAAAGATTTGTCATGATTTAGACTAAACAGCCCGCTTAGCCCCTGTGCCCTGCGGTAATTTTGAGGTAAGGTGGACATCAGCAATAAAACGCCCGTTTACAAACAAACTACAACACCCGGTAAAAATCGGGGATATGCGAAGGAAGAGGTGAACTGATGGAACGCGAATCAATGGAATTCGATGTTGTTATCGTTGGCGCAGGCCCAGCTGGCTTGGCCACTGCGTGTCGGTTGATGCAGATATCACAGAGTTCAGGCAAAGAAATTACCGTCTGCGTGGTAGAAAAAGGCTCCGAAGTGGGCGCGCACATTCTATCTGGCGCCGTATTCGAACCACGAGTGTTAGATGAGCTATTCAGCGACTGGCGCGATTCAGGCGCTCCCGTCACCACAGCCGTGACCCACGATGAAATCTATCTACTCAATTCCGCCACCGACAGCAAGCTGATGCCCAATGCGTTTGTGCCTAAAACCATGCACAACGAAGGCAACTATATTGTCAGCGTAGGTAACCTCTGCCGTTGGCTCGCGACCCGCGCCGAAGCGCTCGGCGTAGAAATCTTCCCTAGTTTTGCTGCCAGCGAATTACTCTTCAATGAAGATAACAGCGTGAAGGGCATCCTGATTGGTGATATGGGCGTCGGTGCCGACGGCCAGCCGAAAGACAGCTTTATGCCCGGCATGGAGTTACACGCCAAATATACCGTGTTCTCAGAAGGTTGCCGTGGCCACTTAGGCAAACAGCTGATCGCGAAATACCACTTAGATAATGGCAAGACACCACAGCATTACGGCTTAGGCTTTAAAGAAATCTGGAAAGTCCCCGCCGAACAACACGAACAAGGTAAAGTGGTGCACACAGGTGGTTGGCCGTTAACCGATGGCGCATCGGGTGGTGGCTTCCTCTACCATATGGAAGACAACCAAATTGCCGTGGGGTTGATTATCGACCTCAACTACAAGAACCCCCATTTAAGCCCGTTCGATGAATTCCAACGTTATAAGACTCACCCAGTCATCGCCAAATACTTAACTGGCGGCGAGCGTTTGACCTATGGGGCTCGCGCAATCACTAAGGGCGGCCTGAACTCAATGCCGAAGATGAGTTTCCCCGGCGGTCTGCTGATTGGTTGCGATGCGGGAACTTTAAACTTTGCCAAGATCAAAGGCACCCACACTGCCATGAAGAGCGGTATTGTCGCGGCCGAAACTTTAGCTAAAGCGATGCTGGCCGAGGTCGAAGGCGGTAAAGATCTAGATTGTTTCCAAACCCATCTGGAAGAAAGCTGGTTACACGAAGAGTTATATAAGTCGCGCAACTTTGGCCCAGCAATGCACAAGTTTGGTACTTTCCTCGGCGGCGCATTTAACTACATAGATCAAAACTGGTTCGGCGGTAAGTTCCCTATCACTCTGCGTGATGAGCACCCAGACTATGCACAAATGGCCCCAGTCAGCGCCTACAGCAAGATTGATTATCCCAAGCCCGATGGCAAACTCAGCTTCGATAAGCTCTCTTCGGTTTATCTGTCGAGCACTTATCATGAGGAAGACCAGCCTTGCCATCTGCGCTTAAAAGACAACAGCATCCCGCTCGGGATAAACCTGACGCAATTTAACGAGCCAGCCCAGCGTTACTGCCCTGCCGGCGTATACGAGATCGTTGAAGAAGCAGGTCAGCCTAAGTTTGTGATCAATGCGCAAAACTGCATCCACTGCAAAACCTGCGACATTAAAGATCCGAGCCAAAACATTACTTGGGTGACGCCCGAGGGCGGCGGTGGTCCAAACTACCCAAATATGTAACTCAACCGGAATAAGGCGCTCATTGAGCGCCTTATTTTTGCTTGCCTTCACGCCACACTTTGGTCACAATTACGCCATAAAAATCACATGCTCCAAATCAGCAACTCATTTCCATCTATACTCTACATAACAAGATCTACCGCAAGAGCAACAGGTTAGGCCCAATAAATGTCTTGTACGCTGTTTTATTCGGCATTCGACCTAAACAGAGGTTAACTTTTAACATTTCTGTCCGATACTTGTTATTGGCTAGAAAACGTCGACCGATATTTCTAAACGTCTAACACAGGCATATTGATATTTATGATATTGAATAACCTTACTATTAAGCAGAAAATCCTGCTGACAGTGACATTTGCTGTGCTGCTGTCGACCATACTCGTGGGCGTCCTCAGCCAACGTAGTGCAAAAAGCGTGGTACAGCAGCGTATGCTCGGGTCGGAAATGCCCAGCTTAATGATGCAGATCCGCAACAAGATTGAGCTAGATATTTCGAGCTTAATGAATGCCGCCGAACAACTCGCCAGCAGCCGTATGTTACTGCAATGGCTTGAAAACGGTCGTCCACAGGAGCAAGAACCGCAAGTCGTTGCCCAGCTGAAGGATATCACCCGCCAATATCATTTGGCTCAAGCCTCATACGCCGATAGACAAACCGCCGCCTACTACACTCAGGATGGTTTTTTACGTGTACTCACCCCCGCGCAGGACGGTTGGTTTTTTGGTTATCGCGACAGCGGCCAAGAGCGGATGCTTAACGTCTTTACCGAAGCCAATGGCGAGGTAAAACTCTTTATCAACTACCAGCAACCTAATGGCCGCGGACTCGTTGGCCTCGCCAAATCCCTCGATGATATGGTGCGTCTACTGGGCTCCTTTAAGATTGAAGAAACTGGCTTTGTTTACTTAGTCGATGCCAAAGGCGAGGTAAAACTGCATCCCGACGCCAGCCAAATTGGCAAGAGCAGCCTCAAGAGCTTGTACTCGGGCGCCAACATCAGCTCATTACTTAATCGTAGCGACTTCAACCTGATCGATACCCAAATCCAAGGTGAAAACACCTTCGTAGCCAGCAGCTATATTCCTTCCATGGATTGGTATTTGGTCGCTCAAGTGCCCGAAGCCGAAGTGTTCGCCCTGCTGACGGATGCCGCCTACCAGATCTTAATTTGGACCTTAATCATTGCCGCGGGCTTTATCATGCTGGCGATCGTGGTGGCCGGTTCAGTAAGCCGCCCTATCGCACAAGTCGCAGCAATGTTCCGTGATATCGGTGAAGGTGAAGGCGATTTACGTCAGCGCCTCCCCGTTAAAGGTGAAGATGAGATTGCCCAACTAGCACAAGGGTTTAATAGCTTTATCAGCAAAATCCAAGACTCAGTGATTGAAGTTGCCCAAACCAGCGAACAGCTCGGCTTCTCGGCGAAGGATGTGTCTAATCAGGCGCAGCAAACCCTTGAAGACAGCCATGAGCAAAAAGATCGCACTATGATGGTAGTGACCGCCATCAATGAGATGGGTGCCACGGTAAATGAAATCGCCAGCAATGCCGCCCAAGCCGCTGTTGCTGCGAAAGATGCCGATACCGAATCCAATAGTGGCCAAGTGGTGGTAACCCGTGCTCGAGATACCATTAATCAGCTCTCTCAGGATGTGGAACAAGTTGGTGAAGTGATTGAATCCCTCGCGACTCATACCAAGTCTATCGGTGGCATTCTCGATGTGATCCGCGCGATTTCGGAGCAAACTAACCTGTTAGCCCTAAACGCCGCGATTGAAGCCGCACGTGCCGGTGAAGCGGGACGAGGCTTTGCCGTGGTAGCCGATGAAGTCCGTAATCTGGCATCGCGCACCGCCGCATCGACCAACGAAGTCCAAGGTATGATCGACAAGTTGCAATCCGAAGCCAGCCGAGCGGTGAATGCCATGGCCCAAAGCCGTGCGCGCTCCCACGAAGGGGTGGCCGCCGTCGATGAGGCCAGCCAATCTCTGGTAGGCATTAGTGACCGTATTGGCCTGATCAGCGATATGAACATTCAAGTGGCCGCGGCGACGGAAGAGCAATCGACCGTAGTGGAAGATATCAACCGCAACGTGACCGAAATTAACGAGATCACCCAGCGCACTGCCAGCACGGCACAAGCTGCGGCACAGGCGAGCTTAGCGCTAAATCAACTCGCCCACCGCTTAGACACCTTAGTGGCGAAATTTAAGGTGTAAGTCCAAGATGGGTTGAAACCAAACAACAACGCCTTAGCGAATCTCTCCCTAAGGCGTTTTTATTGAATCGCTTTAAAAGCAATTAGTTGTCGGAAAGGAACTTAATCGTCAGCGGATAACGATACACTTGCCCTTCGCTCGCCTTAATGATCCCAAGGATAGTGCAAACTAAGTCGAGAATGCCGAGGATGATCAAGAAGATAAACCCAATGCCCACAAAGGCTAACAGCCCGCTGATAATCACATAGATCAACAGGCTTAATTTAAAGTTCAAGCAACTACGGCCGCATTGGTCGACAAAAGCCGACTCTTCACGTTTCATCAACCACATAATCAGTGGTCCGAGAATCGAGCCTAATGGCACTAAATAACCGATTAAACTGGAGGCATACACAAGTAAGCCAAAATCTCTTTCACTCTTAGTCACTGACTCTATCATTACACTTTCCCTGTATTATCGTTTGAAAAATAAAGTTTATTTACCTTTTGGCCCATATAAGCGCATCTGCCAATCTTCGACTTGCTGTGTCGCTAAGCGCCGCTGCAGACTATTCACCCAGCTTTGTGCCAACCCTTCACAGGAGGCGAGTCTATCATAGGCTTTGGCATCGTATTCGGGTGAGAAATACAACGCCATGGCCTCGGCAACACTGATATCGGTTTTACGCTCGACTAATTCTATCCTGTCGTTTAGCTGAATCACACCAGGGGTTAATACTCTGTAAAACCAACCACATAGCTGACTCTGCTGCATAGCGAGGGCAAAGTCTCTATGGCCAAATTGCAAGTTCAATTTAAAGCAAGGTGAACGCGGCTGAGTCACCTGCACTGTGACGGCACCGATTTGCAGGATATCGCCGATATTGACCTCGGTTTCATTCAAACCAACAGTGCTGATGTTTTCACCCATGCTCGGCGCATCTTCAAGTTGGGTGATTAAATCCCAACGACGGTACTGACCATAATGCTCGCGGGGAAAATGATGCAGCACTCGATCGAGTCCGCCATGGTGCTTAGGATCGGCTTGCGCATCGCCTTCGACATGATCGACATTCACTCGCAACTGCTGCGCCGATTTTTTACCGTCGATACCAGTAGAAACACCGTCAATCTCTTGCAGAACCGCCCCTAAATACAAACCCGATAATCTATTTACCAACAAGGTCGACATTTGTTACTCCTACTTCATCACTATCCGTCACCGAACTCTGCCCGCACGCCTCAGCCACTAAACGCGGCGTTAAGCAAAACAATCCCTTTGGCAGATTTGGCCATCATAACAGCATACTACTGATTGAGAACCACTTGATTGCGCCCCGCTTCTTTCGCCTGATACAAGGCGAGATCCGCTCGTTTAATCAAATCTTCCGCGGGCTCAAGTTTTTGGTATTCGGCAACCCCAATACTCACAGTGATAGCGATATGCACGCCATTGACTTTTAATTCGCGCTGGAAAATTAAATCATGGAAATGCTCCGCCAATTCAGCGGCATGGCTAAGATCCATCTCAGGCAATAACACGATAAATTCCTCGCCGCCCCAACGGCAAAGTACATCCTGCTCTTTTAACTGACTACGCAGCAGGTTAGTGACGGTTTTTAATACTAAGTCACCAATGCTGTGACCATAGCTATCGTTCACTTTTTTAAAGTGGTCGATATCGACAAGGAGGATTGAAATCGCTTGCTTGGATAGCTTTGCCTTCTCTAATGCCTGATGGAAATACTCTTCAAACACTTGGCGATTAGCGGCACCAGTGAGTTTATCGGTTGAGGCCATAATCTCCAGTTTGCGCTGATAACGACCTAAGGTCATGTTTGAAATCAGTAAAATCCCAATTGTCACCAATAAACTTAAGCCCAAGTTACCCCAAAAGGTATTCAGCAGCTCTTGCTCCTGCGGCACATCTTCCTGCTCAACGATAAGATACCATTTGAATTCAGGCACGAGGCGACTGTTTAAGTGGACCGTTTTACCATTGCGTTGATAGCTAAAGGCCGCGCTCGGGCTGGTTAAAATCCGCGTGGCTAGCAGCTCGAGTCCGGCAGTAGTCTGCAAAGAATCGGCACCATCATATTCATCCCCATGGAGGGTGACGTTGCCCTGCCTATCGGTGAAAAATACCCGGCGGTTGTAACGTTTCTGGTAGAGCTCGATCAGCGCCTTGACCTTCTCAACCGCGAGGCCAACACCGGTGACGCCAATAAACTTACCTTCAAAATCAAAAACCTTGTAGTTAACAAATACGGTTGTCTTAGTCCGATCCGCCGTATCGGCATCGATATTAATCTCGTAAAGTTCTGACTCGGGTAACGAGCGCACACGAAAATACCAGGCATCGTTTGGGTCGATATCTTGGATTTTCTTTAGGACTCCCGAAGAATGGTAGTAATTACGGCTCTGCTCCGAGACAAAAAAGCTGGTGACTGTGTCGTATTTATCTTGGATTTCTTTGAGATAACGGATCAGTTTTTCGGGTTCTTGTTCATGGTTTAACATCCAGTCACGCACAAAGGTATCCTGCGCCATAAGCGAGGAGATAAAGATGGGACGAAGCAGATCCTGTTGAATTTCAGAATAAATATTGTCACTGGTTAGGGGTAAAGTATTGCTCTCAATCTGCTGACTCAAAGAGTCATGGGCCACTTTATAACTAATGCCACTGGTGACTAAAAAGGCCACCAGTAACAATACTGACAGCAACCAAATAAACTTCTTTTTATCATTCCAAACGTGATTGCCCATTTCCAACTCCAACAACTGCAGGCTTATTATTCTATTTCAACGAGATGCGTTGCCTGAATGTTAACGTAAACCCTCGCCAACCGCACAATATTTCCACAATATGAATGTTCGGTAACGGAATAACATTATTCGAGCTAAAAAAATGCCCCGTTGGGGAAACGGGGCAAAAATGCGAACCAACAAAATGGGAGAAAAGCACAAGAAAACGTTAAGGGACAAGAGCTATTCGTCACTGAACACACTCTAGCAAGCCTAGATGACAGAAAGATGACTTCCCTTGGACGTCACATTGAGGCTAATCAGCCATTCTAACCTTCTAAATAGTGTTTCAATGCTTCACCGGGGATAGAGCTGTCGGTGGCCACGGCAAATGCTGCCCAAATCGCGCCTTCGGCCATAGCTTCGGTAATGGTTTTTCCCGCACATAAGCCATGGATAAGCCCTGCGGCATAGGCATCTCCCGCTCCTGTAGTATCGACAACCTCAGCAGGCACAGCCGGCACATGCTGCACATCATCTCGGGTGTACACCTTAGCGCCACGCACACCGTCGGTGACAACAAAATAACGTAATGATTCTCCACCAATGCTCACGCCATAATCCCAAGACGCGACATCACAGCGGCCTTGCATATCACTCACAGAAGCCAGTAACACGTGGCAAGGGCGCGGCCTGTCATCCTTCGCCAGTTGTGCGATCACAAGGCAATGATCCAGTGCGGTTTTCGCCCAACTAACGGTACCCTCAGCCGAGGTATTAAAATACAGCGCATCCCAATGCTGCCATTTGGGTGGCACAGATAATTCAAAAACTGGCCGCTGCGGACGAATGATGGTGCGCTCACCATCGGGCGTCATCACCAGTAACATTTCACAGGTATTTCCCGCGCGGCGCTGCACTAAACGACAATCGAGCCCTTGAGTACTCGCCTCTGCGATGACCCAGTCGCCCATTTCATCCCGCCCGACTTGGCTCACCAAGGCAACTCTATGACCCGCCCATACCAGTCCGAGCCCAGTATTGGCGCCACCACCACCTAACCTTTGTCCACCATCTTGATAATGAAAGCGCCCGCCCGTTTTCAATGGTTTATCAAGGATCAACACTCGGTCACAGTTAAGATTGGCCACCAGCAAAATATTTGCCATGACAGGACTCCATAATGAAAGAACAGACCGCGCTAACTCTCGGCGATGACTCGGTTAAAAGAGCCCTCAATCTAGACCAAAACCTCAGGTGACACAATCGCCGCTATCAAGGTGTTGAACCCCATCACAGCAGCCAATAGCAGTTTTTGCTGTAAGACTTTATCCATATTTGAATTCAGCGAGTTAACCCACCAGGCAACTTAAACGTTAAATACAATCACTCAATATATTGATAAATAATAAAAATATTCTTCAATGTGTGATTTTTAGACATTTATTCATAAAAGTGTCATCAAATGCCATCCCACACTAGATTAGAAAAAGGTTAAGCTGGCGTTTCAAGGATGAAAGACGAAAGGAATTCGTATGCTTATCGACTGGCTACATCAAGATATTGATGGACAAGAGCAACTGCGTCGTTATCGACAATGTTTAGAAGAGTTTAGCGAGTTGGAGTTTCATGACGCCTATGTCGCGAAGATTCAGCATGAATATCAGTTATTAAAGGCGTTATTTGAGGAGCAGTCGGTTCAACACTTTGAGCCTAACTGCTCCGAACAATAGGATGTTGGTTAATCGATCATCTTAAAGGGAGAAAGCGAGGTAAACTTTACATCCAGTTGCCAATCTTGGATCACCATCTCCGAAGGTTGCCAACTGTCATCCACCCATTCGTAAATGAGACCAGGATCTTCCTCTGCGTTCACCAATAAACGACGACCATCTTTTAACACAACCGTATAATCAAGCCCTTGAGCATCAACACTTTCAATATCCCCCAAGACTTTGTGATGAATGCTTGAAATTGCGCCTGTCGCTTTCACTGCATCAGCTTCTTTCGCGCCGCTGTAAAATCTCAGTGCCTCATTGGTAGCGGGTTTATGAAATACAAACTCTTCAGTCACGCCCACAACGATCGACGGATCAAGCTCATACCAAGCGGGTATCCATAATGCGTTCATTGCCATCCCGTTATATCCTGCATAATAATTTTACGGACGAGAACATTCTGCCTTAACCTTGGCAGATAAAATACTGGTCAGGGATAAAATAATTTTAACCTTCTGCAGACAATTCCCCTCAAGCTGTAACCCGCATAACTGCAATAAAAATGACGCCGCTAAGGTCATATGCTGTACTTCGAGTTAATGATTGGAGCCATGCGGACTTTCTGTTAGCTTGAAAAAACAGCTCAATAACTGCCACATTTTGTTGATAGAGTGATCCAATAAACCCGCGCCACGTATTGAGCCTGACAACCCATAGCCACCACTATGGCACCAGCTTGCCCTATGGAGAAATCGAACATGCCAGTTTTGCAAACACTCAAACTTACGGGTGAGAATGAGGCGCTGAAACGTCAAGAGCTTAAACAATACTTCAATCAAACTTGGGCACTCTATGAATCCCTCTTCGAGTTGATAAAGCACGACGAGGCCTATTACGTTAAAGCCGAACCACTGCGCCATCCGCTGATTTTTTACTTTGGCCATACCGCCACTTTCTATATCAATAAACTCAAGCTGGGTAAGTATCTCGATGAACGAGTGAATGATCACTTTGAATCTATGTTTGCCATCGGTGTGGACGAAATGTCTTGGGATGACCTCGACGAAACCCACTATCAATGGCCAAGTGTCGCAGAGGTAAAGACTTATCGGGATCAAGTCAAACAGGTCGTCAATCAACTGATTGATACCATGCCAATCACTCTGCCGATCAGCCAAGACAGCCCCGCTTGGGTCATCTTGATGGGCATAGAACACGAGCGCATTCACTTAGAGACCTCTTCCGCCATTATTCGCCAGCTTCCATTAGAGGATGTGTGTACCAATGCCCAATGGTCAGAATGTCAGGATGTTGGTAGCGCCGAATCCAATCAGCTGCTTGCCGTGGCGGGTAAAAAAATCACCTTAGGCAAAAAAGAGCAAGACAACACCTATGGCTGGGATAACGAATACGGTAACAAGAGTTTTAAAGTCGCCGACTTTAAAGCCTCAAAGTACTTAGTGAGCAATCAAGAATACCTAGCCTTTATCAAAGCGGGAGGCTATCAAACGCAAGACTATTGGAATGAGGAAGGCCAAGCTTGGCTGGCGTATACCCAAGCCCAAATGCCGCGCTTTTGGCGTCGCCGCGATGATAAATGGTGGCAACGCAACCTCACCAGCGAAATTCCTTTGCCGCTCAATTGGCCCGTCGAAGTCAATCAACTCGAAGCTAAGGCCTTTTGTAATTGGAAGGCGCGCCAAAGCCAGAGCAATATTCGCCTGCTCACCGAAGCCGAGTGGTATATCTTGCGGGAAAATGTACCGAGCGATGCTCCCGATTGGCATGAAGTTCCAGGCAATATCTCGCTGGCTTATTACGCCTCCTCCTGCCCGGTGAACCGCTTTAAACACAATGATTTTTATGACATTGTCGGCAATGTCTGGCAATGGACTGAAACCGCTATCGACGGTTTTAATGGTTTTGCCGTACATCCGCTCTACGATGATTTTTCGACGCCTACCTTCGATGGCAAGCACAATCTGATTAAGGGCGGCTCGTGGATTTCAACGGGCAATGAAGCCATTGCCGCCTCACGCTACGCCTTTAGGCGTCACTTTTATCAACATGCCGGATTCCGTTACGTCGAGTCGTTGCAAAATCCAGAACAGATGGCCGAGGTCAATGTGTACGAAACCGATGAACTGATTTCCCAGTATTTAGAATTCCATTATGGCGCCGAGTACTTTGGTGTACCGAATTTTTGCGTAAATGGGGTACAACAAGCACTCAACGAGATCCAACTCGAGCACACCACCAAAGCCTTAGATATAGGTTGCTCAGTCGGACGCGCTAGTTTTGAGTTAGCCAAAGTGTTCGACCATGTGGATGGCATCGACTTTTCGGCGCGCTTTATCCAGCAGGCTTACGCCCTGACCGAGCAAGGCGAAAAACGCTACACCATTCGCACTGAGGGAGACTTACAGGAATTCAAGAGCGCCAGCCTTGCTAAACTGGGATACCTTGGCGAAGCCAAAAAAGTCAATTTTATCCAAGGGGATGCCTGTAATCTCAAACCAATCTACACAGGGTACGATTTGGTCTATGCCTCAAATCTCATCGACAGATTGAACGACCCTCAACATTTCCTCACCAGTATTGGGCAACGCATCAACCAAGGAGGATATCTGGTTATCGCCTCGCCCTATACTTGGCTCGAAGACTACACGCCGAAGGATAAATGGCTCGGGGGGATTAAAGTCAAAGGGGAGAACTTCACTACTTTAGATGGGTTAACCGAAACCTTAATAGGCCAATTTGAACTGGTCGCGGTGAAAGAAATCCCCTTCGTTATCCGCGAAACCAAGCGTAAATTCCAGCATTCGATTTCAGAGATGACGATCTGGCGTAAGCGTTAGTTTTCAAGATTAATCGTCGCCCTAAAGAAAAAATCCGCCAGACAATCCCTTCTGGCGGATGCATAACAAACGGCACAGCAATAATAGTCATCCAGTTGCAAGAACGACGAATGCTCGGCATTGCTTACCTATGCTTGGCACTGCGTCCTAGACCTTAAACTGAGCCGTTGTTAAACCAAGTTGGTTTGCTAGCCCTAACAGGCTGCGGGTGCTTGCCGCCACTTGGCTGATGGCCGCGCTATTTTCCTCCGCCGCCGCGCTGAGCCCTGCAATGCCTTGGGCTATCGTCGCCGACACTGTGGTTTGTTCCTCTGCGGCAGTTGCCGTTTGGATCATTAAGGCTTTAAGTGTTTCTAGCCGCATAGCAATATCATCCACCGCCGCTTGCATGCCTTCGGCATCCTCAGCCGTTTTAGAAGCCTCAGATGAACAAGTCACACTATGCTGTGCCAGCACACCCGATTGCTGCTGGATCCCCTGTAATACCTTTCCAATATCCTGCGTAGCCTCCTGCACCTTCACCGCAAGTTGCCGCACTTCATCGGCTACCACCGCAAATCCACGCCCATGCTCGCCTGCTCGGGCAGCTTCAATCGCCGCATTGAGGGCTAACAGATTGGTTTGCTCGGCAATCGCATTAATCACATCCAGCACACTGCCGATTTTCTGGCTATCAGCCTCAAGATTTCCGACCTGCTGATGAATGGCGGCAAAACTTGCTAGTGTCACCTGTAAGCTTTGGCGAGTACTCGCAAGATTTTGTGAAAGAATGCCACTCGATTGAGTACAAGAGGCCACCTCGTCGGAGGATTTCAGTGTATTGGTACTGATTTCGGCGGCGGCATAACTCATTTCCTCTACGGCCGTGGCTAACATATCGGTCTCTTTCGCCTGCAATTGAATGCTGCAATCGGCCTGACACATAGCCGCGGAATTTTGCTCTGCGGCAGACTCTAGCTCGTGGCCCATCCCCACCAATTGGCTAATAATTTCCTTTAATTTGGTCTGCATCCGCGCGAGCCAGCTCATTAAGTGATTATCGGCATGGGCGTGGGAGAGACTATGGGTTAAGTCCCCGGAGGCGATAAGGCTAGTCAAATGGCACATATCCTCGGGCTCACCACCCAGAGGTTTAAGCACAAAGCTGGTCACCAGTTTTGCCGCCGCGATCGCCAGCACCACAGACAAGGCACACACCATCAGCCCGATATACATCATATGGTAGGCAGGCGCGGCGATTTCACTCACATCAATCTCGGCCATTAAGCCCCATTTGAGCCCCATTTCAATGACTGGCGAGTAGGCTGAGAGAACCAGATTATGATTGTAATCATAAACCTGCATAACCCCCTCTTTGCCAGCTAACGCAGCTGCCACCGCCAGAGTATCGACCCCATTTTTAGCGACCGAGCCTGCAAAGGAGGCAGATACGGTGCGATTGATGGGGTCAAGAAAAGAGTCAGAACGCATTCGATTATCGGGGCCGATGAGATAGGTTTCCCCCGAATCCCCCATCCCTTCGCGGATCTGCATCACGCGGTTGATCCGCTCGATAGAAACCTGTGCCGCCACCACAATATGCTGCCCATGGTATTGAATGCCTTGGCCAATAAAGGCGGCCGCTTGTCCGTTTGATGGTGCATAGGCGGAAAAATCCTGTAAAAACACAGTGTCCGATGTCGTAAGTGCCTTATCGAAGAGTTGTGCAAGCCCTGAAGAACGATAGGGCCCAGTACGCAAATTGGTTCCGTAATCAGGCTCTTTCGCCACAGTATAAAAAACCGTGCCGTCATCGGAGATGATAAACAGATCATAAAAACCCAGCAGTTTGTTGAGGGATTTGAGCGTTGAGTCTAAATCGCTCAAGTTTTCTAGATTCGGCTGGCTGGCAATCACAGCGCTAACGGACTGTAAGTTATCTGAGAAATCTTGAAACATACCGTTGATCTGCCGCTGTTTAATCTCGCGAACGGCCACCAAACGGGATTGAGCCTCTGCAAATAACTCATTTTTGGCAAGATAGGTCACTATCGCTGTCGATAGGATTAGAGGTAACAGAACGATCAACAGACTAATCAGTTGAATTTTACGCGTAAATCCCATGGAGACACTCCTTGTCGCACTCAAGATTCCATAATTACTGGCAAAACAACTACCGTTTAAAACTATAGGTGAAGATTGAAACCTCAACCAACTGAGGCCATTTTTTTATTCAGTACGCAACTCGCTAATTGAACAACCATTAACCTTGCTCAGGCGCTTTTATGCATATTTCATTGAAATGTATAAGAGGCAATAGAAATAGCGTTGTTAAGTGATACATAACGTTGACGCTGAAAATTTTCACATTGACGCCAGAATAAAAATCACATCAAATTGAATACAAATTCACATCTATACAAATGGGAGCGTAACATGGAGTTAATCGAGCAAGTCTCAGTCGCGAAAAAAGCCAATATTTACTTTGAGGGTAAAGTTGCCAGCCGCAGTGTATTTTTCAGCGATGGCAGCAAAAAGACCTTAGGCGTGGTCCTCCCTGGAGAATATGAGTTTTCCACCTCTCAGGGAGAAATCATGCAGGTTACCAGCGGCAGTTTCGAGGTGTTACTGCCAAATAACACAACCTGGCAAACCTTTAGCGAAGGCAGTCAATTTGAACTCGCGGCCAACGTCAGCTTTAAAATCCGCAACAGTGCGATAGCCGAGTACTGCTGTAGCTACCTGTAAGACTCTTACCAAGGAATGCTTAACCAGCTTAGGCATTCCTTAATCGTTAGCGCTTTTGTGTTGATGCAAACCAGACCACTAGACGACTGGTCTAATATACTTTATGATCCTTCGCCATGAAATCTGAAACCCAATCGACACGTCAGCATATTCTCGACGTTGGATACTCACTAATCCTCAAACAAGGCTTTTCGTGCCTAGGCTTAGCCCAATTACTCAAGGCCGCCCAAGTCCCTAAAGGCTCGTTTTATCATTATTTTAAATCCAAAGAGCAATTCGGTGAGGCCTTGTTAGCTGGGTATTTCGAGCAATACCAAGCTGAGCTTGATGGCCTGTTTAACGAGACTCAACTCTCTGGCTTTGAGCGCCAAATACAATACTGGCAAAGATGGTTGCACGTGCAGCAGGACGGCTGTGTCGATCAAAAATGCCTAGTCGTTAAGTTAAGTGCAGAGGTGGCCGATCTCTCTGAGGCCATGCGCCTTGTGCTTTTAAAGGGGTCGGCTGGCATCATTGAGCGCTTAACCAAGTGCATTCAAGTGGGGATTGCCGATAAATCCATCTGCGAACAGGATGCCCAGGCAACAGCAGAGTTGTTGTATCACATGTGGCTCGGTGCCAGTTTGATGAATAAACTCGGCCACAGCCGCGAGGCTTTAGAGCGCGCACTTGCAATGACCGAATCAATTTTAAAGACCAAAACCATAGGTTAATGCCAACAACACTGGCACACCAATTAATCCGCAACCCGTTAATGAACAATGAAATATCGCCTCATCGGCTTGATTTATCATTTAGTAGCCAAACAAATCTAGACGACTGGTCTACTAAAATCATTTTCCAACCATAGGACACATAGCAGTATGTTCAATTTCGCCTACTACAACCCAACCCGAATCCACTTTGGTAAAAACACCATAGCTGAAATCGACACCTTAGTGCCTCGCGATACCAGAGTCATGGTGTTATTTGGCGGCAGCAGCGCCAGAAGAACAGGCACCTTAGCCGAAGTAAAACAAGCGCTTGGAAATCGTTTCGTGGTCGAGTTTGAGGGAATCGAACCTAACCCAACCTACGAAACCCTGATGCAGGCTGTCGAGCAAGTTCGTGAATTAAACATCGACTTTTTACTCGCCGTCGGCGGCGGTTCTGTGATCGATGGAACTAAATTTGTTGCGGCGGCAGCGATATTTGAAGGCGAGCCTTGGGATATTCTCACCAACTGGGGTGCGAATGTGACTAAAGCCATGCCATTTGGCTCGGTATTAACCTTGCCTGCGACGGGTTCAGAGATGAACAACGCCAGCGTGGTGACCCGTAAGTCGTTGAAAGCTAAACTGCCGTTCCGTAACGACTTGGTTTATCCGCAATTCTCAATCCTCGACCCAACTAAGACCTTCACCCTGCCAGAAAGACAAGTGGCGAACGGTGTGGTCGATGCCTTTGTGCATATCACAGAGCAGTACCTCACCTACCCAGTCAATGCTGCGGTGCAGGACAGATTCGCCGAAGGCTTGCTGCAAATTTTGATTGAACTAGGGCCACAGGCACTCACACAGCCAGAAGATTACGATATCCGCGCCAACTTGATGTGGGTCGCGACTATGGCACTCAATGGCACGATTGCGACGGGTGTACCGCACGACTGGGCAACACACATGATCGGTCATGAACTCACAGCCTTGTATGATGTTGACCATGCCCGCACCTTAGCCATTGTATTGCCAGCATTATTACGCTGCACTAAAGCCGCTAAGCGCGAGAAGTTACTGCAGTTTGCTGACAGAGTGTGGCACATCAACAGCGGCTCGGAAGATGAACGTATTGAGGCGGCGATTGCGAAAACTCAAGCCTTCTTCGAATCCATGGGCATTGCAACCCACTTATCTGCCTACGATTTAGGTAAAGAAGCTGTCGATGCTGTCGTCACTCAGCTTGAGCAGCATGGCATGGTTGCCCTAGGCGAACATGGCAATATCGATCCCGCTATGAGCCGCGATATTTTAACCTTGGCGCTCTAAGCTTTAGTCGCCGCCGTCAACGCACCATAGTGGTGCGTTGACACTCCCCTAAAAGAGGCAAACTCGGCTGCGCCTCAACATCCAAACCGCTCTCACCTTCACTCCACAATATATTTGCCGCTAGAACCACACGCGCTACAAAGTTGCAGGCATAAAATCAACCCCGCGTTTATTCCCACGCTAAACCTCAACCGAGCTGAATAAACACCATGATTTTTGGTGAAAAAACGACTAATCTTGTAGAACTTCATCTCCAAGGCAAAAGGACTTTCGCATGCGTGCATTCACCCTCATCAGCTTATTGCTGCTCAGCTTGTTCGCTCAGGCAACAGTGTACAAATGGGTCGATAAGGATGGAAAAGTCCATTATTCAGATGAGCCGCATCCCAATGCCGAGGTTGTTGAGTTAAAAGAGAAAACCCTCAATCAAATTGCACTTCCCCCCGTAAAAAATGACGCGGATGACTCGCAAGTGATCCAGCAAATCCAGTATCAAGTCGTTATCACCTCCCCAGAAGAAGAGGAAACCGTGAGAGACAATAACGGCGACTTTCAGGTCACGGCCACTGTCACCCCGGAGATCAAAAGCCAGTATCTGATGGCACTAAAACTCGACGGTCAAACGGTCGGCCAGCCTCAAGTGGGTGGCATCTTCCAACTTAAGAACATCGACCGAGGTGAACATACCATTGTTGTCGATGCCATGACTCAAAACGGCAAAGTCTTTGCATCTAGCTCTCCACGAAAGATATTTCTTCATCAAGCGGCGATGAATCCAGTCCCGAAAAAACAACCAAAATCCAATTAAACCATTTAATAACAATTGATTAGGTCGTTTTTATTCAATCTAGCCGTTTGATGAAGTCGAGTTGCAGCCTGCACCAAATCGGTGCAACATAATGGTGCAACCCCATTTTCAGGAACGGTAGATGGATAAAGAGACTCTGCTTAATCATTTAGTCACCGCGGTACTTGTCATCGATAAGGATCTTAAGCCTTGTTATGCCAACGCAGCAGCAGAGCAACTGTTAGGTGTAGGTAGCCATAGGTTAGTCGAGCAAGCCCTTCCGGAGCATTATCAAGTCCTTGGCGTTGATGCCCAATTACTGAGTGATGCGGTGAAAGCTGGCCAAGGCCTCACGGTTAACACGGCGACCTTAGTGACCTTAGATGCCCAGCACCATACCGTCGACCTAACGCTGATCCCGCTCGAAGACGAAGCACAATTGAGCCTACTTGAGCTTAGACAGGTGGACCAGCAACGCCGGATCCACCAGCAACTCAGCCAAGATGCCCAGCAACAGGCGGCGCAATTTCTGGTGCGAAATTTGGCCCACGAGATCAAAAATCCCTTGGGTGGCCTGCGTGGCGCGGCACAATTGCTCTCGCGGGAATTAGAGGATCCGGCACAAAAGGAATTTACCAATCTGATCATTGAGCAGGCCGACCGCCTGCGCAGCCTAGTGGACAGATTGCTCGGCCCGCAGCGACCGACCCAACATAGCCTGCACAACATTCATCAAGTGGTGCAGAAGGTCTATAAACTGGTGGAAATGGCTCTGCCCGCCAATATTCAGCTAAAACGCGACTACGACCCCTCGATTCCCGATATCGAGATGGATCCCGACCAAATGCAACAAGCCGTGTTGAATATTTTGCAGAATGCGGTGCAAGCCCTTGAGCATACAGGTGGCGAAATCCTGATCCGCACCCGCACGCAACATCAGGTCACTATCGGTTCGCAGCGCCACAAGCTCGTGCTGACCCTGTCCATTATCGACAATGGCCCAGGTATACCACCAGAGCTAATGGACACGCTGTTTTATCCCATGGTCACCAGTCGTGAGCAAGGTTCGGGATTAGGCCTATCAATTGCCCATAACATTGCCAGATTACACTCAGGCAGAATCGATTGTGTATCCAGCCCTGGGCATACCGAATTTATCATTTCGTTACCGATTTTAAGCGCCAAATAATCAAGACAAACCAACACATACCGTATGAGGAAGCAAAATGCGAATGAGTGAACAAGTGTGGATCCTCGACGATGACAGTTCGATACGTTGGGTGCTCGAAAAGGCGCTCCAAGGCGCGAAACTCAGCACCGCCAGCTTTGCCGCGGCCGAATCACTTTGGCAGGCATTAGAGATTTCCCAGCCACGGGTCATAGTCTCAGATATTCGCATGCCGGGCACCGATGGCTTAACCCTGTTAGAAAGACTGCAAATCCACTACCCGCATATTCCCGTCATCATCATGACTGCGCATTCGGATTTAGACAGTGCCGTCAGCGCCTATCAGGCGGGTGCATTTGAGTATTTACCCAAGCCCTTCGATATTGATGAGGCGATTTCCTTAGTCGAGCGCGCCCTAACCCATGCGACCGAGCAAAGCCCTGCACCTGCGGCGCAGGAGACGCAAGTCAAAACGCCCGAAATCCTAGGTGAAGCGCCCGCCATGCAGGAGGTGTTTCGCGCCATCGGCCGGTTATCACGCTCCTCAATCAGCGTGCTGATCAACGGCCAATCGGGTACGGGTAAAGAGTTGGTTGCAGGCGCATTGCACAAACACAGCCCACGTAAGGATAAGCCCTTTATCGCCTTGAATATGGCGGCGATTCCTAAAGATCTAATCGAATCAGAGCTCTTCGGCCATGAAAAAGGCGCCTTCACCGGCGCGGCAAACGTGCGCCAAGGACGCTTCGAGCAAGCCAATGGCGGCACCCTGTTTTTAGATGAAATAGGCGATATGCCGCTGGACGTGCAAACCCGCCTGCTGCGGGTGCTCGCCGATGGGCAATTTTATCGAGTCGGCGGCCATAGCGCCGTCCAAGTGGATGTGCGCATTATTGCCGCTACTCACCAAGATCTGGAGCAACTCGTACTCAAAGGGGGATTTAGGGAAGACCTATTCCATCGGCTCAATGTCATCCGCGTCCACTTGCCGCCGCTGTCACAACGCCGTGAGGATATTCCCCAACTGGCGACCCACTTTTTAGCCTCCGCTGCGAAGGAAATTGGTGTTGAGGCAAAAATCCTCACCAAAGAGACCGCCGCCAAGCTATCGCAACTGCCTTGGCCAGGGAACGTGAGACAACTCGAGAATACCTGTCGCTGGCTCACGGTAATGGCCTCAGGGCAAGAAATCCTGCCCCAGGATTTACCCCCAGAGCTACTTAAAGAGCCCGCCAGTATTAATCCTATGGCAAAAGGCAGCCAAGATTGGCAATCGGCACTCACAGAGTGGATTGACCAAAAACTGTCTGAGGGAAATAGTGATTTATTAACTGAGGTTCAGCCGGCCTTTGAACGTATTTTGCTCGAAACCGCATTACGCCATACCCAAGGGCATAAACAAGAAGCGGCAAAACGTTTAGGTTGGGGAAGAAATACCTTAACGCGAAAACTCAAAGAATTGTCTATGGATTAGCCATCCATTAAAAAGCAAAAAAGGGATATAACTATCCCTTTTTTATTATTTAGATTAAATCTAAATCATTAGAACTGGTAATGAACACCAATCGCCAGTTGTTTCATATCGGTGTCGATATCTTTCACATTTAAATGTTTATGGTCAGCCTCTAAATCACCAGTGGTAACATCGTAGCTAAAGCGCACATTTAAACGCTCGGTCACGGCAGCATTGATACCTACGCCATACGTCCAGCCAAAGCCAGTAAAATCTTCATCAAAACCTAAACCGTCTACATTCATAGCCATAGATGCAACACCTACTTTTGCATAAGCTGAGAACATATCATTGATTTGCAGAGTAAACTTAGGTGCGAAGGTTAATGCGCCCGCAGTAATATCCACATCGCTGTCGCCCAAATCGGACGTCGCAAATAAATTGGCTTCTAAACCAAACCACTCGTTGAAGTTGTAACCACCGTAAACACCGAAACCTGTGCCAGTTTCTGAATCATCAAAAGCCTCTACAGTTACGCGGTTTAGTGCGCCACCCACATAAAAACCAGTAGTATCGGCTGCCGCTGAAGCTTGGCCGGCCACTAATGCAGATAATAAAGATACCGCAACTAAAGATAGTTTTTTCATTATATTTCCCTAATGAGTTAACTTGAGTAGTAAACGTTGCGGATATTACAACAAACAAATAATAAGAGTGACAGTTTGTAAAAACTAAATGCGCTTTATACAGGAAATATTCAGCTTTAAATTAAACAATAACAAGCTTGATGCACTTAAGTATTAAATAACATACTCAATATTAAACAATAAGTATTAACTGACTATTCGCAATAAATTCATGATACCAAAATAACACCAACGAATTATCGAACGGCGTTTTCGTTCATCAAGGCATTCAATAATCATAACCTTTTCCGACTGTGCGCAAGTCACATGGCTGCGCCACATCAACAAGGGCCAAATATGCAGTCGGTAGCCCCGCTGCGCGATATTGAATGAGATCGTTCTCGGCCAATAATATAAAGATTGGCGCAGGATAAGCTCGCTCCAAACGCCCGTAGGAGGATTGACTAAATACGGATCGAGGAGTTTTGAATCAGGCCCCGCGCTCGCGGCGGGGGCATGTTCAGCAATCAACTCGAAGCGGGTCGAAAATTTATGATAACGGCAGATGAGCCGAGTCTGTTCGGCCAAGGGATGAACCTGCTGCTGTACCCATGACATAACCATTCCTTTGGTTGTTACTCGTGATTGAAGACTAAACTCCTAAACTGGGCTCCACCTGCACAGGATCTTGGTGAATAATCACCTCTGCATCTTCAAAGGCGGCCTTTACCCTCAGCCCCGTGGTATCGGCAATACTGTGGGCTTCGTTCAGGCTCAGGTTACCATCCAACTCTAAATGGAATTGAATAAAGATGGTTTTACCCGCTTGGCGCGTGCGTAAATCATGTAGCCCTTGCACTCTAGGATCTTGCTTGGCGATTTGCTTAATTTGCTGACGCGTCTCTTCATCTAACTCACGGTCGAGCAGCGCTTGAATAGAGCGGTAACCTAAATCAAAGGCCTGTTGACCTATATAGCAGGCGATAAGCACAGCAAAGACCCCATCGGCCCACCACCAGCCATACTGGGACAAAAGGAGTGCGAGTAACACGGCGCCATTGAGGAATAAATCCGACTTGTAGTGCAACGAATCGGCTTCAACCACAGTGCTCTTAGTTGCCGCAAGCGCCCGCTTTTGTAACGCCACTAACGCCAATGTCAGCACGATAGCAACGACAGACACCACCACACCTAAGGTGGCATATTCAACTGGAGCAGGATTGAGTAAGCGTTCTCCGCCATAAAACAGCAGCAGGAATGCCGAGCCCATGATAAAGGCCGATTGTGCCAGCGACGCTAACGGCTCGGCCTTACCGTGGCCGTATCTGTGGTCATGGTCGGCAGGAACGATAGCATAACGAATGGCGATAAAGTTGATGATCGAGGCGAGCGCATCGGCAAAGGAGTCCGTTAAGGACGCCAGCATACTGGCAGAGCCTGAATATAACCAAGCTAACAGCTTGATAATAATAAGGGTCAAAGCGGTAGCCACGGAAGCGCGACTAGCCAGTTTGACCCAAAAATCGTATTGGGAAGTTTGAGTCATAGGGGTCTATATCGGGAAGCTATGACTCTATTGTATATCAGCTTACAAGCTTAACCGCGAGGTTCTTTACCAGCTTGTGCTTCAAATCGCGCTTTAAATTTTGCTTGTTGCTCAGGCGTTAGCAGGTTGTAGATTTGATTCTGCATCTTCATCCGTTCAATCGCTTGAGCTTGGCGTTTTTCCTGCTGGGCACTCATTAATGCCTTAGCTTGCGCCTCATCGAAGTTGGCCGCAGTGATCAGCGCATGCATCTCGGCGCGGTGCGCTAAACGCTCTTCCTTGGTTGGTCTATCATCGCTGCGGGCGGCGCGGTGCTCTGCAAACAGTTTCTTAATGTCGGCCTTTTGTGCATCGGTTAAATCTAAACCTTCGAACATTCTGTGCATACCGTCATGGCCCATACGGTCACCATGTTTATGGAACTCACCGCGTGGATGATCGCAGCCTTGGCCGGGCTCTGCACTGACTGTTGTCGCAAATACAGCGGAGCTTGCTAAGATGGCAAATAGACCTGCTTTTAAAGGAGATAGTGTTTTCATCATGTTAACCTCAATAGTTCAACTTATGTTGTATACAGTGACGACCCTTTTAAAAGCCGAATCACTTTCGACGATCACAGTCTAAAGCACCCTATGTAAGTGAGGGCGTGACCTGAGTAAATCAGTGTAAAGTTGCGATAAGAACTATCCCCAAACAACTTTAAGATGTTGAAACTCGTGTATTGAGGATAGCTTGAGCATACAGATTCTCTATTCTTTACTTTGGCTTACATTGCTACACAGCAATTGACATCAAAAGAGGTATACTCAGGCAAAATGCTAAAAGCGTCTGCGGTTTAGCACGCAGCTTTGAGACTTTCGCACCAGTTCACCCAGATTAAGGAACACTATGAGTCGGATATTATTAATCGATGATGATCTTGGTTTATCAGAACTTCTCGGACAATTACTCGAACTCGAAGGGTTTAAACTCACCCTCGCCTACGATGGCAAGCAAGGCCTAGAACTGGCTCTCGCGGGGGATTACGATCTGATCTTACTCGACGTGATGCTGCCTAAATTAAACGGTTTTGAAGTGCTACGCGCCCTTCGCCAACACAAGCAAACACCGGTGTTGATGCTCACCGCCAGAGGCGACGAGATTGACCGAGTGGTAGGGCTTGAGATTGGTGCCGATGACTATTTACCTAAGCCCTTCAATGACAGGGAACTGATCGCCCGCATTCGCGCCATTATTCGCCGCTCACACTTAACCGCCCAAGAAATCCATGCCACTCCGGCGCAGGAATTTGGCGATTTACGCTTAGATCCCTCACGCCAAGAGGCTTACTGCAATGAGCAACTCATCATACTCACAGGGACTGAGTTTACCCTGCTGCACACACTGGCACTGCATGCGGGAGAGTTGATGAATAAAGAAGAGCTCAATGAAATTGTGCTCGGCAAAAAGCTCATGCCCTTCGATCGCAGCCTAGATATGCACCTGTCGAATCTACGCAAAAAGCTCCCCGAGCGCAGCGATGGCAGACCTAGGGTGAAAACTATCCGTGGCAAAGGCTATATCTGGTTACCATAACGGCGGGAACAACTGTGCCTAATCGCTTATTTATCAAATTACTGCTCGGATTTTGGCTCTGTAGCTCACTGATTATCGCCTTAGTCGGCTTGCTCCCCTTGCTGCAACAAAATCACGACCGCGCACCTATCCCGCCGCACATGCAAAAAGTGCTCGCGACTATAGCACAACGCATTCAAGACAATCCGACCCTCATTAAATCCGATTTCCTGCGCCGCTGGGAAAGGCACAGGGATATGGAGGGCAAGCCCCTGCGACTCTATCTGGCCAACAGTCAAGGACAAGTGATTAACACCAACAGAGTGAGCCGCGGTGTTCGCAGTTTTATGTTGATGACAGATGAAGAAAAACAACCCATTAGTCATCAATTTAAAGATGAGCTAGTGTTTGGCCCCTACCAATTTAGCCTCGAAGGTGAAACCTATTACCTCTATGGCCGCCTGCCGGATATTCACCCTCGCCCATGGTTCTTCTTCTTTATCGAAAATAAGCTGCTCACTCTCAGTTTAGCCATAGTGCTCTCGGGATTGCTCTGCGCCATACTCGCTTGGCATTTAGGTAAACCATTAAACTCGCTGAAGAAAAGTGCCGATGCCCTCGCCGAAGGCGACCTCAGCAATCGTGTCGATAAGGCCACCACTCAACGTAACGATGAAATAGGTCAGCTCGCCACCGCGTTTAATAGCATGGCGGACTCGATTGAAGCCATGGTGAAGAATCAGCAACGCTTGATGGGGGATATTTCCCACGAGCTGCGCACCCCGCTGACCCGCCTACAATTGTCACTGGCACTGGCCCGCAAAAAAGGCCAACAGACCACCGAAACCGACCGTATCGCCTACGAGGCCGAACAGTTAGAACAACTGATTGCAGAGTTGTTAGAGCTATCGCGGGTAAAACTCAGCACCAATGAAACTAAGATCCGCCTCGGTTTGGCCGAGTCCCTCAGCCAAGTGCTGGATGACGCCGAGTTTGAGGCCGATCAACAGGGCAAAAAGATCACTATCGATATCGATGAAGCCATCGAGCTCAGCCATTACCCTAAATCCCTGTCCCGTGCGATAGAAAACCTGCTGCGCAACGCCATTCGTTATGCCCAGAGCGATATTCACCTGCGCGCGAGCCAAACCAACGGCCAAGTACAGATCACCATTAAAGACGATGGTCCGGGGATTGATCCTGCTGAGCTTGAGGCGATTTTCAAACCCTTCTATCGCCCCGATTCGGCAAGGCAGCGGGAAAGCGGTGGCTGGGGCCTAGGACTCGCCATTACCGAAGCGGCCATTAGCGCCCATAAAGGAAAAATCAGAGCCGAGAATCGCCGGCCCCACGGCCTCGAAGTCAATATCAGTTTACCGACCTAAAAACATAAGCCCCGCTAACTCCGTTAGCGGGGCTTATATCATCAACAGTCAACTGCCGTTAGTCCTTAACCCCTAGCTGTTTTAACTTGCGATACAAGGCATTACGGCTGATCCCTAAACGCTTAGCGCACTGACTCACATTGCCCTCGCAGGCACGATAAGCCTGTAACACGTTCAGATTTATGGTTCCGTGGAGCGAGTCTATAGTCGTAGAGCTAGACTCGGACAGTTCGTGCGGATGCGCCGTGGTTTCGGCGTCGACAACTTCAGTTAAAGTTTGGGGCTCAAACGCCAGATTCATGAGCTTTTGAGCAAGGTAATCGGGGAGATGATTTATCTCGAGTACGGCCTCACCTTCAGCCATCAAACACGCCACCTGCATTAGGTTATCCAGCTCCCTTAGGTTGCCGGGCCAATCGTAACGCATTAGCTGCGCCAACAACTCAGTACACAAGGTTTGCGCGCTACTGCGGTGACGGCGGTGCAATTTATGGATGATGCGCTCAATATCCTGCCGCTCACGTAGCGCAGGCAGTCGCACCTGCAATCCATTTAGGCGATAAAACAAGTCCTGACGAAACAATCCCTGCGCCACCAGCGACTCTAAATCCATATGGGTCGCGGCGATGATCTGAATATCGACCTTAAAACTTTGATTACTGCCGACGGGAACGACCTCGCGCTCCTGCAACACCCGGAGTAAACGGCTCTGCGCCGCCAGCGGCATCTCGCCAATTTCATCGAGGAATAAAAAGCCACCGTGGGCTTGGCGGATCTTACCGATAAAACCGGTTCGATTAGCGCCAGTAAAAGCCCCCGCCTGATAACCAAATAACTCTGACTCAACCAACTCAGCGGGCAAGGCGGCGCAGTTTACCGCCACCAAGGGCTGCGCGCGGCGGGCACTCTGGGCGTGGAGCTTTTTCACAAATTGCTCCTTGCCGACACCCGTTTCGCCAAGCACCAGTAGGGGGATCTGCTTAGTGATCACCTTATTCGCCTGCTGCCAGGCCCGCTCAAGCAGTGGATCGCGAAACCTGACCCCCAATTGGTTCAAGGGTTTGTCTTGAAGGGTTCTGGTACTTTTCGTCTGTGTCAGTGCCAGCGCTTGGGTCTGCACATGCAGCGCCGAATCGCGGTGAAAGCCCCCCGCTCGCGCCCAATTGTCGCCGAGGTGTAGCTCTAAACTGTCACCCAACTTGGCTTGGCTCAGCAGCTGTTTAGCCATGGGATTACAGCCCACAATTCGTCCGTCACTACTGGCGATAACTATGCCTTGCCAACCGGAATTTAATAGACTCGGCTGCGCCGCGAAATCGATTCGATAATGACTATCGGGCAGATGGCACAGCAGCGCCGTTTCGACCTGCTGCGCTAGACTCGACACTAGCATCGAGGTTTGCTGCGAATGCCGCTGCTGCTCACTGGTAATATCGAGCACTCCGAGCATCTCGCCTTGGGGCGAAAAAATCGGGCAAGCGGTGCAACTCATAAAACGGTTTTGGCGGATAAAATGCTGCTCGCCGACCACTGATACCGCCTGTTTGGCCGTAAGCGCCGTGCCTATTGCATTGGTGCCCTTATACTTTTCGAGCCAGTTAACCCCAATATCGAGCGCCACATCCGCCAGCTTGCTGGAATAGCGGCTCACCCCCCAATGTTTCAGCACATAACCGTCGGCATCGGAGAGCAATAATCGACTATTGGAGTGCGCCATCAGTTGATTAAACAGCGGTAAGGCATGGGATTGTACTAATTCGATGAGTTGCTGATATTGCTCATGTTTATGTTTGAGTTCAGCACGCGTGAGCCTGAGATCCTCACCAGCACGAAACTCTGATAAGCCAGCACCTAAGCTGCGCTGCCATGAATCGGCTAACCATGCCTGTGTGGTTGGAAAATGCGGTTTTACTGTCATAGCCATGCTCCCCGAGCGCTGTTCCATTTCGGCACACCCATAGTGTGTCGTTGGATGACAAAATGACCACAGGGCACCTTTCCTTCCGTGAGTGCCCCTATTGTTTGGGATCTGCAAAATTAGCTTTTCATCATACTGTTAGCTCAACAAGTGTACAACTCCTGCCAGTTTGGCACTGTCCTTGCGATATCCATTTGTGCGCAGTACTCAAGTGTTGCGTAAGAGAACACCAACTTAATCAATAGCTTTGTCAGTCAATTCGATTGGCAAAGGATAAAAATAACAACAGTGCTAAAACCTATTTCAACAAGACCCTTTGCTGAGACGCTGCACATTTAGCGTATTCGGCAGTCACAGAAGGAAAACACTATGATCTATGCTCAACCCGGAACCGCTGGTGCCATCGTTAACTTTAAAGAAAAATACGCCAACTTTATCGGTGGTAAATGGGTCGCCCCAGTCAACGGCGAATACTTCGATAATCGCTCCCCCGTCAATGGTCAAAACTTCTGTAAAATTCCCCGCTCCGACTACCGCGATATTGAACTGGCGCTCGATGCTGCCCACGCCGCTAAGGACGCTTGGGGAAAAACCTCGGTCACCGAGCGTGCGAATTTACTGCTGCGTATCGCCGATCGCGTTGAGCAAAATCTTGAATACTTAGCCGTTGCCGAAACTTGGGAAAACGGCAAAGCGGTGCGCGAAACCCTCAATGCCGACTTACCTCTGTTTGTCGACCATTTCCGTTACTTCGCTGGCTGCATTCGAGCACAGGAAGGCAGCGCCGCGGACATCGATGGCAATACCGTCAGCTACCACTTCCCAGAGCCATTGGGTGTCGTCGGGCAAATCATTCCGTGGAACTTCCCGCTATTGATGGCGGCATGGAAAATCGCCCCTGCACTCGCCGCAGGCAACTGCGTGGTACTCAAACCCGCCGAGCAAACGCCGGTATCTATCCTTGTACTACTCGAACTGATTGAAGATCTGCTGCCGCCCGGCATCCTCAACGTCGTCAACGGTTTTGGCGCAGAAGCGGGCCAAGCCCTCGCCACCAGCAAACGCATCGCCAAACTGGCCTTTACTGGCTCCACCGAAGTCGGTTACCACATCTTAAAATGTGCTGCCGAATCGCTGATCCCATCGACAGTCGAACTCGGCGGTAAATCGCCTAACCTGTATTTCGCCGATGTGATGGACCACGAAGACGAGTATTTAGATAAGGCCGTCGAAGGCATGTTGTTAGCCTTCTTCAACCAAGGTGAAGTCTGTACTTGCCCATCAAGGGTGCTGATCCAAGAATCGATTTACGATCGCTTCATCGAAAAAGTGCTCGCCCGTGCGCAAACCATCAAGCAGGGCAATCCGCTGGATACCGCCACCCAAGTGGGCGCACAGGCCTCCCAAGAACAGTTCGATAAGATCTTAAGCTATCTCGCGATTGGTAAAGATGAAGGCGCACAGGTGCTCTTAGGCGGCTCGCTCTGCCAGCTTGAAGGCGAGCAAAGCAAAGGCTATTACATCAGCCCAACGATCATGAAAGGCCATAATAAGATGCGGATTTTCCAAGAGGAAATCTTCGGTCCGGTTATTTCGGTCACCACCTTCAAGGATGAGGCCGAAGCCTTGGCAATTGCCAACGATACCGAATACGGCCTTGGTGCGGGTGTATGGACTCGGGACATGAACCGCGCCCAGCGTCTAGGACGAGGCATTCAAGCGGGTCGCGTTTGGATTAACTGCTACCACGCCTATCCTGCCCACGCGGCCTTTGGCGGTTATAAGAAGTCGGGCATCGGCCGTGAGACCCATAAAATGATGCTCAATCACTATCAAAACACCAAAAACCTATTGGTGAGTTACGATATCAATCCGCTCGGGTTCTTCTAACCCAGCTGCAACTTTGCCTTGATAACAAGAAAGGGCCATTGGCCCTTTCTTTGTTTTTATCGCATTGAACTATAAGAACATACCGCCAGAAGCCTCGATACGTTGTGCGTTTATCCACGCCGCGGCGGGTGATAACAAGACACTGATTGCACCGCCAATATCCTCGGGTAATCCCACCCGCCCCAACGCCGTTTGCTGCGCTAAAAACTCATTCATCTGTCGGTTATCCCGAACTGCACCACCACCAAAGTCCGTTTCGATTGCACCGGGAGCCAGCACATTAACGCGAATGCTGCGTGGACCAAGCTCCTTCGCCCAATACTTGGTCATGGTTTCGACCGCGCCTTTCATGGTGGCGTAGGCACCAAACCCCGGAACAGCAAAGCGCGTTAACCCCGTAGAGACATTGATAATACTGCCATTATCGGCAAGCAGAGGCAGCAAAGCCTGAGTTAAGAAGAAAGGTCCTTTGACATGAATATTCATCAAAGTATCGAACTGCTCCATACTGGTTTCAGCCATGGGCACATGAATACCAATCCCGGCATTATTAACTAGATAGTTAAAACTATCCCGTTGCCAAGTCTGTTCGAGTGCGGTTTTAACGCGTTGAGAAAAATCCCTAAAGGACCGGCTATCACCCACATCTAACGGTAACGCGACAGCCTTGCGTCCGTGCCATTCAATTTCCGCAACCACCTCGGCGGCGGCAGCGGCATTACTTTGGTAAGTTAGAATAATATCAACACCTTGTGCGGCTAAGGTCAGGGCCGCATTTTTACCTAAGCCACGGCTTGCACCGGTGATCAGCGCGATGGGAGTTGTGTTCATTGTGTATCCTCTTCATTCATCTATGTTAATGCCGCCGCACAGCATGGCGATTCCACTGCACACAGCTTATTACTTGCAAATAGAGGGATAAACACACTATAAATGGCAAGACTGTTAGCTATTAGAGAACAATTGCGATGCAAGATAGACTGCAAGCCATGCAAATTTTTATGCGGGTGGCTGAATTAGAGAGTTTTACTCAAGCCAGTATCAGCCTAGGTCTGTCGAAAACCCATGTATCGAATGTCGTAGCCCAGTTCGAAACCGCTCTAGGCGCACGTTTACTTCAACGTACCACTCGCACAGTGCGCCTCACTCAAGATGGTATAAGTTGTTATGAGCGCTGCAAAAACTTGCTCACCGACTATCAAGAATTAGAAAGCCTTTTCCAGCTGCAGGCGACGCAAGTTTCGGGTCGCTTAAGAGTCGATATGTCCACAGGGATTGCGCGTAACTTAGTGCTTCCCCATCTTCCTGACTTTATTGAGCAATATCCCCAAATTGAGTTGGAGCTAAGCAGTACCGACCGCAAGGTCGATATCGTCGCCGAAGGTTTTGACTGCGTGATCCGCGTTGGTAGCGTGCAGCAAGATGGCGTTATCGCTAAAAAGATTGGCTACTTTAAGATGCTGAACTGCGTTAGCCCAAGCTATATCGAAAAATACGGTAAACCATCGAATATAGAAGAGCTTAGCCAAGGGCATAAGCTTATTCATTACGTTGGCCAATTGGGCGGCAGCGATTCAGGATTTGAGTATCAAAGCCAAGATAATCACGAACTATGCGCCCTAGCCTTACCAAAGCTAATCACAGTTAATAATGCCGATGCCTACAGCGCGGCCTGTCTGGCGGGTTTAGGGATTATTCAAGCGCCGAATATTGGGGTGGCGAAATATCTCCAAACTGGCGAACTGATAGAGATCTTGCCAGATTACCCAGCGCCCTCAATGCCTGTGAGCTTGCTCTATCCCCATAGACGCCATCTTTCTAAACGCCTTCAGGTATTTATGGCTTGGTTAACCGAGTTGCTGACGCCTTTTTTAGTATCGCGTTAATGGTCAGTTTCGATATTCGCTAACCGCTGCGACAGTTCTGCCATCGAGCTTGTGGTGCGGGGATCGCACTCAGGATTGGCTACTGGGTTAAATTCGAGACGCGGACCGCCGAACCGACCTAAACGGCTTGGCAGAATATGCAAATCCCAAACTAACTGATCGTAGTAATGCAGCCGCAGGCCATTATCCGCAACAGGCCAATGGGCATAGAGTAAAAACGAATGATAACTCTGCGAGAAGGAGCGACTCGCCACTAATTTAAAATTTGTATCGAGCAGGCTGCACTCGGTCGATTCTTCAAAGGGACAATCGTAGGAGGTCAACAGTAAATAGCCTTGGGTGCCACTGGGTAAAGTGCAGCGGTACTGGGCCTCAAGCTGCCTTCCCGCAATCTTGGCCCCAGTAGCTTGCTCATTGAAATACAAAGGCTGAGTGAGCGCCTCAGTATCGGACACTCGCAGTGTGAAGGCTGTTATCGGCTGCATGTTGTATCCTTCCTTTGCCTTGAAATAGCTAATTTCGCTTCCAATACAAGCCCATCAATATCAGGTATCCCACAAAATACGCCAGCAAGTCGAGTGGGTCGAAATGGCTACCAATCACAATGCGCGCCAAACGATTGCCGCCCAACCCCAGCTTGTCGACTAAGCCCCAATACTGGCCAAATTCGATACCGAAGGCAAACAGCAGCACAGCCAGCGCCAACCATGGCGTGTGCCAAAACCGATTGATTGATTCCCCTTTTGCATTCACCACGGGCACTAGCGTGCGCGCCATGCAAAACAACAGGATCACCACTAACACGTCACCGACAAAACCGCGAATAAACCCCGAAGGCGCAAAACGCGCGATCGACACTTCGATGATAAACAGCAGCACCGCATAAATTAAAAAAGATTTTCGATCGGGCTGACGGCTAAAAAGATGGACTGGCATAAACAGGTTGCTCCCTTACCTCTCGAAGATGAAGCGGCAAAATCTAGCTGAATACCAATACCTTAACAAGCTTAGTTCGATGGATTTATCTCCTATTTACCCATTTCGCTCACCAGAACAGCGGGCAAGTTCACTCCGCAAAATTTAAGCGCCGTTTAAGTTTGGCTTTAGTAGCCTGCAAGCACACCACCTTAGGAGCAACATATCATGTCCTCAAATATGCAGCAAAACATCAAAGTCTGGGATCCCTTGATCCGTATCTTTCACTGGTCATTGGTGGGCTTTTTTACCTTAGCCTACCTCACCGAAGGTGAAGACGAATGGATGAACATCCACAGTTACGCTGGCTACAGCATCTTAACCCTGCTGGTATTTCGCCTGTTATGGGGCGTGATTGGCACTCACCATGCGCGTTTTATCAACTTTGTTACCCGTCCGAGCATAGCATGGACTTACCTGAAAGAACTCTTCACGGGCAAGGCTAAGGATTACATCGGCCACAATCCCGCAGGCGCGCTGATGATAGTCGCCCTGATCCTCAGCATAGGATTCACGGGCTTCTCCGGCATGGCGCTTTATGCCACCGATGGCCAAGGTCCACTGGCCACAAGCTTTTTCGCCACTTGGCCAGAGGGCGCATTAAAAGAAGTGCATGAGTTTTTCGCCAACTTCAGCCTGTTTCTTATCGTCACCCATGTCGGCGGCGTGATCGTCAGCAGCCTGCTGCATAAGGAAAACCTCGTCAAAGCCATGCTGACAGGTAAAAAGCAGCGTCCGCTGATCCAACAAGATGAACATCAATAACCGCCGCAACTCGACCGTTCAAAGGAGTCAGAAATGAACTACGTGAATAAACACAGCATCGGACTAGCAATCACTGCGCTACTACTCAGCAGTGTTAATGCCAGTGCCGCCAATACTAAGGTCGCCAGCTTGCCACTCAGTGCCGAGCGAATTGGCTTACAACTGCAACAATATCAAGCACAAGGTGCAGGCCCCTTTAGCGCAGATGCAGGACAAGCGCTGTGGCTACAGCAGAGTGAGGATCGCAGCTGTGCCAGCTGTCACACCGCCAAAGTGACAGACCCAGGTATGCATCAAAATACCCGAAAACCCATTGAAGCCATGGCGCCGTCGCTTACCAGTAACCGTTTAACCGATGCGGCCAAGATTGAGAAATGGTTTAACCGCAACTGTAACTGGACCTTTAAACGCGAGTGCACGCCTCAAGAAAAAGGCGACGTACTGCTGTGGCTGAGTTTGCAATAAGGGCGTTATTCACACCCATTTTAATCAGTAAAACTTAAGGAAATACCATGACTAAACAAGCCCATCCCCTAAGCTGGATTGCCGGAACCACACTCACCGTCCTCGCCCTTGCGATAGGCGCCGTAGGCCTTAGCTTAACCTTTACCGGCACAGGTTATGCCCACGATGGCTTCGAACATAATCAAGCCATCCCACAAAATGCAGAATATTCAGCAGAATGCGGTAGCTGCCATATGGCGTATCCCGCAAATCTACTGCCCGCCGAAAAGTGGCAGGCAATTACCAGCAACCTAAGCAACCACTTTGGTGATGATGCCAGTCTGTCGCCTGAAGCAACGGCTAGAATTGAGCAATATCTCGTTCAACATGCTGCACAAAATGGTAAGGTGATGAAAAATAGCAAACCTTTGATTGACGGCATGGGGCCACAGAAAATTACCGAGCAGGCATTTTTTATCCGTAAGCACGATGAGCTCCCAAGACGCATGGTGCAAGATAACCCCAAAGTCGGCTCATTCAGCCAATGCAGCAATTGCCATAACCTCGCAGAGAAGGGCATATTCGATGAAGATACCGTTAATATTCCTGGCGTTGGCCGCTGGGATGATTAACAGCCCAAGCTGTCTAGCCCATGATGAAGACCTCTCCAACAAAGTGGTCGAATGGGTGAAGGAGGGTAAAGTATTACCCTTCGACACCATCATGCAACGCTATGAGTCGCGCCTTAAGGGGCGCTTGCTCGACCTCGAGGTCGAGCAAAAACACGGGCGCATCATCTATGAACTCGAAATCCTGCGCGACGATGGCGTGGTCTATGAGATTAAGATCGATGCCAAAACGGGTGAATGGCTTAAGGAAAAGGTCGACTGATGCGCTTACTCCTAATTGAAGATGATACTGACTTAGTGGCTCGCCTCGTCCCCGCCCTTAACAAGGCGGGCTACACGGTTGAACATGCCAATAATGGTATCGATGGCGCTTTTCTGGGGGAGGAAGAAGCCTTCGAAGCGGTGATCCTCGATTTAGGCTTGCCTGGAAAACCGGGCTTAAGCGTACTGAGCCAATGGCGCCAAAAGGGCCTGCTGATGCCAGTGTTAATTCTTACGGCACGCGATGCTTGGCACGAACGCGTCGATGGCCTTAAGGCCGGCGCCGACGATTATCTCGGTAAACCTTTCCATGTTGAGGAGCTGCTCGCCAGATTAGAAGCGCTGATCCGCCGACACTTTGGCCGCGCCGATAATCTGCTGCAACATGCGGGTGTCTCCCTCGATGTGGATAAACAAGCTGTGACCAATGCCGAAGGGGAAGTTATCGAGCTCACTAAGATTGAGTATCGCCTGTTGCATTATTTAATGGCTAACCCGACTAAGATTGTGTCCAAATCCGAGCTGAGCGAGCGCATTTACGAAGAGGAACAAATCAAAGACAGTAATGTGATTGAAGTGTACGTCAACCGACTCCGCCAACGCCTAGGCAAAGACTATATCGAGACGCGGCGCGGCCAAGGTTATCGACTCAAGGATGCATAAGCGTGTATTCACTCAAAGCCTATCTCACCCGTAATCTGCTTATCACCCTCACCTGCGCCATGGTGCTATTGTTGTATTTGCTATTTCAAGGCATTCAAATCTTGACCCAAGACTTTGTTGCCTCGCGCCTGCAGCACGATGCCGATAGCCTGATCTCCGCCCTAGAGCCGCAAGCCGATGGCACTTGGGCGCTAAGTACAGACAGGCTCCCCAATGAGTATCACAGGGTCAATTCGGGTCACTACTTTGCGATTAACATCGGTGAGCAGTTATTACGTTCACGCTCGCTGTTTGACCATGCCGTTTCACTCCCCAATCTTAAAGTTGGCGAGCAAAAACAAGCCACTCAATACGTGGGCCAGGAACACTGGCTGATGTTCAGCCAGACCATAGTCAAGAATGGGCAAACCATTACCCTGTGGGTAACGGAAGACATAAGCTCGCTCGAGCAAACCCAATTACGCTTTCTAGGCTTTGCGGCGGTAGTGGTACTCCTGACCATTATGATCCTACTATTTGCGCAGCATCTGTTGCTCAAACGAGGCTTTAAACCGCTAGAGCAAATGCCAGATGCCATCAGGCAACTGCGGCTCCAAGGGCAAGAAATCGATACCCAGCACACGCCAACAGAAATTAGCCCCTTGATTGAGGAAATCGAACGCCTCATGAATCAACTTGGGCAGAGGGTGCAACGTTCACGCAATGCCTTGGGTAATCTTGCCCACGAAATGAAACGCCCTCTGCAAGGGCTACAATCCTACCTCGAGAGCCTAGCGCCAGAGCAAAGACGCGAAGGCAGCAAGGTACTCGCGGATCTGCACCATATTATTGAGCGAGAGCTTAAACGCACTAAAATCGTCGGGCTTTCAACCCCTGGACGTTTCACCGTGCTCAATGACGATCTACCGCCACTTATCCAAGTGATGCAGCGCATCTATCCAGAACGTCAAATTGATTGTCAGTTTGATAAGAAACTTGTGCTGCCCTTCGATCGGGACGACTTGCTGGAACTGCTTGGCAATCTGCTCGATAACGCCTGCAAGCATGCGCGTCGACAGATACAGCTTTGTATTGAACAGACAAATACCAGCAATCGAGCGTATCTGATTGAGGTCAGCGACGATGGCGAAGGAGTATTGGATAGCGATTTAACGTTGATCACGGAGCGTGGGATTCGGCTCGATGAGAGCACTCAAGGCCATGGCTTAGGCCTATCGATTTGTAAAGATATTGTCGAGAGTTATCAGGGGGAACTTAGCTTTACGCATTCAGCTCTTGGCGGGCTAAAGGTTAGCGTGATATTACCTCAGCCGCATTAAGCGCACAGCAAAGCAAACACTCTGCTGTGCGGTGGGGATTACGACTTGTAAGGCATAGGGCCAAGATAATCTTTCTTACCCACATCCACACCGTTATGGCGCAAAATCGCATAAGCCGTCGTCACATGGAAATATAAGTTCGGGATGGCATGCTCAATCGCAAACTCGTACCCTGTCAAATACTTACCTTCCCAACGCGGTTGAGAAACATGGATAGTCGCTGCATCGGCAAAATCTGCCTCGGTAAATTGAGCTAAGTACTCGATAACAGAAGCAATACGCGCCTGCAGCTCAGGTAGCGTCGTTTCAGTATCATCATGCTTAGGCACTGTATCTAAATTACCCGTCAAACGCGCGACTCCAATCTTGGCGGTATCACAGGCAATCTGGATCTGACGGATCAGATTAAATTGATCGGGTGCTAAGCGGGAATTCAATAATACCGCCATATCCACCTTCTTCAAGTTGGCAAAAACCTCACCCTTTTCCAGAATAAGACTCAAGTTTTTCAGCATCTTGCTAAATTGAACAGCCGTTAAATCATAAAGCATGACATAAACTCCTGTGATAAACGCCACCAGATTGCAGCACTTCGGATTATCTTGGGGCAAATAACATGATTTCAACAGCAGAAAATAAAGATTTATTTTGCGTTAGCCTGAAGATAGATAGACAAAGAGATAAGAGCGGCTCAAAAATGAAACAGATAAAACGAAAAAAGCCTCTGCATTGCTGCAGAGGCTTATCTCTTAATGTTGGCGGAGCGGACGGGACTCGAACCCGCGACCCCCGGCGTGACAGGCCGGTATTCTAACCAACTGAACTACCGCTCCTTTAACTTAACGTTTTCACATTAAGCTAAATTAGGCGCTTGGCGATGACCTACTCTCACATGGGGAGACCCCACACTACCATCGGCGCGATTGCGTTTCACTTCTGAGTTCGGGATGGGATCAGGTGGGACCACAATGCTATTGTCACCAAGCAA
>NZ_NHRI01000012.1:0-153931 GCF_003129585.1 Shewanella sp. BC20 | reverse complement strand
AAACTGCGTTGTAAGTTGCTGGGTATTATCTTAATGCCTTCGTGGAGGCTTGAGCCGTATGCAGTGAAAGTTGCACGTACGGTTCTTAGGAGGGCGGCACTTGGTAACAGGTGTCGCCTATCCGACAAAAAGCTTTTAGCCAGATGAACAGTTCAATGGTCGTTAAGATTGCCACTGTTACAACAGTGACCGTTGGCGGCATGGATGCCGCCGTCGAGCCTATAGGGATATATTCACGGCGTGTCACTGGGGAAACAGTGGCAATGCATATAACGCAATATCCGATTCGACTGTCTTGTTTGGGGGCAAAAAGCTTTTAGCCAGATGAACAGTTCAATGGTCGTTAAAATTGCCATTGTTGCAATAGTGACCGTTGGTAGCATGGCTGCTCTTTCACATTCATATGAACATGGTATCTCTACTTCTGTGTGCTATTTAAAGATGGGGCTTCTATATTTTTCTTTATTTCTTCGCAGTATTTCCCGTATTTCCTTTTCAATAAAAAGTATTACTTTTATGTCGTTTAATACCTAGGTAAAAATTTTTATCGTATTATCCCGTCACTATTTTTATCTATTTAATTGCTTCGCGAGAGCTAGACTCCCCCACAGAAAAGGATTTTTTATGGGACATAAGACGTTATTGAGTGCTGTACTTTTGACTGCGACCTGCGGTGTCGCTACTTTTGCGGTGAATGCTGAATCGCTGTTTACTCCCTTTCCTGACGCCAAATCGCCTGAAGAAAAGCGCATCCACTTTACGCCCTTTGAACTTATCACCGCAGTGAATGGTGATAAGTTCACTCTGTTGCCTGTATCAGGCAAATTAACTCGACAAAGCGTTGAGTTGCCAGCGGGGTATAGTCCTGAACATGTGATCAATAACTATTTTGCACAGCTTAAAAAACTGAATGCTGAAGTGCTATTTAGCTGTCAGGCCGCCAGCTGCGGTGATGGTCAAGCGATGCAAGCTCAGCTAAAGCCGCTTAAGAGCGTGAATGCCGATTATCACAGTGCTTACGTGGCGGCAAAACTGAAAGGTTCTCGCGGTGAGGTTTACGCCAGTATCTATGTCGTCAATCGCGAGGATAGATATACCTATCTGCAGGTCGATATCCTCGATTCTATTCCTGAGCCGCTGGATTTGATCCAAGCCAATAGTGACTTTTTACAGCAGGCGCCGAAGCAAATTGAGATAAAAGATAGGCGTAGTGACGATGCTCAAGGCGCGACCGACCATCCTTTATTGGGGCGCATGCCCGGCAGTTATATTACCAGTTACAAACAAACTAACTTTACCCAAGTGCCTGTATTGGTTGGGATCTCGGGCGCAGATTATCAAACCCAATCGCTGGGCGCCAAGCTTACCCAAATCAGTTATCAGATGCCTGAAAGCTATTCGTTGTTTGAAATCAACAGCAATTATGCCGCAGCAGCACAAAAACTGCAGGCTGAGCGGGTGTTCCATTGTAAAGGCACGGCCTGCGGCGACGATGATAACCTGATCAATGCCATCAAATTAATCAAGGACGATAAAGAGGACGAATGGCAGGAGTATCAGCTGTTTAAGCTGAGCCACGCCAAGGGAGATGTTTACTTCGATATCTATTCCCAAGGATATTTCGATGGCACACCTGCCGATACTACGCTTAGGGTAATGGAGCTTTCTACTCTGAAGGATGATCGTGTGGCGATTAACCTCGATGCCCTGACCGATGCGATTAGCCAAACAGGCAAGGCAACATTAGAGGGATTGTTGTTTGATTATGACAGTGAGCGTTTGTTACCTGAGTCCAAGCCTGTACTCGAGGTCCTCGCGAGTTATCTTAAGCAGAATCCGACGCTGAGTTTTTATGTGGTCGGACATACCGATGACAAGGGCGAGCGGAGTTACAATCAAAGCCTGTCGGAGCGCCGCGCCGCAGCCGTGATTAAGCAGTTGAGTGACGAGTTTAAAATTCCGTCGGTCCAATTAACCGCCCACGGTAACGGGGAATACAGCCCTGTGGCCAGTAACACTAATGACGCCGGACAAAAGTTGAATCGCAGAGTGGAGTTAGTGCTTCGTTCCGATAAAAAGTAGCTCAACGCATCAGCTTGAAAGGCTATCTTCGTTCCATCAAAAACGCCTGAGATGACTCAGGCGTTTCTATCTTCATTGGCGCTCTTTGGCAGATATTGTTCGCGCAGGTATTTGTCTCAAATTGAGATTTGCTGCTTGAGGGCATTCGCCATTTGTCTTCCACTAAATTGCCACAGCGGCTTTAAGCGCTGTAACTTCCTCTGGGCTGAGTGGGCGCATTTCGCCTTCGGCTAAGGAGCCTAGCGTTAATGTCATTAACGCGACGCGTTGTAAGTCGACCACCTTATAACCTAAGGCGTTGGACATGCGCCGAATCTGGCGATTTAACCCTTGGATAAGCACTATTTCAAAACTCACATCACTTAACCGCGTGACTTGGCAGGGGAGTGTGCGCACCTCTTTATATTGCACGCCGCTGGCCATTTGCTCGATAAAGGCATCGTTGAAGGGTCTATCGAGTTGCACATGGTAAGTTTTACTGTGAGCAAAACTGGGGTGCATCAGTTTATGGGTGAGTTCGCCATCGTTGGTGAGCAGCAATAAGCCACGGGAATCCTTATCTAATCTGCCAACAGGGTAGAGTCTTGGCGTGGTTGGTAGTATATGCAGCAAACTGGATTTATCGGCGTCTAACAAACGGCAATCTGTGCCTATGGCTTTATTGAAGATCCAATAGGTAAGCGCTTCGGTGCCCGAAATGGGCTTTTCATCTAAGCAGAGGCTATCGAGACAATGACCGTCAGCATCGACATGCACGGCATCGGTATGCTTGGCTATCTTGCCATTGAGGCTGATGCGTCCGGCCTCAATCAAGCGGCAGGCTTCGCGGCGTGAACTAATGCCGCATTGGGCAAGGTATTTGGCGAGACGCATAAATGACTAAGCTAAAACGGGTGATGGACTTGGGCGCGATAATACAGGATTTTGGATAAACGGCGCATGGCAAATGCAAGGCTGATGCACCAAATAATATTGAGGTTTGTTTGCAGCCACATGTTGGCGGCGACAAAACAGAAGTGATTGTCTGTCTCGCAGGGCGGGAAATCTAGCTGGCTCCAGTCCAGCTGTAAGCTCAGACAAACGGCACTCATAAAGCTTAATAAGCTTAAGTAAAACAAAGGTCTTGGGCAGATCAGTTTAGGCATGATTCCCGCAATAATCACCAAGGCATGCAGGGTTAGCGTGCTTAACAGATAGCTAGTGGAAACCAGTCTGTGCATGGTTAAAAAGTTAATCGGAAAAATACCCATCAAAATCACCGAGGTGCCAACCCAGGCGCCGGTGAGCGCAATATATTGGCTAAAGCTGTCGAGCTTAAGTAAGTAGAGCCCAGCCATAGAGATCAACATACAAATCCCTGCGGCTAATAATCCGAGGTTAAAGACATAGGCGAGGGGCGAGTTGATATAGTCACCGAGAAAATCGGCACGCATAAACAGGGCAGCAGTGCCGACGACTTGATATTCGGCGTAGAGCGCGATGATAACCCCTGTGGCACTTAGCATCGCCGCACCCACAATCAACCAAGTAATCAGGCGATGTAAGTCGTAAAAGCTGGGTTCATGTTGCGGATTCATATTGTTATGGATGCATTTTGGGGTGAATGATTATGCCGTAAATTAAGGTTAATACCGCGCAAATAACCCGCTGTAACTTGCCTTAATCCGAAACTGATGGCAAGTCTTGAGCTAATTTGAACCTTAGGCAGAGAAAAACAAAGGGAGCGAATGGCTCCCTTTGTTTTTATCGACAGTCGAATAAGATTAGTGGCGCTTACGGAAAATCACAATCGCAATCGCGACAGCCGCTAGGATCATGCAGTACCAAGCGTGGGAGACGGCCGCCAGCGGTGTGATGCTAAAGGTTGAAGCGATCAGCAGTGCTTGGGCGCCATAGGGAATTAACCCTTGGATAATACAGGCAAAAATATCGAGTACACTGGCCGCGCGCTTAGGGCTAACACCGTGTTTTTCTGCCAGATCTTTAGCAATATCACCCGTCACAACGATAGACACTGTGTTGTTGGCAACGCAGCTGTTAGTGACGGCCACAATCCCTGCCATGCCTAATTCGGCCGCGCGGCATGAGGCTTCGCCTTGAGCTTTTGAGAAACGGGTGATGAGCTTTTCAATCTGCTTGCTTACAAAGGCTAAACCCCCTTGTTGCTGCATCAGCGCGGCTAAACCCCCGACTAGCATCGACAGGATGAAGATTTCCTGCATATTGCTAAAGCCCGCGTAGATATCCTTACCAAATTGGATAACGCCATAGTCCATGGTCAGGAATCCCGCCGCGCCCGCCAGCAGAATGCCTAAGGTCAAGACGACGAATACGTTTAACCCTGCGACCGCTAATACCAGAATCGTCAGGTAAGGAATCACCTTAATAAAGTCAATTTCTTGAGCGGCTAGATCGGCTTGGCCTTGACCAGCAATCACAAAGGCGATAAAGGTCAACAGTGAAGCCGGGATAGCAAAAATCAGGTTCTCACGGAATTTATCTTTCATATCACAGCCTTGAGTACGAGTGGCCGCAATAGTGGTATCCGAAATAATCGAGAGGTTATCGCCAAACAGTGCGCCAGACATCACGGCGCCCGCCATCAGGGCATAATCAATTTGTGCCTGATCGGCAACGCCTAAGGCGATAGGTGCCACGGCGGCAATAGTGCCCATAGAGGTACCCATTGCGGTGGCAATAAAGGCGGCAATCACAAAAAAGCCGGGCAGTAACAGGTTTGAAGGAATAAGTGATAAACCTAAGGCAACAGTCGCATCGACACCGCCTGTGGCTTTCGCTACTGCAGCAAAACCGCCAGCCAACAAGTAAATCAAACACATAGCAATAATATTGCTATGGCCAATACCGCCGATAAAGGTATCAATCGCTTGATTGAGTTTTTGTTTTGATAATACCAAGGCCAGAATAATGGCTGGCAGAATGGCAATCACACTCGGTAATTGATAGAAGGCAAAGTCCACACCTTGGCTTTGGAAATAGACGCCTGCGCCAATAAACAGACTTAGAAAAACGAATAAGGGTAACAGGGCAATAAAGGATGCCGGGCTACTTGGTGCAGTGGTTTGGGCTGATTGACTCAATGTAATTTCTCTTTTACTCGGCGGGTTGTCCGCGTGATCCTTGGCAGTCTAACTCGCTTAAAATCTATGCCGCTTTGGCATCATATCCTAGCAACTTGGTGCCAAGCATATTGGATTGCCATTTTACTGTCAATCTAGACGTCTAGATGTTTTTACTTCCGTTGTGATCTGTTCGTTAAAAAGAGGTTTAAATCGTGGTTTTTACTCAGTTTAGCCCTTATTTATCAGTTGGTTAATTACCGCTATTTTGTTGTCCCCACGCAAAGAACGAACCCTGTATTTGTGTGAGTAGATTGGCCGTGAGCCGATTCAAGGCTGTGGTGAGTATAGTCATTAAGCAGAAATGCGTGATGATCTGAGCAGATTGATTTGCATAGCAAAAAAATATTAATTGAATATTAATTTGTAACATCATGTTTTAAATGAAATATCCTTATTATTTGGTACTTTATCTGATAAAACACTAATGATAATGATTTGCGTTGTTTTTGTTGCTCTACTAGAATCGCCTCCAAATTATGTTAATAACTCTTTGGAGCTTTGTTTAAATGCGCACATCTTTTCGTCATCGCCTGAGTGTCGTCGCTGCCTCTGTGCTAACACTCGGTATCTGCCACACAGCCACTGCGGGTGAAGATTTATTTGGTTATGTCAAAGGCGCTGAGGCTATGCCTAAAGAAGCCATTGAACTCTATCAAAAAGTGACGTTGCGTAACGACAAAGGCCAAGGTACTTACCGTGGCATTAATTACGAAACTGAGCTGGAATACGGTGTGACCGACAAGTTTGCGGTATCGGGTTCGGCTAAGTTTATGTCTTTAGATACCAGTGGCTTAATCATCGATGGTTACCTGCCGAAAGAGAAAAACATTGGTTTTGCCACCTCTGGCGCTGAAGTCGGCTTAAGCTACATGTTTTTAAGCCCTGCCAAGGATGATATCGGTCTGTCTATGACTGCCTCGTTAGACTATGACTGGATTGATGTGCACTCTGGTCAAGACAAAGACACCCTGTCACTCGATTTAGGCTTACAGACTCAAAAGTACATGCTCGAAGGCGAGTTAATTTGGGTTGGCAACCTTGGCATGGAATCGACCTATGCCGACCGTGCGCCAATTGCCAATTTGCCTGAAGACTTTGATTGGTCAACCGATCCAGAGATGGAACTGGAGCTGAAAATGGGCACTGGCCTGAGCTACCGTTTCGCGCCTAACTGGTTTATCAGTGCCGAAGTGTTATTCGAAACCGAATTTGAAACTGAGATTGGTCAAGAGCGTTGGTCATTCTTCGCCGGCCCTTCATTGCACTATGGTAGCGCCAATTGGTGGGCGACCCTCACTTGGTTACCTCAGTTAAGTGGTGGCGGTGAGCAGTACGAAGGTCAAAAGGACACCAGTCTACATCTGATTGAAAAAACAGAACAAGAAGTCAGATTAAAAGTGGCATTTAACTTCTAATTTGTACTTTACTCTTAGGCAGGGCAGCGTTGCTCTGCCTGCGATGAATCAAGCTTTTGCTTTAACACTAGGTATTGAAATGGCGCATACATATCTGAATAGCTTGTGGTTTATGCCAATGGTCGTCGTGGCCGCCCCTGCATTTTCTGCGGATTATTTAACAGTGGCCCAAGCGCAGGCGTTGATTTTTGATAAGGCAGCGGTATTTAGTGAGCGTCCAACCTTACTGAGCTCCGATGCGAAAGATCAGATCAAAGATTTATCGGGCGTTCGCCAACGTCAAGATCAGCAGCCTATCTGGAAAGTTGAAAAGGACGGTCAGTTTCTCGGTTGGTTTGTGGTGGATGATGTTGTCGGTAAACATGAGTATATTACCTACGCCATCGGCATTAGTCCGCAGGGCGAAGTGCTTGGGTTAGAGGTGCTCAGTTATCGTGAAACCCACGGCGGCCAAGTGCGTGAAGCGAGTTGGCGCGATCAGTTCCACGGTAAAACCCTCAAAGATCCCTTTAAACTCGATGAAGATGTCAGCAATATTAGTGGGGCCACATTAAGTTGCCGTAATTTACTCGATGGCGTAAAACGGTTACTTGTTATCCATCAACTCTTTTTGTCGCAGTCAGTCGCATAGTGATACGTAGAGCCAAACCCTTACTCGGCACCTTAGTCGAAATTGCCGCTGAGTCCGTTGCCGGGCACAATGCTCATCCTTCATTGGATGAGCCTGCCCTTCAAGCCGCTATAACAGCGGCTTTTTCGCGTGTGGCCCATATTGGCCGCTTACTCAGTTTTCACCAGCAGGATAGTGAGCTGAATCTACTGAATCGCCAGCCGGGGCAGTGGATATCCTTAAGTCCTGATAGCCTGAGGGTGTTGAAGCTCGCCAAGTGGTTTGGCCGAGCCAGTGACAACCTCTTCAACTGCACTGTGGGCGGCGAGATGATGTCCCGCGGCGCCTTGCCTGCTTATCTCGGAATGCCGCTGCTGTTGCAGGGGGATTGGCGAGATATTGAAATCCAAGCGGATAAAGCAAGGTTAGCTCGCCCGTTAATTTTGACCTTAGACGGTATCGCTAAAGGCTATGCGGTCGATATGGCTGTCACTGAATTGCGACGGGCTGGCGTGTGCGGCGGCTGGGTGAATGCGGGTGGCGATTTAAAGGTGTTTGGCAGCGCTTCATTAAATGTGCTGTGCCGCGGTCCGAACGGATTGAGTCAAAAGATCAACGTCAGTAATACCGCCCTTGCCAGCTCACGGGTTTCCCAGCATTTAAGCCATGATTACCCCGCGTTATTGTTACCGACGGGCAATTTAGACGAGCAGCAGTGTGCCAGCGACCAAGAAAGGGTTGTGAGTGTTCGCGCACCGTTTGCCTGGCGCGCCGATGCGTTAACCAAGGTCGCGGGTTACCTTGACGATGCTACCGCCGCAGCAAAAATTCAGCAGTTGGGTGGCGATTTAGTCAACTTCGCGCCCTAAGATTTGTCGATAACGCTTTCATCACTCTTTAGTATTTTTGACGATATAAATAAAAATGAAAAAATTAAGTGGTTATCCCAATTGGTTTTTCTGGTTGATTATCCTTGCCATCACAGTGACGGGCCTTACGGGCTTATTTATGTTGCCTTGGGTGATGGAGTTTAAGCTGCAGTGGGATGTGGATTTTGGTCTGAGCGGGGATCTGCGCTTACCCGCAGTTGTGATGCATGTGCTGCTAGGCTGGTTGATGCTCATGTTGCTCGGCGCACTGTGGCATAGCCATATTCGTGCAGGCTGGCGTAAAAAGCTTAATTATAAGAGTGGATTAGTGATGTCACTCAGTTTGTTGGCATTAGCGTTAACGGGTGTTGGCTTGTATTACTTAAGCTCTGAATCGGCGCAGTTGGCCGCGAGTTTGTTACACACCTTTTTAGGGCTGTTACTCTGTGGTGGCTTTGGTTGGCATTATTGGCACGGCCGGCAAATTCGCCAGCAATCCTTAACACGCCAACGTATCCTCTAATCGTTAAAAAAGAGTGCCTAGGCACTCTTTTTTATCGGTCTTTGAGTCACGCTAAGTCTGGTACATCTGGGCGCGTTACTTTCCTTAAGCGACTTTAAAGCGTGACACTTCTTTTTGCAGATTGCTGCAAATGGTTTGGGTATTGACGACGATATGCTGAGTCTCTTGGATAACGGTATTGCAGTAGCGGGTCTTGTCAGACAACTCGGTCAAGTTACGATTGATTTCTTCGGTCACATGGGTTTGCTCTTCGGTGGCCGTGGCGGTTTGTGTCGACATCTCACTGACCTTAGAGGTGGAGTTCAGGATCTCATCTAAAGCATCCTGTGTCTGACTGGCGAGGGTCACGGTCGAGTTCGTGAGGCTGGCGCCCGATTCAATGCTCTTCACCGCATCATTCACTCCCCGTTGTAACTCTTCAATCATACGTTGTATATCTTGGGTCGAGGTTTCGGTGCGGCTCGCCAGTGTCCGCACCTCATCGGCAACCACCGCAAAGCCCCGACCTTGCTCACCCGCACGGGCCGCCTCAATGGCGGCGTTGAGGGCGAGTAGGTTAGTTTGCTCTGCAATCGAGCGGATAACATCCAATACGGAGGCGATATTGGCGGAATTGACTGAGAGTTTTTCGATAACCGCTACGGCTTGTTTCACCGATTCCGACAGTTGCTGAATATGGTTAACCGATTGAGTGAGAATGTTTTTACCCTCAATGGTTTGGTCATTGACCTTAGTGATTTCGGTGGCGGTATGCAGGGCGTTGCTGGCCACCTCTCGCACTGCGGCGCTCATCTCATTCACCGCCGTGACTATGGTATCGACAAACTGTTCCTGCTCGTAGCTGATGCCTATAGTGGTGGTTGATTTAGTCGCGAGGTTTTCAACGGTTTGGCTGACATCTTTGGTTTGGCTGATAATCGCGATAACCATTTGCTGCAATTGGGCAACGAACAAGTTAAAGGCATTGGCCAGCTCACCAATTTCATCTTGGCGGGTGATGGGGATACGCTGGGTTAAGTTTCCGTCGCCATCGACAATATCCTTGATCCTGTCAGTGATATCTTGGATGGCATTAACGATAATTTTAGGACCAAAGTAGGCGATCACTAGGGCTACGATAGCGACAAGGGTGGCTATGGTGACCGAAATTTGGGTTTGGGTGGTGGCCTGCTCTGAGGCCTGTAAATCCAATTCTTTCACGCGGTTATCAGCAGCTTCTCCCGCGGCATTGTAGATATTTCTTAGGGCCTTAAACTCTTTTTTAGATTTGTTTTCATGGAGTTGTCTTGCCAGTTCAAAGTTATTATTTTTTACCGCGTTGATGACTTCCGATGAAGCTTGATACCAGAGCGAAAACTGCGCCTCAAAACCACTGGTGGATTGTATGACTTCTAAATGCTCTTGCAGGTAATTTTTAAACTCCCCCATGCGATCACGCGCTTGGTCGACATTTTCCTGCCAGTTGTCTATCTCACTCTTGCGATTGTCGCTGCTGAGATCGGGTCGAAGGAGTACTTCTTCACTCAGTTGAGCCTGATAGAGATCGCGGTCGGCGTTGAGAATGGCCGAAATAGCAGGATTAAATAATTGGCTAAACTCCTGCATTTGCTTGAGGGTGGTGCGGCTTTGCATCGCATCGGTTACGGCCATCACAATCAAGGCTGTCGCCATAATGGCAAACATCAGTGAAAACTTTACTCTAATGCTATTAAACATGGGACTCTCCATAACTCTCTGACAAAACGACTTATTAAATAGCTTAGTCGCTATTTGGGTGTTTGCAGCAGTTAGCGAGAAGTCCGTTATTGGCAACATTAAAGAAAACGCCCCAAGATTTTGGGGTGTTGAGGAGAGAGATTTATTCGGTGCAGGCGATGGGGGCTGTGGGTTTCAGCTTAGGTTTTACCTGCACTAACATCACCCCAAAGATGACCAGAGCGCCGCCTAAGTAGTGATAAACGGCTAAGGTTTCATTCAAAATGATCGCCGCTAAGATAGCCGCGAGGATCGGCATCAAATTGAAGAAAATGCTGGTTTGCTCGGCACCTAACTTGCTGATGCCATTAATCCAGGCCCAAGGTGCAATGAGTGAAGCGCCCAGAGCGGCATAGAGTATTAACGGTGCGGCTTGGCTGCTAATGGCGACACTGGGCGCGCTAAACAACAGTGGAGTTAACATCAACACCGCAATAAGCCCTTGAATATACACTGACTCCCACGTCGATATCGGTAATTGCCAGCGTTTAAGCAACACACCGTAAAGCGCGTACACAAAGGCGCTGATGAGTAACAGTAAATCCCCTTGGGTCACGCCTATGGCAAGATTGGCCATATCCCCGTGGCTTAACATAAACACTAAGCCCAAGAGCGAAATCACAGTGCCACCAAAGACCAAGGGTGTCAGTTTTTGTTTGAGTAAAGGCACGGCCAAAAACAGGCTCACCATAGGCACCAGCGAGTTGATTAAGGCCATATTGGTAGCGGTTGTGGTTGCCGCGGCAAAGTAGGCAAGGCTTTGGTTTAATACCATGCCTAAGGCGGCTAAGGTAGCGAGTTTGGGCAGTAATGGTGCAATCGTTTTACGCTTGTGCCAGACGGGTTTTAGCATAAAAGGCGTTAACACTAGCATGGCAAAAAACCAGCGATAAAAGGCTATCGCTTCGGGGGCGATAATCCCAAAGGAGAGTTTGTTAACAATGGCGTTGCCTGCCCAAATCACGACGGCGAGCAGGGGAAATAAATACAGCATAGATTAGTCTTAATTGGCGTGAAGACGGGGTTAGGCGAAAGGACATAAACCCGATGTCATAGATTGGCTGCTATTATCCTTGGTCTTTTATGATATAAATATCGCTTAAAAGACAATGTCAGTTCGTCGGCGGACAATCCTTTTTCGGTTATAGCTCCTGTATGCGCCCCGAATCGACTCGCTATTATGGAGTACAGTGGAGTGGAGTACTGATGCGTCCCGTTTATCATCCGCTCAGGGCGGAACAAGCACCTGTTGCCGATATTTTCTTTAACTATGAAGCTTTTCTCCCTAATACCATCACCCCAAAACACAGCCACGTTTGGGGGCAATTGCAGCTGATCAGCGGCGGTATTATGGAGCTGCATGCCGCTGGGCAGCGATTTTTATCGCCCTCCCAATATGCGATTTGGGTGCCGTCGGGGATTGAGCATGAGAGCTACACTCGGCGCAGTATCCATTATTGCTCGATGAATATAGTGGCAAATCGTGCGGGTGTTTTTCCGGAGGAGACCTGCCTGCTGGCGGTCACCCCCATAGCACAGGCGATAGTGAACGATCTGAGGGAGCGTCAAGTCCGAGTGGCTGAGAGCGAAGCGGATAAACGTCTGGTTGAGGTGTTAATCGACCAGTTGATTTTAGGTCAGGCACAGCCGCAATTTTTACCCTCGAGTCGCGATAAATTATTACAGCCCATTTTGCAGCAACTCGAACTCGACCCCGCCAGCCAAAAGAGCCTTAAGACCTGGGCGAGTGAGCTGCATACCACAGAGCGCACTTTGGCTCGGCGTTGCCAAGACAGCCTTGGGATGAGTTTTACCGAGCTGCGACAGCGGCATAAGTTTATTTATTCGTTACAGCTATTACGTGAAGGATTGGCAATCAAGGAAGTGGCGCTGACCTTGGGCTATAACCAAACCTCACCTTATATAGTGATGTTTAAAAAATATGCCCAATATTCGCCTGAGCAATATCGCCGTCAACTGGGATAAAAAAGAGGGCGCGGAAGTCACCACGCCCTCTTACAAATAAAGAGAGGATTTAAGGGATTTTTTACACAGGGATTAATCGGAGTTTTTCTGTCGATTCCGTTTATCCTGACGTTTCTCTTTTAAGGTTTTCATCGGCGGTTTTTTCGCTTTTTCTTTACTCATGACAAATACTCCTAACTGAACTTAAACTCAGCAAAGTGATACTCAGTAAAGTGAAACTTAATAAGATGAGACTATCGAGTGTAGCGCCGCATTCTTACGGATAGTCAATTTAAATTAACCTTTCGGCTAATTTAAACCATAAAAAGCGTTATGAGCCAGTACAATAAAGCTTTTGCCTCTTGATAGATTTTACATAAGCGCTGCCATACTCGGTAAATATGCAAGAGGTTTAAGCGCTGACTCATTGGCTTTAATTGATTTCGCGGCCTGTTAATGACTTCAAAATAGCGTTCTCCCTATTTTATTTATGCCTGTGCTAGATGCCGCCGCAAATAGCGATTTAAAAGCATGCTGCCACTGAAATTTGAACATGCTTTATTCTGAAAATGCTATTTTTCCTCTGATTTATTTCTTACAAAGGGCGATATCCTTCACGATAAACAACACGGGTTTACCTAGAATATTGACTTCGGCATATTCGCCCTTAGTGCGTCCGAGTAGGCTGACACCGAGATCGGAGATCACCGAGTAGCGTCCTGCTCTGGGTTTGTGCCTAGGTGGATACACCAGCTCGATGCGGTATTCCTGCTGGTCATGTTGATTAACCAGTAAAATCTCTCGTCCAACCGTCACTTTATCTAGGGTTTCTTCACTTTTGAGTTGATCCAGTTTTGCAATTACTGCCGCTAATGAAGTCGGGCGCAGTGAGGCATTAAAACTGTTTTGTAGGTAATAGGTTTCCGTTTTCAACATAAAAGACTGAAATAGGTTGCTAAAAAAAGAATAAAACATAACTACCCCAAATATGAGCTAGATAACTGCCATGCTCCAAAATAAAAGTTGAAGCAATAAATTAAAAAATAAGAGATGGACTGCCGAGTGCGAGTAGCACTCGGCTTAAACTGGAAATTTAAGTGAAAGGCGCACGAAGCTGGCTAAATAATGAAGCTTATTCAGCAAAAAAGAAGATGGCTTAAGAGTGATGGATGAAAATGCATTTTTAAACATAGTGCTACATCTCCATATCAAAAAAAGGTTAAATTAACCATCTAGCTTACTTGATGATTAATGACTAATAAACTGTCGATACCATAGGCCAACTAAAAAAATAAATCAACTCATGTTTTGTCTCAGTCGGCATTATTACTGGCTTTGTGTTGATGTCCCGATTAAATAAAATTTACCACGTTAAAATGCCGCTAATTTTTAGAGATTTGTTACCGCATAAATTTATTTTTTTGGGTTGAATATTGTTCGGTTAGGTCGTCAGCCCTGCGCCTTGCAGCAATATTTTAAGGCACAGGGAAACCAGCAGTAAGCAACTGACGCTGGTGCACCAAATCAGCAGTAACCAGCCGAGTCGTTTGGGGAGCGATGAAGTTTGAGTCGTCATAGCAATCTCCTAAGTTTGTGTTGCTGGCAGCCGAGTCTAGGCCGGCTGCATGAAATCGTTTTTAGTGATAACCCGCATCCTTGGTGACTTTGCCGCGAAACACGTAATAGCTCCAAAAGGTGTAGACCAAGATCAAGGGGATAATTATCAGTGCGCCGATGAGCATAAAGCCTAAGCTGCTTTCGGGGGCGGCCGCCTGCCAAAGGTTGATCGTCGGCGGAATAATATGTGGCCAGATGCTAATGCCTAAGCCACTAAAGCCTAAGAATATTAACGCGAGTGTTAGCAAGAAGGGGCGGAAGTCATCCTCAGTATTTAAGGCGCGGATAAGTGCCTTAGTGCAGAGCAATACCAGCAGAGGTACAGGCGCAAAATAGAATAAATTCGGCAGACTAAACCAACGCAGAGCAATATTGGGCTGTACGAAGGGCGTCCATAAACTGACGATTCCTATGCTCATCAGCAGGCAGATAGCGAGGACTTTAGCGATCTGCTGCATAGTCGTTTTAAGAGTGCCTGTGCATTTCTTCACTAACCAAGTTGCGCCAAGGAGCGCGTAGGCCAGCATCAGCCCAAAGCCACAGAAGAGTGAGAAAGGCGATAACCAATCGAAGCTGCTACCGCTAAATCTTTGTCCATCGACCGAAATACCTGAGATAAATGCGCCTAGCACTACGCCTTGAGCAAAGGTGGGAATAATCGAGCCGAACATAAAGGCTTTGTCCCAAAAGGGTTTGGTCTCTGCGCTGGATTTAAATCTAAATTCAAAGGCAACGCCGCGAAAAATCAGGGCGAGCAGCATGATTAGCAAGGGAATGGTCAAAGCTTCGAGCACTATAGCGTAGGCGAGGGGAAAGGCGCCGAGCAGGCTAGCACCACCGAGTACCAGCCAGGTTTCGTTACCATCCCACACTGGCGCGACAGTGTTGACCATTACATCCCTATCGTCTTCATCATGGATGAAGGGAAATAAGATGCCGATGCCAAGATCGAAACCATCCATCACTATGTACATGAGTGTGGCAAAGATGATGATCCCAAACCAAATCAGGGGTAAGTCGAATTCCATGGTGCACCTTTAAATGGGTTGATTAATCGAGTGACAAGATAAAATGCTTGGTTTGTTATTCATGGTTTTCAATCCCTTGCGCTACAGGCCCTTTGCTAATGAGTCGCATCATGTAGCGATATCCCACGCCAAAAATGCCGAAGTAACAGATAACGAACATCAACAGGCTGAGGCTTAAATGGGTCACACTGTGGGATGAAACGGCATCTTGAGTGCGCATTAATCCTTGTATAACCCAAGGTTGGCGACCAAGTTCAGTGGTAAACCAGCCCGCGAGGGTCGCGATTAATCCTGCCGGACCTAGCAAAAGTACAAAGCGCAGGAAGAGGCGATTGCTGTATAGCTTTTGCTTGCGTCTAAGGTAGAGGCTCCACACGCCCGCCAAAATCATCAGTACACCTAAGCCCACCATCACCCTAAAACTCCAAAAGACTAAGGGCACATTGGGCCAATCCTCGGCAGGAAACTCTGTGAGCGCTGGCACTTGCTTGGTTATATCGTGTTTTAAAATCAGACTGGCTAATCCCGGAATTTCCAAGCTGAAATGATTTGTTTGGCTATCCATATCGGGCATGGCGAATAAGATGAGCGGCGTGGGTTTTTCCCCTTCATTACGCCAGTGGCCTTCCATTGCAGCGATTTTTACTGGTTGATACACAAGGGTATTTAGCCCGTGAAAGTCACCAATGACCGCCTGAAGCGGTGCAACAATCAGTGCCATCCACATGGCCATGGAAAGCATTTTACGAATTGCGGGAGTATTCTTGCCTTTTAGTAAATGCCACGCGGCGGAGGCGCCTACAAAGAAGGCCGATGAGAGAAAGGCGGCAACCGTCATATGGGTTAAACGGTAGGGAAATGAAGGATTAAACACGATTTGCCACCAGTCGGTGGGGACGACTCGGTTATCAATGATTTCAAACCCCTGAGGTGTGTGCATCCAGCTATTGGAGGCGAGGATCCAAAAGGTTGAAATCACAGTGCCCGTGGCCACCATGCAAGTGGCAAAAAAGTGCAGTTTTTTGCCGACCTTATTTTGCCCAAACAGCATCACCCCAAGAAATCCCGCCTCGAGGAAAAATGCGGTCAGCACTTCATAGGTGAGCAGAGGGCCGGTTACGCTGCCCGCAAAGGCCGAAAAACCACTCCAGTGGGTGCCAAATTGGTAGGCCATCACTATGCCTGAGACCACGCCCATGCCGAAGTTAATGGCAAAAATCTTGACCCAGAATTGATAAAGCTGCTGATAAATCTGATTGTTTGTCTTCAACCAGAGTCCTTCTAACACGGCTAAGTAGGTGGCTAACCCAATAGTAATTGCGGGAAAGATAATGTGAAAAGAAACGGTAAAAGCGAATTGGATCCTCGCGAGTACGGTGGCATCAAAATCAAACATAGTGTCCTCAGGAGTGCAGCAAAGGGATGTGTGAATACCAGTCGGTCAGCGCCTCGGATTCGCGCCGCTGATGGCTTGTGTGCTATTAGACCATGGGGTAATCTTGCTATAACAGATACAGAATTGGCTGAATTAGCTATAACAGATGTCTAAATACCAGCAGTTAGCGCAGGATCTCAAAAACCGAATTACTCAAGGTGTCTGGCAGGCAGGGGATAAACTGCCCTCATTGCGGCAAACCGTGTCTGATTCGGGGCTGAGTTTAATGACAGTGCTGAACGCCTATCAATTACTCGAAAGCCAAGGCGTGATATTAGCGCAGGCAAAATCGGGTTACATAGTAGCGCCTCAGCCTGAAGTCTTTCGTTACCCAGAGACGCAACGACAGATCTATTTCTCCGATAAGGTCGATATTAACGAGTTTGTGTTTAGCGTATTACAGGCATCGAAACAGGCTGGGATTGTGCCCTTTGGCTCGGCATTTCCCGATCCCAGTTTATTTCCACAGCAAGCCTTGGCACGCTCGCTGGTTAAGGTCACTCGGCAGATGTCACCGTCGTTTGCGGCCGATAATCTTCCCCCAGGCAATGCTGGATTACGCAAGGCGATTTCCCAACGTTATGCCAAGTTAGGCATGAGCGTCTCGCCCGATGAAATTTTGATTACCTCGGGGGCGATGGAGGCGCTGAACTTGAGCTTAGCGGCGCTGACTCAGGCGGGAGACTGGGTTGTGATTGAATCGCCCGCTTTTTATGGCGCAATGCAAGCCATTGAGCGACTCAAACTGAGGGCGATTGCTGTCGCGACGGATCCCCGCGAAGGGATTGATCTTAACGCTTTGGCTGAAGTGCTGAAGAGCTATCCTGTCAAAGCCTGTTGGTTGATGAGTCTACATCAAAATCCCTTAGGCTGTAGTTTATCGGAACAGAAAAAACAGGCTATTTATCAACTGCTTTGTGAGCATAATGTCAGCCTGATTGAAGATGATGTGTATCAGGAGCTTTATGTCGGTTCGAGTGCGCCTAGGCCGATTAAAGCCTTAGATACCCAAGGCTGCGTACTGCATTGTGGTTCTTTTTCTAAATCCTTGATCGCAGGATATCGAGTCGGTTGGGTTGCCGCAGGGCGCCATGCTCCGCAATTGCAACGGTTGCAGTTAATGTCGACCCTCTCAACCAGTGCGCCTATGCAACTGGCCATCGCCGATTTTATTCAGTCGCCCCAATATGAGCGTCATTTAAAGCGCTTACGCCACACCTTAGCGGATCGCAAATTTGCCATGTATCAGTTACTGCGGGCTCACTTACCGGAGTCCGTGAGTGTGAACTTTGAGCCGGGCGGTTATTTCCTCTGGTTGGCATTGCCTGCCCATATGGATGCGACGCAGATATACCATAGCGCGCTTGAGCGAGGGATCAGTATTGCGCCGGGGAATCTCTTTAGTAATCAAGCAGAATTTCGCCATTTTATGCGCATTAATGCCTCCTACGACTGTTCATCTGAGATAGTGCGTGCGGTAAAAGCGCTCGCGCAACTCCTCTATCACTCCCCGAATTGATCCGCCAAAGTGTGAGCCGCTGCGGTGAATTCGTTAGCGACTCAAAAAAATTTAGACTTCTAGATGTCCATCTGTTAGCTTGGATGCAGTGCACAAATCTTGTGCGATCGGAGCATCAATTGGCGTAGCGCACATCCTCGATTTGCCTTGGGGAGTAGCTATGTTTGGGGAATGGCTTGGGGAATTTATTGGGGAAGGACACAAAGATGAAACTTGAATCACTGGCGTTACACCACGGATATGAATCAGAGGCGACCACGAAAGCCGCTGCGGTACCTATTTATCAAACCACTTCCTACACCTTCGATGATACCCAACATGGTGCTGATTTATTTGACTTAAAAGTCGCAGGCAATATCTACACGCGGATTATGAACCCGACGACCAGCGTGCTCGAGCAGCGGCTTGCGGCCATTGAAGGCGGCATAGGTGCACTCGCTGTTGCCTCGGGAATGGCAGCCATTACCTATGCGATTCAAGCCCTTACTCAGGTGGGTGACAATATTGTCAGTACCAGCCAACTCTATGGCGGCACTTATAATCTGTTTGCCCATACGCTGCCGCGCCAAGGAGTCGAAGTGCGGATGGCAGCCTTCGATGACTTTGAAGAGCTCGATGCTTTAATCGATGCTAAGACCAAGGCGCTATTCTGTGAGTCCATCGGTAACCCTGCCGGCAATATTGTTGACCTTAAACGTTTAGCCGAGATAGCCCATAAACACGGCGTGCCTTTAATCGTCGATAACACTGTCGCCACCCCTGTTTTATGTCGCCCGTTTGAACATGGCGCCGATATCGTTATCCATTCATTGACCAAATACATTGGCGGCCATGGTACGACGATTGGCGGTGTGATTATTGATTCGGGCAAGTTCGATTGGGTGGCCAACAAAGAACGCTTTGCTTTGCTCAATCAAGCTGATCCTTCTTACCATGGCGTGGTTTATACCGAAGCCTTTGGCGCCGCAGCCTTTATTGGACGTTGCCGCGTGGTGCCACTGCGTAATACTGGGGCGGCGCTTTCACCCCACAGTGCATTTTTGCTGCTACAAGGGCTGGAAACCTTGAGCCTACGTATGGAGCGTCACTGCTCGAATGCCTTGGCATTGGCCGAATACTTGATACTGCACCCTTCGGTCAGTTGGGTGAATTACGGCGCTTTGCCGAGCAGCCCGTATCGTGAAAATTGCCAAAAAATCACTGGCGGTAAAGCCTCTGGGATCATCAGTTTCGGGATTAAAGCGGCCACTCCCGAGGAGGGGAAAATCGCTGGCGGCAAGTTTATCGACGCGCTGCAGATGATTTTGCGCTTAGTGAACATTGGTGATGCCAAGTCGCTGGCCTGCCATCCCGCGAGCACCACCCACAGACAGTTGGATGCGAACGAGCTTGCCAGAGCCGGGGTGTCTGAGGACTTAATTCGAATCTCCGTTGGCATTGAACATATCGACGATATTATTGCCGATGTGGCGCAGGCGCTAGAAAAAGCCTTGGCTTAAATTAGGGCGTGTTGACGTTTCGAGATTAGATTTTGTTCGTTCTGGCAAGAACGTGCTCGCGAAACGAGGAATGATGTGTAGTTATTCTACTCAAATGACGAGCGGCTCTTATGACAGAAAGTAAGAGCAAGGGCTTGCCAGACGAACCCTTCGGGCAGCATTTGGCTGGCGTTTCTGCTGCGTTATCGTCCGTTTATGTAGAATAACTACACAGAACGGACTTTACCTTGCATAAAAGCCAGCCAAATTGCTGCAAAAATAACCCTGAAACGTCAATACGCCCTAGTAGATTGATTATTTGAATGAAAAGGCCGCTATTGTTAGCGGCCTTTTGCTTTGCATTACTGGTGACTTATTGGTTTGCTTCTTGTAGGCGATTACGCGCCTTTTGATAGAAGTAAGATACGGTCAGTAAGATCACCCCTATCACCATAAAGGCGATAACCTTTTGCACTAGCTCGAAGGATGCCATGTCCAGCAATAACACTTTGAGTGTGGCTAAGGTAAAGAGTCCGGCGGCGAGGCGGATCATATCTGCATGCTGGGGTTTTAGGCTGATAAACATCAACACGCTGCCATGCACGACGAGTAAAATGGCACTGAGTGGTGCGGCAATAATGTTATCGAACGCATAACTCCAGGTGAGATAACTCAGTGCGAGCAACCCGTGCCAGCCCCATTTGAGCCACTGCAGTGGTAAGAAACGCTGATGCAAACGAATAGCGACGCCGCGGCGCAAGATAAGTAGCGCGAGCAGGGCTAATGCCATCAATTCACAGAGGATCAATAACAGGTTATTCAGATCGAGTCTTAGTGACAACTCAAAGTGCAGCATTATCGGCAATAGCGCGAGCCCCAGACAAAGCCCGTAGGCCATGCTGTAGCTTGAGCGCACCGCGGCTTGGGTTTCTATGGCTATGTGCGCTATTAATCCTGTTTGCACGGCGCCATGTTTGGTGCGTCTTTGGATCAAGAGGGCAAAGTAGCCACTCAGCGCTAAAGCCGTCATCGACCATGCCACTACATCAACGCGGTTAAATCCATAGACCAATACGGCCAGCACTAGCGCGAAATAATAAGGGCTAAGTTGCCATTGCAGGGTTAGCAGTGATGCCCAAGGCTGGGCAAGCTTGCGATAACGCAGCAGTACAAAGCCCATGACTAGGGCGCCAATCAGCAGTGCGATAAGCCCTTGCCAAACTTCAAACAGGCACAAGCTGGCGGTGGTGAGTATTGCCAGCCAAGTCAAAATCTTGGTTTCAATCTCGAGGGCTTTATGCTTGATAAAATAGGCAAGGGCGAGGCTGAACAAACTGCTGAGCCAGAGTGCAACCGCGGTAAACTCCCAATAACTGCGTATTACCTTAGGCAATAACATCAGCGGCAGTAGCAGATAACAGCCGAGCTGTATCTGCTTGGCGGCTTGGGCGAACAGCGAACTTGGATAATGCTTACGATACCAATAGTGGGCCAGCAGCATGGCGGCGAACAATTCGATGCGTGCCAGCTTGGCCATCAGTGGCTGCGCACTAAAGCTCAGGCTGTCAGTAAGGGTCACGCCTTCAACCACAGTAAATAAGAGTGGCAGTAGCAAGAGCCAAGCGGCAAACTCGCTGACCATCAACTTGTCTTTACCACTTAAATACAACAGCAACAGACTCACGAGCGGGATGATGGCGAGATAATAATCGCTGCTGACAAGGAAAGCCGCCAGCAAAAGGGTCGCCGCATAAAAACCGCTGAGTAACTCTTTGAGTAAATAGCTCAGTTGCCGCTCGAGCCGTGACAGTGGCAACTCATCATTGCCAATTTGGCGGATAACAAATAGTAGGGCCGCCGCGCTTAAGGCTAAGGTGAGCAGCGGGAACCCAAGTGCCGCCACCGGCGTTTGCTCGCCAAGTCCGAGCAGGGAAAAACCTGTCAGCACTGCATATAAATTGAGCATCAGCCCTGTCAGCAATAACACATAGGCTTCGGCACGTACCGAAATCAGTTTTTCCTTAAGGCCAATCCAGAGCAGCAGCAATGCTTCGAGGATAAGCACTAATCCGAGAAAATCATGGCTTAACAGATAAAGGGCGGCAAAAGCGGCAAAACTGCCGCCAAAGACTAATAAGAGACTGCGCTGGGGCGGGGCGAGTCGAAACTTGAGCTTAACGTATAAGCCCGCACAGATGAGTGCGTTGGCGATAAAAATCTCCCCGGCAAATGGCGTAAATTGGGTGATTTCGAAGAGAGCAAATGCCAGCAGGGCTATCGGCAGAACTAGGGCTCTATGGCTGAGTGAGGTCGTTGAAGGATTCACCATAAACCCATATAGACCATAGAGATAAAACAGTGCGTTAATGCTTACTAGGGCGAGCACTGCAGCGCCACCCCATTGGGTGAGCGGTAAATCGACAAAATAGCTGAAGGCTTCGATGCAGGCGATATGCAGGAAGGCGGTGATTTCCAGCAGTAATGGCCAGTGTAATTTACGGCTTTGGGCGAGGGCGCCCGCACCAATCAGTAGTAGATAGGGAATATACAGTAGCGGCGCATAGCTTTGGGATAGCAGCATCATAGGTGCCATCGAGCCGCCGACTAAGGCAATGACGGCTATGATCTTGGCATCGAGCCGCATCGACAGGCCATAGCCCGCTAAGGTTATCAATAGCAGCAGGATAAAGCTGGCACTATTGGGGATAATCTCAAAGTAAGGGCCAATAAAATAGGCGCAGAGATAGTTTAGGATGAGGCCTAATCCGACAATCCCAGAGCCAAAGTCGGCCATGCCCGCCCTTTTTTGGCGGATAAAAATCCCGCCCGCAATAATCGCATTGGCGCAGCCAAAACCCAGCAGGGCTTTGCCGAGTTCGGAAAACCAATGGTTAATGGAATATTGCAGTAGATAACCAAAGCCTAGGGTCAGGGTGATGATGCCCGCGACTGTCATCAAAAACACTGGGCCTAAGCCCTTAGCTTGATAATGCTGATAAAAGCCTTTGACCTGTTCAGAGATGGCCGCAAATGGCGCCATTATTGCGGCAACGCCTTGGGATAATATGGTCTCTAACTGACTGGTGGCCTGCACACCCACTTCAAGTCCGGCTTGCTGAGAAAAGGCCTTATCTTTCTGCGAATCATCCTGCTGCGAATCCTCAGGTGAATGCATGGCTTTTGAGGGAGCCTTTGCGTGGCGCTGCCAAGGGTCGTCTTGCCAAGGATTTGCCTCGGGCATTTGTGGTTGGATATGGGGGGTAAGATCTTCAGATTGCAGTGAAACGCGCTCATACCCTGAATCCATCGTCGTGCCGAATGGCGCCGTGATATCGTCCACACTCGCGGATGGGGTGGTGAGAGGGCCATTGTCTTGCTGCTCAAGCTGAAGACTGAGGCTGTCGAGCTTGGCCGAGAATTCTGCCAGTTGGCGGCTGAGTGAAGATTGCTGCGACAGGTGCTGCAGTTTTAACTGCGCCAATTCTGCCTTGAGTTGGTCAACGTCATCCTTTAACGGCATCTCTATATCCTAAATATGCTTTCCATATCCATGGGGCATAAAAGTCTAAGTGACTCACTTTTATGCATTTGCTGCCGAAGATTGTACTGACAACTTAGGGGGACGGCTAGCGAAAAGCCGTTATTCAGTATGCGCTGATGCTGGAATGAAAAGAGAGAGCAAAGATAGCGCCATGATTTTGCCCTATCTTTGCTGAGCTAAAGCGGTTATTTCTGCGCTTGCAGGATCACAAATTTGCCGTTGGAGGCAACAGTAGTGCAGTTTTTAAATAAACGCTGCAATTTCACGTGGTAAGCCAAATGGCGATTACCCACTATATGTAAAATGCCGCCATTTTTGAGTCGGCGACGCGCGTCTAAAAACATCTGCCAAGCAATATGATCGGTAATCGCTTCACCCTGATGGAAGGGCGGGTTGCAGAGCACTAAATCGGGTTCGACTCCATCGGGTAAATGGGTCATACAATCATCCCAATGAAAATGGCCTTTTTGTGCGGGGAGTTGGTTGTTTGCCCAGTTAGCTTTTGCCGAGGCCACAGCCATTTCGGAATCATCAATAAAATGGATATCGGCATTTGGGTATAACTGGGCGGCACGCAGACCGAGCACGCCATTACCACAACCTAGGTCGACAATTGTTTTAAAATCGCCCTGAGGGAGGTTATCCAACATAATGCGTGCGCCGATATCGAGTTTATTGGCGGCAAACACATTGCTTAAATTACTGATGTGGAGATTAAATTCGGGAATATCCCAAGTGATTTCCTTTGGCAAGGCACGTGGCTTACCATCGCTAATACAGGTGATGACGCGGGTTTTCTTCCACGCGAGGCTGGCGCTCGCTGGCCCTAAGTATTTGGCAAAGACTTCCAATAAGCTGGCGTTGATTGACTTGGCTTTTGCACCAACCAACACTTTGCAGCCCGCGGGCAACACTTGGGATAAGCGCATTAGCTGGTGGGCAAAGTAAGTGAGGTTTTTAGGCAGCTTCATCAACACGAGGGCGATATCGCCTGGCAAGGCATAGCGACTGGTAAACCAGGTGAGGTTATCCATAGGCAACTGATTGCGATGATGATTTTGCTCTGCACCTAAAAAACTGGTTCTGGCATCGGTTTCGACATTTAGTGGCCAATCGGGAGTGAGCCGCGATAGGGCACAGCTTAAGGCACCAAAGCTGTCGTTGATAATGGCCGTTGGCACTGCGGTTTGTCCGCCTTCGACTAGGGTGTTAATCAAATGCTCGTCTGCCGCATCCCAAGCTTGGAGATTGGATTCCTGCGAAGCGGGGTAGCGAAATAGTTCAAGCTCAATCCCTGCCACTGAAAATTGTGTCGTCATCTTTGTACTATGCCAATAAAAACGGCGCCAATAAAAATGCTGCCAATAAAAATAAGGCGCAGATTATCGCAGATTTCCCCTCATCGTGCGATGCTTGCCTGAGGTTGTGTATCCGCTTACGCATTTATGGTTAATTGAGCGGGGTCAATCACGTCGTCAGTCGTAATAAGGTGCTGCATGAAACAAGTCGATTTAGGACTCGAGCCTGAGGTCAATATTGAAGCTGATAGCGGCATGTCTTGCGCCCATCATCAAGGTGAGACACTGGTCGAGCCGCCTATCACCTTAGTTAGGGATTATTTGAATGTGGCGCAGCAACATGCCTTGCTCAAGGAGGCCGAATCTTACCCGCTGAGTCGCCCACAAATTCAAGTGTTTGGGGAATATCATGCTATTCCAAGGCTGCAGGTTTGGTATGGCGATGCGGGATGCGACTACTTATATTCAGGGCTATTTATTCGTGCTCTGCCTTGGCCTAAGTATTTGCAAAAATTGCGCGACAAACTGCAGCGGGATTTTGGACTAGGCAGCAATGGTGTGTTAGTGAATCGCTATGCCGATGGTCAAGATTGCATGGGCGCCCACAGCGATGATGAGCCCGAGATTGCTTGCGGCAGTGATATCGCCTCTATCAGCCTTGGCGCCTCGCGGGATTTTGTGATTAAACATAAACACAGCAAGGTGAAATACACTATTAGCCTGCACAGTGGTGACTTACTGATTATGCACTGGCCAATGCAGCAAGATTGGTTACATAGCGTGCCTAAGCGCTTAAAGGTTAAGGAGCCCCGCTGGAACTACACTTTTAGGCAATTGATTGTTAATTATCATGGCTGATTGAAAGCTAAATCATTTCATACTGTTGTTAAATTGGCTCAGTTTAAAGCCGCAAAGCTAACGTTGGGATTTGATCTTTTGTACTTGAAGCAGTACTCTGCGGCCACTGGATTTTCCCATGTTGAGATTTGAATATGTCCAATACCCATTCGCAGGGCACAGTGGCACAGACCATTGATAAGAAGCTGACCGAAAGCTTCTCGCCAACTCATTTAGAAGTCCTTAACGAAAGCCATCGTCACCATGTTCCGCCAAATTCAGAGACTCACTTTAAAGTGGTTGTCGTCAGTGATGAATTTGAAGGCCTTCGCTTACTTGCCCGCCATCGTTTGGTAAACAATTGTTTAGCCGATGAATTAGCGAACGGTGTGCATGCACTTTCTATCCATACCTTCACTCAGAGTGAATGGGCTAAGGATGTTGAAGTGCCTAAAACGCCAAATTGCCGCGGTTAATTGCGCCCCTGATTTTATAAAAGCCACGTTATCAACGTGGCTTTTTTGTTTTAGGTCAAATAGAGGAAATTATTGGGTTTCCCTCCCTAACTTTATGTGTTAACAATATGTTTTATTTCAGCAGTATTAAGCGTTCAGCGTTCGATAAAAGAACGCTAATTTTCATACTGTTAACTGGTTATTTGTCTTCAGGGAGAGGTTTGATGCGTCATTTGGGGAGTCTATTGCTTGCGGTATTACTGATTGGACTCGGTGGGTGTAATCCTGCGCCTTCACAGACCGAACAGATTTCTGCATCGCCTCATCCTGACTCGGCTCCCGCCAAAGAGGTGATTGAGTGGCGCTTAGCCACGTCGTGGCCGAAAAACTTCGCTGGTTTAGGCATGGCGCCTGAGCGTTTTGCTAAGCTGGTGAACGACATGTCCCATGGTCGTTTGCAAATTCATGTGTATGGCGCGGGTGAACTCATGCCTGCCTTTGCGGTATTCGACGGGGTGAGCCAAGGTAAAGTGCAGATGGCCCACGCCGCCTCCTATTATTGGAAGGGGAAAGCGCCCGCCTCACAGTTTTTTTCTTCTATCCCCTTTGGTATGACGGCCCAAGAGATGAACGGCTGGCTGCATTATGGTGGCGGCATGGCTCTGTGGGAGGAAGTCTATCGCCCCTTTGGTATTATCCCTTTAGCGGGTGGCAATACGGGTATGCAAATGGGCGGCTGGTTTAATAAACCCATCAATACCATTGCCGACTTTAAAGGCTTGAAGATCCGTATGCCTGGCCTCGGGGGCGAAGTGCTGAAACGTGTCGGTGCCGTTCCCGTTAATATGGCGGGCAGGGAGCTTTATGGCGCTTTGCAAACGGGGTCGATTGATGCGGCTGAGTGGGTTGGGCCAGTGAATGACCTTGCCTTTGGCTTACATAAAGTCGCCAAATATTACTATTATCCCGGCTGGCATGAGCCAGGCTCTAATATGGAGTTCTTGATCAATAAAGCCGCCTTTGAGAGCCTGCCCGAAGATTTGCAGGCCATAGTCAAAGGCGCTGCGCGTGCTATCAATCAAGATATGTTGGACGAATACACCACGCGTAACGTGACCGCCCTTGAAACCTTAGTAAAAGACGAGGGTGTGGTGCTGAAGGCATTCCCGCCGGAGGTGCTTAGTGAGCTTGAACGTATTTCACAGCAGGTCATTGAAGAGCAAGCGGAGCAGGATCCTATGATGCGCAAAGTGTACCGCGCTTACCATGCCTATGAGCAAGGGGTGCGTGAGTATCATAAGATTTCAGAGGATGCTTACAGCCAGCAGCGCCAGCACTAATGCTGCTAATTTGAACAAAATGTTCATATTAGCGTCTGATTGATATGAGATGATTTCATCTTACATTATCTTGTTATCGACCGAATCCATTTGGTGTTATGCTTGCGCCCATAAACCGATAGCGGTTGTATCGCCCTAAGAATTTGGAGAGCCCTATGCCATTACTTGATAGCTTTACCGTTGACCATACACGGATGAATGCGCCAGCCGTGCGCGTTGCCAAACATATGAGTACCCCCAAAGGCGATGCCATTACCGTATACGATCTGCGTTTTTGTGCACCGAATAAAGATATCCTCAGCGAGCGCGGTATCCATACCCTAGAGCATTTGTTTGCGGGCTTTATGCGTGATCATCTTAATGGCAGCGATGTTGAAATTATTGATATTTCACCAATGGGATGCCGCACTGGTTTCTACATGAGCCTGATTGGCTCGCCTAGCGAGCGCCAAGTGGCCGATGCATGGCTTGCCTCTATGGAAGATGTGCTCAAAGTGGTTGAGCAATCTGAAATTCCTGAGCTTAACGAGTATCAATGTGGCACTTATCAGATGCACTCGTTAGAACAAGCCCAAGATATTGCCCGTAACATTATCGCCGCAGGCGTGAGTGTTAACCGCAACGACGACTTAAAACTCAGCGATGAGATCTTAGGTCAACTCTAAGCTTTGCTGGGCTAGCGCATTCTGCGCTAGCGAGGTTCAAAGTGTTAGCGTCAAGAAAGCGACATTCGTCGCTTTTTTTTTCGAGTAAATTCAGCTATTTTACAAAATAACAACAAAAACGCCGTACGCTAACAAACACTTTTGGGAGCTTGGTATGTCCAGTCGCTACTTTGTGATGTCGCTGACCGCGCTTGCGGTTTCCTGTGTTTACCCTAATACACTTAATGCAAACCCGCTCCATTCTCATACGCTCGATCTGATTGAACTCAATAACCAGTATCACTCCAGTGATGATGGAATGCAGTTGAGTTACTTAAACAGCCTAACTTTATTGCGAGCCGACCACAGCGGAAACAGTACGAATATCAGTATGCGCTCCGCCAGCCAAGGTGTGGCTGTGATGCAAGATAGGGTGTACTTCTCACCCGCACCATATTCGGCGCCGCAGTTGCAGCTACTGCCTAAACTTTTACTACAACAAAATGTCACGAGTACACCACTGGCAAATATGACGGTAGGCGGGCAGGGGGCCTTTGGGGTGGTGAATTACCAGAGCCTTGAAATTGCCGACCAACCTCAGTCTGGTAGTTTTCAGGTTGAAGGGGCGACGGATTCCGACTTCAATGCCGGCATGACATGGGGTGTTAAGCAAAAGGAATATGGAGCCTTATTCGCGGCGAATTATCTTCAAGAACAAGGTGATGCAAACTTTTTCAACGGCAGTGATGCCGACAGAAAAAAAACTGACCTGCTGTTTAAGGTCAACGCAGCCAGTTTGCTCGGGGCTCGTAGTCCGCAGCAAACAGAATTTAACTACCAATTTATCGATGATGACAGTTATCGCTCACAGCTTGGTATCACGGCAGCGGACTGGCAACAGGATCCCTTACTCTTATATTCGGCAACGGCACAAGATAAACACCAGGGGCGGCAGCACAAGTATCAGCTATCACACCAAGTGGATTTAGGCGGCAGTAAAGTGATCACTGACTTCTACTATCAGTCCTATTCACAACAACTGAACCAACTTGGCTTGTTTAATGGGCAAGAGATTGATGCTGCAACGCTTGCGGACATCGCCGCCTTTGACCGTGCGCCAACCGCGGATGCTAATGATGTCGCTCTGCTCGTCCAAGACAACGATTACAGCGCCTTTGGCGCCCAGACCCAAGCCATAAACCAATATGGCGAACATCAAATTATTTACAGCGCTCGTTATCATACGGATAAGGCCGAAATGCACTTTGGCGAGCAAACGGTGTTATGGCAAGCGGATAGAAGTCTGATGGCTGATGAGTCAAACGCCCTGTTTGCTTTTACCGATGATGCCACTGCGCTGACGTCGGCCATCGATTCGTTATTCCGTTGGCAAGGCATGCAAATCAAGTTAGGGCTTACTTACGAGCATGTGAGTGTTAATCGTGAAGTGAAGCAAGCGTTCGCGGGGCTGGATGAAGCGGATTTCTCCGATAGTGATTGGATGCCGCAATTAGGTGTTCTCTATGATGCAGGCGATTGGCGTTTTAGTACCGATATCCGTCGTGCCTGGACTGCGGCAAGCGCGGGGAATACCACCCAAGAGGCTCAGGTGTCGCTCCACTATCAAGTGAGCGCCCAATATGCGCGCGAGGGGATAAAAGCGGATTTACGGGCCTATGTGCAAGAGTTCGATAATTTACATGTGGACTGCGATAGCTATTCGATGTGCGCCGATGAACGCTTGTTAACCCAAGAGAATATTCCCGATGTGCTCACCTATGGTGTAGAACTTGGCCTTGGCTATCGCTGGGATCTGGGTGGGGTAGAGCTACCCTTAGGGCTAAATTATCAATATCTTAGCGCCGAGTATCAAACCAGCACTTGCACCGATGTTCAAGGCTGTGTTCTAGAGGGAGAGAGATTGGCTTGGTTACCCGAGCATCAATTGCAATTGAGTGCGGGGGTTAACTATGGCGAATATCAACTAAATCTTGAGGCGGCCTATCAATCGGAGCGGAATTTCAGCCAATTTGGCAGCGAACTGCAACAGGTTTCGGGCCAATGGCGGGTCGATTTAGCGGCAAACTATGATTTTGATAAACACCATAGGTTGTATATTCGCGTCGAAAACCTACTCGATGAGTCCTTAGTCACCACAGCATCAAATAGCGGAATTCGGTCTGAAAATGGACGGATCAGCTATTTGGGTTATCAATGGCGTTTTTAAACTGAATTAAATCTTGTTTAAAGATTATTCAAGGGGAAAGCAAAAAGGTCGTGTTAATCCTCGCCATAAAGAGGTATCGACCTTTCGCTAAATTATTTCTTTTAAAATTAATGTTATAGTATTTGACGACCGTAATATTTTCTCTTTCTGAGCCCTCACTCGGTCGGAAGGTGAACGCTGTAGCGCATGATTCTTTTAAATCCTTATTTGAGGTTTGAAATCACCTATAATTTTCGTGGCGATGCCACGGCAATTGGGGTAAAATGCGCGCGACCAGCGTGATTGCGATCGCATTTCTGTGATAAATCTGCGCTAGCTCAATGCAGTAGGTTTTGTTTAAAACCTCAGTATTTAGCAGGAACGCGGCGCATTGTCTTTCCTTCAAAACGTAGTGCTTGTGGATATGATTACAATTAAGAAAGGATTGGAACTGCCTATAGCAGGCGGACCAGAGCAAGTTATCCATAATGGCCCAGCCATTAAACATGTAGCTACTTTGGGTGAAGAGTATATTGGCTTACGTCCAACGATGAAGATCAAAGTGGGCGATAAAGTACAAAAAGGTCAGGTGATTTTCGAAGATAAGAAAAATCCTGGCGTAAAATATACGGCTTTAGCCAGTGGTACTATATTAGACATTAACCGGGGCGCCCAGCGTGTGCTGCAGTCTGTTGTTATTCAAGTAGAAGGGAACGAAAGCGTTGCCTTTGCTAAGTATGACGCCACTGCTCTCGATACGCTAGACTCGCAACTGGTCCGTGACAACCTGATCGAATCAGGCTTATGGACTGCATTGCGTACACGTCCTTTCAGCAAAGTGCCTGCCGTAGATTCTTCTGCCGCTGGTATTTTTGTAACCGCGATTGATACGCAACCCCATGCCGCCGATCCTGTTGTAGTGATCCGTGAGCATAAAGAAGATTTTGCTAATGGTCTTAAGGTCTTAGCAAGACTTACCGAAGGTAAAGTTTACCTTTGTAAAGCGCCTGGCGCCGATATTCCTGCCGCTAATGCCCAAGTTGAAGAATTTGCCGGTGTTCACCCTGCGGGTCTTGTTGGTACTCATATCCATTTCCTACTTCCAGCTTCTGCAAAACGTACTGTTTGGCATGTCGGTTACCAAGATGTAATAGCCATTGGTCAGCTATTTACTACCGGTCAACTGAATACCGAACGCGTGGTCGCGATTGCCGGTCCTAAAGCGGCTAAGCCACGTTTGGTTCGCACTGTTTTAGGTGCAAGCACGACTGAACTGACCGCGGGCGAAACCTTAGATGGTAACGTACGTGTTGTTTCAGGTTCTGTGCTGAATGGCCGTACTGCTGTAGGTCCTCAAGGATATTTAGGTCGTTACCACGCGCAGGTGAGTCTGTTAGAAGAAGGCACTGAAAAAGAATTCTTTGGTTGGGTGTTACCAGGCTCAAACAAATACTCTATTACCCGTGCATTCCTTGGCCACTTAAGCGCTTCTCGTCTGTTCAACATGACAACGAGCACTGGTGGTTCAGACCGCGCTATGGTGCCAATTGGCAACTACGAGCGTGTAATGCCATTGGATATTCTTCCTACTATGTTGCTGCGTGACCTGATCTCAGGTGACTTTGACGGTGCTGCCACTTTAGGCGCGTTAGAGTTGGATGAAGAAGATCTCGCACTGTGTACGTTCGTATGTCCAGGCAAATATGACTACGGTTCATATTTGCGTGACTGTTTAGATACGATCGAGAGGGAAGGCTAATGAGCTTGAAAGATTTTTTCGAACGTATTGAACCCGACTTTGAAAAAGGCGGTAAATACGAAAAGTTTTATGCCCTCTTCGAAGCGGCATACACCATTTTTTATACGCCAGGTAAAGTGAACAAGGGTAAAACCCACGTTCGCGACAACATCGACCTGAAACGTATGATGATCACGGTTTGGGCCTGTGCCTTCCCAGCGATGTTCGTGGGTATGTACAACGTAGGTCTGCAAGCACAACTTGCGCTAATCGCGGGTTTTGCAACGCCTGACGTATGGCAAGTGAGCCTGTTCGGCATGTTCGGTACCGAACTGACCGCCAACTCTGGCTGGCCAGCACTGATGTGGTACGGCGCCTGTTTCTTCCTGCCTATCTACGCGGTGACCTTCGCCGTGGGTGGTATTTGGGAAGTGCTGTTTGCCGCTATCCGTGGCCACGAAGTTAACGAAGGTTTCTTCGTTACCTCTATCCTGTTCGCGTTAACCCTGCCTGCAACTATCCCATTGTGGATGGTGGCCTTAGGTATCACCTTCGGTGTGGTTGTGGCTAAAGAAGTGTTCGGTGGTACTGGTCGTAACTTCTTAAACCCAGCATTAGCCGGTCGTGCCTTCCTGTTCTTCGCTTACCCACTGAACATGTCTGGTGACACTTCATGGGTTGTGGCTGACGGGTACTCTGGTGCAACGGCTCTGAGCCAAGCGGCAGCGGGTACTTTAGATTACACATTCAACCAAAACTGGTGGGATGCGTTCTTCGGTTTCATTCCTGGCTCTGTGGGTGAAGTATCGACTCTGGCGATTCTGTTAGGTGGTCTGGTTATCATCTATACCCGTATCGCTTCATGGCGCATCGTTGGCGGCGTGATGGTCGGTATGATTGCTATCTCTACACTGTTAAATGTGATCGGTAGCGACACTAACCCAATGTTTGCAATGCCTTGGTACTGGCACTTAGTGTTAGGTGGTTTTGCATTTGGCATGATGTTTATGGCGACTGACCCAGTGTCGGCGTCGTTCACTAACCAAGCTAAATGGGCATACGGTATCTTGATTGGTGCAATGGCTGTGTTTATCCGCGTGATTAACCCTGCATTCCCAGAAGGCATGATGTTAGCGATTCTGTTTGCTAACTTGTTCGCGCCATTGTTCGACCACTTCGTGGTTCAGGCAAATATCAAGCGGAGGATTGCTCGTGGCTAGTAATAAAGATTCGTTCGGCAGAACGTTATTTATCGTCGTTGGCTTATGTCTAATTTGTGCGATATTCGTGTCGACTGCGGCAGTATTACTGCGCCCAACTCAAGCAGAAAATAAGCTGCTTGATAAGCAAAAGTACATCCTCGAAGCTGCGGGTCTGATTGACACGAAAGCGGGCAAAGTAACCAAAGCTCAGATTTTGGATACTTACAGCAAGCACATCGAAGCTAAGTTAGTTAACTTAAAAACCGGTGATTGGGTTGAAGGTGTTGATGCCAACACATTCGATCAACGCAAAGCGTCTCGCGATGTGAAAACCTCATTTGTACCTGAAAACGACATCGCTTCTGTTAAGCGTGTTGCTGAAGATGCAGTTGTTTATTTAGTGCGTGACGAACAAGGTAAGTTAACCAGCGTGATCCTGCCAGTTCATGGTTATGGCCTGTGGTCGACTATGTATGCTTTCCTCGCGTTAGATGCTGATCTGAACACGATCCAAAGCTTAGTGTACTACGAGCAAGGTGAAACCCCTGGTCTTGGTGGTGAAGTCCAAAACGCTCAGTGGAAAGCGAAATGGCACGGTAAGAAGTTATTTGATGAGCAAGGTAACATTGCTATCAGCGTAACTAAAAACCCAGCCGTTGCTAGCACTGAATACGGTGTGGATGCATTATCCGGCGCGACTCTTACCAGTAACGGTGTTCAACACTCTCTGACATTCTGGTTAGGTAAAGAAGGTTTTGCGAGTTTCATTGAAAAAGCACGCAATGGAGGTCTCAGCTAATGTCTGACGCTAAAGAACTGAAACAGGTTCTGACTGGACCTATCGTCAACAACAACCCGATTGCATTACAAGTACTTGGTGTATGTAGTGCGTTAGCGGTAACGAGCAAGCTCGAAACTGCACTGGTAATGGCGTTGGCATTAACTGCGGTAACAGCGTTTTCTAACCTGTTTATCTCAATGATCCGTAACCATATTCCTAGCAGCGTACGTATTATCGTACAGATGACCATTATTGCCTCTCTGGTAATCGTGGTTGACCAATTGCTGCAGGCTTATGCTTATCAGATTTCTAAGCAGTTATCGGTATTCGTGGGCCTTATCATTACGAACTGTATCGTAATGGGTCGCGCTGAAGCCTATGCGATGAAAACACCGCCAATGATGAGCTTTATGGATGGTATCGGTAACGGTTTAGGTTACGGTGCGATTCTGTTAGCTGTTGGCTTCGTGCGTGAACTGTTTGGTAACGGTTCTCTGTTCGGTGTTCAAATCCTGCACAAGATCTCTGAAGGTGGCTGGTATCAACCAAACGGTCTGTTATTACTGCCGCCAAGTGCGTTCTTCCTGATCGGTATTCTGATTTGGATTATTCGTACCTATAAGCCAGAGCAAGTTGAAGCAAAAGGGTAATTTGAGATGGAACATTATATTAGCCTGTTAATTCGCTCTGTTTTCATTGAAAACATGGCACTGGCCTTCTTCTTAGGTATGTGTACTTTCTTAGCGGTATCGAAGAAAGTGACTACCGCGATGGGCCTAGGGATTGCGGTAGTTGTAGTGTTAACTATCTCTGTTCCTGCTAACCAAGTTATTTACCAAGGGCTGTTAGCACCTGGCGCACTGGCTTGGGCTGGTGCACCTGAAGCTGACCTTAGCTTCTTGAAATTCATTACCTTTATCGGTGTGATTGCGGCTTTAGTTCAAATTCTGGAAATGGCACTGGATAAGTACTTTCCTCCTTTGTACAACGCGCTAGGTATCTTCTTACCTCTGATCACTGTGAACTGTGCGATTTTCGGTGCGGTATCATTCATGGTTGAGCGTGACTACAAGCTGGGCGAAAGTGTGGTGTTTGGTTTCGGCTCTGGAGTAGGTTGGGCATTAGCTATCGTATTGATGGCCGGTATCCGTGAGAAGCTGAAGTATGCCGATGTGCCGAATGGCCTGCGTGGTTTAGGTATTACCTTTATTACTGCTGGTTTAATGGCCTTAGGTTTCATGTCGTTTTCTGGTGTGTCTCTGTAAGAGACACCAAACGGCTTCTTGAATTGGACCTTCTAAGGATAAGTTAATGGATATTCTTGGTATTTTTAAATCTACTCCGCTCGAGGTTTACCTCGGTGTGAGTATGTTTACTGCTATCGTCCTGGTCTTAGTGTTAGTGATTTTATTCGCTAAATCTAAGCTAGTGTCTAGCGGTGACATCACGATCGGCATCAACGACGATCCTGAAAAAGCGATTACAACCGGTGCCGGTGGCAAGCTGTTAGGTGTGCTGGCGAACAGCGGTATCTTCGTATCGAGCGCCTGTGGTGGCGGTGGTTCTTGTGGCCAATGTCGCGTAGTGGTGAAGTCTGGCGGCGGTGATATTCTGCCAACAGAATTAGATCACATCAGCAAGGGTGACGCCCGTAAAGGTTGCCGTCTGTCTTGCCAGGTGAACGTTAAGAACGACATGGAAATCGAGCTTGACGAAGAAATCTTCGGTATTAAGAAGTGGGAATGTACTGTTATCTCTAACGATAACAAGGCGACCTTCATTAAAGAACTGAAGCTGCAAATTCCTGATGGTGAATCTGTTCCGTTCCGTGCGGGTGGTTACATCCAGATCGAAGCGCCTGCACACCATGTTAAATATGCTGATTTCGACGTACCTGAAAAGTACCGTGGTGACTGGGAACACTTTGGCTTCTTCAAGTTAGAATCTAAAGTTGACGAAGAAACCATCCGTGCTTACTCAATGGCTAACTACCCAGAAGAGTTTGGCATCATCATGTTGAACGTGCGTATCGCGACGCCACCTCCACGTAACTTGAGCTTACCATGCGGTAAGATGTCATCTTACATTTGGAGCCTGAAGGCTGGCGATAAAGTGACGATTTCTGGCCCATTCGGTGAATTCTTCGCGAAAGATACCGATGCAGAAATGGTGTTTATCGGTGGTGGTGCGGGTATGGCACCAATGCGTTCACACATTTTCGACCAACTGAAGCGTCTGAAGTCTAAGCGTAAGATGAGCTTCTGGTACGGTGCACGTTCTAAGCGTGAAATGTTCTACGTGGAAGACTTTGACGGCCTAGCGGCTGAAAACGACAACTTCGTATGGCATGTGGCCCTGTCTGATCCTCAACCTGAGGACAACTGGGATGGTTACACAGGTTTCATCCATAACGTACTGTATGAAAACTACCTGAAAGACCATGAAGCGCCAGAAGATTGTGAGTTCTACATGTGTGGACCTCCAATGATGAACGCGGCCGTGATCGGTATGTTGAAAAATCTTGGTGTCGAAGACGAAAACATCCTGTTGGATGACTTCGGCGGCTAATGTGAATTAGCCCAAGGTGAGAAGAGTTGCAGATGTGGAGTAAAGCTCTCATCTGCAACTTTTGCATTAAAGGGCATCCAAAAGAGTTGTTAGTCACTATGTTTAAAACCCTAGCGTTAAAAACCCCAGTGTTAAAAACCTCAGTGTTAAAGCATTCAGTGAGCTGGCTGGTCCTTGTAGGTCTAGCCTTTTTTATTTCAGCCTGTAGCAAACAGGATGAGGTTATCTCCCTCGCGGGCAGCACAATGGGCACGACCTACCACATTAAAGTGGTTCCCAATGAGCAGATGCCGACGGCCCAGCTGTTGCAGGCCGAAATTGACTTAGCCCTAGAGCAAGTCAATAACCAGATGTCGACCTATCGACCCAATTCAGAACTGTCTCGTTTCAACCAGTTACCGCTTGAGCAGAGCGTTGAAGTGTCGCCTGATACCATTAAAGTGGTTAAAGAAGGCATGCGTTTATATAACGTGACGGACAAAGCCTTAGACATTACCCTAGGGCCGCTGGTGAACCTATGGGGATTTGGCCCCGATAAGCGCCCAACCAAAGTGCCGACTCAAGCCGATATCGATGCGGCTAAAGCCAAAACGGGTATCAGTGAGCTTTCTATCGAAGGCAATCGCTTAAGCAAGCACAATGCGCATTTATATGTGGACTTGTCTTCAATCGCCAAAGGTTTTGGCGTGGACAAAGTGGCCTCGATTTTAGATAAGTACCATGCAAGCGGTTACTTAGTCGAAATTGGTGGTGAGCTGAGCATTAAGGGTACTAAAGGCGATGGTAGCTCGTGGCGCGTCGCAATAGAGAAACCGACCGATGATGGCATGGCGGTGCAGCAGGTGATTGAGCCTGGCACTATGGCGATGGCAACGTCGGGGGATTATCGCAATTATTATGAGGAAGAAGGTCAGCGTTTTACTCATATAATTGATCCACGTACCGGTTTGCCTATTAATCATAAGCTAGCATCTGTGACCGTTTTGCATAAGGAATGTATGACGGCCGATGGTTTTGCGACGGCGATGATGGTTTTAGGCACAGAAGCGTCATTGGAGCTTGCCAAGAAAGAACACTTGGCGATAATGCTAATAGAAAAGCAAGGCGAAGGATTTAAAGTCTACTACAGTGACGCCTTCAAGCCTTTCCTTAAGTAGTTGGAGTTAACATGAGCACTTTTATCGCGGCATTTGTGATTTTATTACTGTTCTTTTTGCTTATGTCGATAGGTTATCTCATCAAGCGCAAAGCCGTTGAAGGAAGCTGTGGCGGTTTAGGTGTATTAGGGATTGAAAAAGCCTGCGATTGTGATGATCCCTGCGACAAGCGTAAGCGTCGTATGGCCGCAGAAGAAGCGCGCCGTGAGAAGTTGACGAAAGACAGGATCATTTAATTATCCGCTTCAACTGAAATAGCCTCCTCTGGAGGCTATTTTTTTGCCTCGATTTTAGCGCAGCAGAGGTTTAAAGAGTCGATTTCGTTCTGGAAAGTGCAAGTTCACGAAGGGATGAGTAACGCGGATTATGCTAATCAGTTGATGAGCGGTATTTATAACTGCAAGAAAGAGAATTTACTTACCTGCTGAGCGTACCCATAAAATTAATCCTTGATATATGAGGAGGATAGCTGGCTAATCTAAGCGATAATGAGAATGCTTTTCATCTTTAAGTTTGTGAAAAATAAAGAAAATTTGAGTTGGCTTGAAAACTGTACTAGGCTAGAAGCTTGATTTAGATCAATCTTTCACTCATATCAAGGATAGTTACTTATGAAAGGTCATCCTAAAGTGGTGGGACAACTCAACCGGGTGCTTACCTGTGAGTTAACGGCCATTAATCAATATTTTCTCCACGCTAGAATGTTCAAGCATTGGGGTCTCGAGAAGCTAGATCACGTCGAATATAAGAAATCCATCCAAGATATGAAACACGCCGATAAACTTATCGAGCGGGTATTATTTTTAGAGGGATTACCGAATCTGCAACAACTCGAAAAACTGCGTATTGGCGAGCACACCCAAGAGATGCTGGATTGCGATTTGGCCATGGTGCAGGAACAACTCACACTGTTACGGGATGCCATAAGCCTTTGCGAGGCGGAGCAGGATTATGTGAGTCGCGATCTGCTCGAAGATATCCTTGAAGATGAAGAAGAGCATTTAGATTGGCTCGAGTCACAGCAGGAGCTGATCAGCTTAACCGGCATTCAAAACTATCTTCAATCGCAAATTAGTGAGTCATAGGAGCTGAATATGAAAGGTGATAAAGAAGTCATCGACGCGTTGAATCGACTCCTAACGGGAGAGTTATCGGCGATGGATCAGTATTTTGTGCATGCCCATATGTACGAAGACTGGGGCCTGAACGAACTCTATGAGCGTATTGCCCATGAGTCGGATGATGAAAAGGGCCATGCGGCCAAACTGGTACAGCGTATTTTATTCCTCGAAGGCGTGCCGAATGTGGCCGCACGGGAAGCGCTCAACATTGGTTCAAACGTTGAAGAGATGCTGCGTAACGATTTGGCCTATGAATATAAGGTCGCCGATGATCTGCGTAAGGTGATTGCCCTGTGTGAGTCGAAAAAAGATTATCAAACCCGTGAGATCTTAGAAGTGTTACTCGACGACACCGAATCTGACCACATGTATTGGTTAGAAAAACAGCTCGGTTTGATTGACCGAATTGGTTTACCGAATTATCTGCAAACTAAGATGTAACCACGCCAGCTTACGCAGCTTAAGCACAAAGGCCAGTCACTAAATGACTGGCCTTTGTTTTTGGATTTTGAGTATTTAGTCTAACACTCTGTAAAAAATCGCTATCGCAATTGGATCTTCTGATGGATGTCGATTGTTTAGCGATTCCTGTTATTTTGCTAATGTCTATTCTTTACAAATACTTGTTTACGTTTTTTCTCATCATTTCGGCTGTTGTTGGCTGGTAAAAATTGTTACCGTGTGAAACTGTTTTTGCAGGATTTTTTGTTAAGTGGTTGGTTAACCAGACGGGAAGATGGATGAGATATATAAAACGTTCTCTTAGTTTGCAGTTAGTGGTAACTATCGTCGGTGCCCTCGCTGTACTTCTTACTTTAGTTGCCGCTTTGCTCGTGAATAAAGAAAGTAATAACACACGTAAGCAAGTGGATGCGGACATTTCGGCGCTTGTGGCTCTCAAGGCCAATGAGATTGGTGGTTACTTTGTTGCTAAAGGGCAAGTGATCCACTCGGTTTTTGCCGAGCCAGGGCTGATTCATTGGTTTAGCCAATATCATGCCCGTGGCAGTAACTTAGCAAACGATCAACAGTACCAAGATATTATTCGCTATTTCCGCTCGTTCTCCGACCGTGATAGCGATGTGAAGTCAGTGTTCTTTGGCTCGGCGAATACCTTCGAATATTTCGACCTCAATGGCCGTTTCGATGGCGATCCAAACTATTACACTAACAAGCGTCCTTGGTGGCAGGAGGCTATCGATCAGCACGGCCTATTTGTGGGCGATCCTGCGGTCGATGCCAACGATGGCTCTATTTCAGCCACAGTTAAAACCCCAGTCTATGGTGTCAATGGCGAACTCATCGGGATTGGTGGTATGGATATTCTCATCGATACCATAGGTAAAACCCTGTTAGCGCCAATCAAATACCGCAACTATGGGCAAGCCTTCCTGATGACAGATGAAGGTAAGCTGGTTTATTTCCCAGGATTCTCAGATAAATTCCCGCCTGGCTCACTTGCGAATCAAATCGATAGCCAGTTTAAGGACACCTCAGGTTTTACCGCCTTAAGACAACAAATGCAGCGCGAAGCACAGGGCTTTGCCGAAGTCACCTTTAACGGTGTACCGCAGCGGGTAACCTTTGTGTCTGTGGGCGGTGATTATCCTAAGCAAAAATGGCACTTAGCCTTTATGTTGCCCCATGAGGTGATTGAAGCGCCTGTGACCGAAGCCTTTTGGAATGCCTGTTTTGTTGCCTTAGGGATCATGCTCTTGGTCGGCATCACAGTATGGTTGATGTTATTGCCCTTTAGACGCCAGCTCGGCAAATTGCTCGATGCCATGGAAGACATTGCCGAAGGTGATAGCGATTTATCCCAACGCATTTTAATGGAGCGCGAAGATGAGTTAGGCAAGTTGGGTGATGCCTTCAATCGCTTTGCCGAAAAGGTGCAGCAGATGTTACTGCACACTCGCAACTTAACCCAAGAGGTGGGCACTGGGGTGATGGATGCGCGCCAAGTGTGTGATTTAGCGGTATCTTCGGTGTCATCGCAGAAACAACAAATCGACTCAGTGGCCACGGCCGCCACCCAAATGGCACAGACGAGCCAAGAAATGGCGATTAGCGCCCAGCGGGCGAATGATTTTGCTGAAAAGGCACAAACCCAAGCCCATGACGGTACTCAAATTGTGTCCCGTGCGACCGAAGGTATGAAGGCATTATCGGTTCAAGTGATTGAAGCGGCCAAAGTCATCAAGGAGTTACGTAGCAGCTCTGAGCAAATTGGCGAAGTGTTAAGCGTGATCCGTAACATTGCCGACCAAACCAACTTGCTGGCGCTCAATGCGGCCATCGAGGCGGCGCGGGCGGGGGAGCAGGGCCGAGGCTTTGCGGTGGTGGCCGATGAAGTGCGTACCCTCGCGTCTCGTACCCAAGATTCTACCGCCAACATTCAAGGCATTATCCAAACCCTGCAACAGAGTGCGCTACAAGCCGAGCAGGTGATGGAATCTGGGGTTGAGCAGGCAAGAGTCGGGCAAGACTTGACCACACAAGTGGAGCAAGCCTTAAGTGATATCGCCAGTGCCATTGTGTCGATTCAGCAGCAAACGGTGGAAATTACCGTCGCGATTGGCCAGCAGGCCGTTGTGGCTGAAGAGGTGGCACAGAACGTGGTTAGCGTACGTGGTTTGTCCGATCAGTCTTTGCTCTCAAGCCAAGATTTATCCCAAAGTTTGCAAGGATTTGAGCAAGCTACTCACGAACTCACCCGTAACATTGGGCAATTTAAGATTTAATTCAAAACGTTGCAAATCAAGGGAGCCTTAAGGCTCCCTTTGTTTTTTGAGAGTTTATAATCCAAGCGCAAACAGCACCACGGCAAATTGATAAGTGACACTTGATTACTGTTTTTATATACAGTATTTTGAGTGTCGGAGGAATGCAAGGTGCGAAAAATCATTCATATCGATATGGATTGCTATTTTGCTGCGGTGGAAATGCGGGATTTTCCCGAATACCGCGGTAAACCGCTGGCTGTCGGCGGCAGTCGGGTGCAGCGTGGCGTCATCAGCACTTGTAATTATGAGGCGCGCAAATTTGGCGTGCGTTCTGCCATGGCGACGGGCTACGCACTGAAATTGTGCCCCAATCTTATCCTCGTTCCCGGTCGTATGCAGGTCTACAAAGAGGTCTCGCAGCAAATTCGCGCCATATTTTCCCGATACACAGAGTTAATCGAACCGCTATCCCTCGATGAAGCCTATTTAGATGTTAGCGATTGTAAGCTGTTTAAGGGCTCTGCCACATTAATCGCCGAGGCGATTCGCCGTGATATTTTGGCCGAAACTGGGCTGACGGCATCGGCGGGCGTGGCGCCGATTAAATTTCTCGCCAAGGTTGCCTCTGATTTAAATAAGCCCAATGGACAATGTGTTATCCCACCCGATGAGGTGCCTGAGTTCGTTAAAAGCTTATCCCTGCGGAAAATACCCGGAGTCGGTAAAGTGACCGCTGAGAAACTGTCTTCGCTAGGCTTAAATACCTGCGCCGATGTGCAGGCTTATCCTAAGCAAGAGTTGATTGCCCGTTTTGGTAAGTTTGGCGCTGTGTTAGTCGAGCGGGCCCATGGCATCGATGATCGTGGGATTTCAGTGAGCCGCGAGCGCAAATCCGTGGGCGTTGAGACCACTCTCGCTCAGGATATTTACACGCTGGAGCAGTGCCAGCAAGTAATGCCGGGATTAATCCAAGAGTTGTCCAGCCGTTTAGGGCGAAGCGCTAAGGGAAGGCAAATCCATAAGCAGGTGGTCAAACTTAAATTTAATGATTTTAAACAGACCACCATCGAGCATCGTAGTGACGAGGTCTCCGTGGTGATGTTCTATGAGCTACTGAGCCAAGCAATGGCTAGGCAAGAGGGCCGTGGAATTCGGTTACTCGGGGTTTCTGTTGGACTCGCCGAGAGTAAAGACACGCTTTCGCCGCTCATGGTACGCGAAACTAAGCAGTTGGATTTTGTGTTTTAGTGTTTATCTAATCTGGGCGGCTCTGGCTCAGCATAAATCTAACCTAGCTAAGCTTAGCTAAGTTATGTAAGTTAACGCGATAATCAGCCTTACGCAGTGCGCAAATAGAAGCCATAAAAAGGCTGCATTGGTAAACCCTCTGCGGCCTTTGTTATTTAAGTCTGCTTAGCGACTATTCACCTAGAGTGATTATTCACCTTTAGCGGGAATACGTTCTAGTACAGCAAGGAGCAGATCCCAGTATTGACCAACTGTGGTGATATTGACCATTTCATCTGGGCCATGTGGATAACGGATGGTAGGGCCAATCGACACCATGTCCATTTCTGGATAAGGCTTCTTGAACAGACCGCATTCAAGACCCGCGTGGATCACCATGATAACCGGTTCTTTATGGTAGATAGACTCGTAGGTCTCACGCACAATCGCCATTACGGGTGAGCTGTTATCTGGCTTCCAACCTGGGTAAGCGCCACTGAATTCAACTTCAGCGCCAGCTAGGTTGGTCAGCGCATTAAGCATGCCTTCAACTTGGCTGCGGCCCGAATCGATGAGCGAGCGAATTAGGCACAGAATGCTAACTTCTTCATCGTTAGTGCTAATCACGCCAACGTTGAGTGAGGTTTCTGTCACGCCCGCGACTTCATCGCTCATACGCATCACGCCATTAGGGCATACATGTAGCAGGTCGATCAATGTGTTTTGGCTGTTTTCACTCATCACACGTTTGGGCGTTGGGATTTCGCTCAATACTAAACACATGTCTGGGTCGGCAATTGCCAGCTCGGCGCGGACTAAGGCTTCAAAAGCACGTACTTTTTCATTCAGTGCATCGACATTTTCTGGAGGTAACATAAAGCTGATATTGGCTTCACGGGGGATAGCATTACGCAGTGAACCACCGGTAAATTGGGTTAATTCCAGCGCTAATTCATCAGCATTTTCAAAAAGGAAACGCGCGAGAAGCTTGTTGGCGTTACCGCGACCTAAATGAATGTTAACCCCGGAGTGACCGCCTTTTAAGCCCGATAAATGCAGGCTAAATGATGCGTAACTTTGCTCCGAGGCTTGCCATACCATAGGCAGAGTGATCTGGGCATCGACGCCGCCAGCGCAGCCCATGTAGATTTCACCTTCTTGCTCTGAGTCGGTGTTGATCAGGATTTCAGCATCCAGCATACCCGCTTGCAGGCCGAAGGCGCCTGTCATGCCCGCTTCTTCATCAATTGTGAGCAGCACTTCCAGCGGGCCGTGTTTGATGTCGTCGCTACCTAAAATCGCTAAGGCCGACGCCATGCCAATACCATTGTCGGCGCCTAAGGTTGTGCCTTTGGCTTTTACCCAGTCACCGTCAACATAGGCTTCGATAGGATCTTTGGTAAAGTCATGCACTTTGTCGGCATTCTTTTGCGGCACCATATCGATGTGAGCTTGGATCACGACGATTTTGCGATCTTCCATTCCGGCCGTTGCGGGTTTGCGAATGATTAAATTGCCGACCGCATCTTCCACGACATCGAGTTGTTTACTCTTAGCCCATGCTTGGATGTGTTGGCTGAGTGCTTGTTCATGTTTGGAAGGGTGGGGAATTGCACAGATTTGTTCGAACCATTGCCATAAAGGCTGTGGGTATAACTGACTTAACGCTGTCACAGGAGGTCCCTCATCAGGTCTTGTGGGTATAGGGCAAATTTGGCTTGATCCTACCACATTCTGCTCGACCGATTAATCTTCTCGATAAGCCTATGTGTGCTTGTGGCAGCGAAAGTTGCCACCCTCAGTCTTTTCGATGGGGACAAAGGGATTTTTTGATTGGTAATTAAGCGTTATAGCGGGAATAATGCAGGCACAATAATGAAAAAGGATGGGTCATGTTTCAAGTTAACTTTGTTGATGTACAAGCAGAAAATGCCATTTTTGATGGTGAAGGTTGGGATGCGGTTGTGGTCGTCACACCGGATCTTGGTGCTATTGGAATTGATGAGATCAGTTTATTGGCCGAGCATGGCGCTAAGGTCGATAAACGTGTCGGTAAGAGCCCGACGTTATTGTTTGCCCCCGGTTTAGCCGGTGGTCGTTTAATCATTGCGCCGGTTACTCAAGTGGCTGATGATTATGCCGATGTACGTGTTTATGGTGATGCGGCAAGAGCCGCCATTGCTATCGCTAAAGACGCGGGCGCTAAGCGTCCCCTGCTTTATGTGGTGCCTTCTACCACGCCCAAGTTTGGGTTTGCGACTGAAGTTGCGGCGCTCGCCTGCGGTCAAGAATTATGGCAAACCTTAGAATTGCGCGAGGCAACGGGCTTAACGCCAGCGTTTGAAGCCATAGGGTTACTGTCTCTATCAGCTAAAAAGAGTCAATTGCTCAACGCATTAGAAGCTGGTCGTGTGTTGGCAAGGGATTTATGTGGCACTGAACCTGAGCGTATGTCGGCTAAGGCCTTTGCCGAATATTGTTTGCAAGCCTTTAAAGGCAGTGTGATTAAAACGGCAGTAGTGGAAGACAGGGATATTCTCGAGCGCGATTATCCACTGTTAAGTGCGGTGGCGCGTTCTTCCTTTGCCGTTGGCCGTCATCAACCGCGGGTGGTGAAACTCGAATATCTGCCCGAAGGCGAGATTACTCGTACCTTCTTATTTGCAGGCAAAGGTGTGGTTTACGATACGGGCGGCGCCGATCTGAAAGTCGGCGGCGCAATGGCGGGCATGAGCCGCGATAAAGGTGGTGCCTCTGCCGTGGCAGGGTTATTTAAAACTTTGTCTATGCTCAAGCCTAAAGGGATCCGGGTGATCGCCGAGCTGGGCTTAGTGCGTAATAGCATTGGTAGCGAAGCCTTTGTCACCGATGAAATTATCACTAGCCATGCTGGCGTGCGGGTGCGAATTGGTAATACGGATGCGGAAGGGCGCTTAGTATTGGCTGACCTGTTAAGTCATCTGCGTATTAAAGCGGTTTCGGCGGTGCAACCAGAGTTGTTCTCGGTCGCGACTCTCACGGGCCATGTGGTACGTTGTTATGGGGCGTATCCTGCTGCGGTTGAAAATGCGGTCGCCAGTGGCATCAAGTGTGCGCAGACACTCGCGTTACAGGCAAACCAATGGGGCGAACCCTTTGAGGTTTCTACATTACGCCGCGAGGACTTTGCTAAGATCCGTGAAGTCTCAGGGGCGGCTGATATTTTATCTTCTAACAATGCGCCATCTTCGGTAACGGCCCGTGGGCATCAATATCCGGCGGCGTTTCTGCTCAAAGCTTCGGGGTTGTTTGAACATGGTGTTAACGCCGCAATTCCTTTAGCTTACACACACTTAGATATCGCTGGCAGTGCAACGGAGGGCGATCCGCTCTATGGAAAACCCACTGCGAGTCCCTTGGTCGGTCTGTATCAATATCTGATCAATCGTTAACAATTTAACGTAATAAATAGAAATAATTCTGTAATATCTTATTTATTAGGTGGTTACAGGATTATTTCTGTTTTTATGTGATGCATGTCGCCAAGATTTTTGGTTGTTTTACGTAATAAAATTACATTAAAAAGCCTTAATTAAAAAAAATACAAATAAAGCTTGTAATAAAACTACGAAAACATATAATAGTTTTCGTGGACAGGGCAATGCGCCCATCCCCTCTAGTCTATCCAGGATGGATATCCTTCTCCAAGGACCCGAGTGACAAGTCGTCTCAACGGATTTGAGAATCTCTAGTTCCAAGGAACCGAGCCAAGCTTTACTAGAGTACTTAATCTCAACTTTACTTAGGAGTAATTGACTATGTCTTATACAGGCAAGAATCACTTTGTTTGGCAAAACACTTGGATTAACTCTGATGTTTTGCGTGGCGGTTTATTCGCTATGAGCTTTAAGGGCTAACTATCCCTTTAAACCTAGTTTCCATCATCCATCAACCTTTGTATCGCCTTTTTGGCGTGTTTAGACTCAAGTAGCATATCGGTGTTTTTGCATGGGTATGCCAGGTTTCTTCCGCTAGCGCGGTAATGTACTTCCCCGAAAGGGACGCTTGAAATATGTCTTGCCTGCTCATTGAGCAGGCTTTTTTTTAGCTTTTTTCTGTCGTTACGGCGCAATGCCCCTTATTCCTTCCCATAATCGTAAAATTTTTTGCAGCCATCTCGAGATGACTGCTTTTATCAAGAATTAATTTAATTATTTGTTTTTAAAACATAAAACTTTCTCATCAATCTATTCATCTTTTTGTACGACTTAAGAATGATGAATTTGTTACATTTGTCACATAAAATACAAATGCAAATCGTTCTCAATGGTGTTACCGTATGCGCACCTTAACGAAACTTGCTGAACGACTATGCGTTTTAATCTACTTCCACTTGCTGCTGCAGTAACCCTAGCTTTGAATCCTTTGGCGCTGATGGCCGAAGAACAAACCGCTTCAACAACAGAGACACAAGATCAAAATATCGAGAAAATCACTGTGATGGGTAAATACACAGTGAGTCGTAATATTGATACCGCAACGGGGTTAGGACTCACGCTGCGGGAAACGCCACAGTCGGTCAGCATTATGACGGCGGATCGGATTGAAGATCAGGCGCTAAATACCGTGGTCGATGTGGTCAACAACACTGTGGGTTTATCATCCTCAAAAACAGATAACGTGCGTAACGGTTTTTCGGCTCGCGGTTTTACCGTGCAAAACTATCAAATTGATGGTGTGCCTTTATCTTGGAGTTTAGGCGGTGATGCCGGTGAAACGGTATCGGATGTGTCCATCTACGAGCGCGTTGAAGTCGTGCGTGGTGCTACCGGATTATTAACGGGTGCTGGCGATCCTTCGGCCTCGATTAACTTAGTGCGTAAGCATGCCGACAGTTCTGATCTTAAAGGTTATGTGGATGTCGCCACTGGAAGTTGGGATAAAAAACAAGTCACCGCGGATGTATCCAATGGTCTGAATGAAGACGGCAGCGTGCGTGGGCGCTTGGTCGCTAAGTATGTAAATAGCGACTCTTACCAAGATCTGTATCAAGACCGCAAAACCATTCTCTATGGTGTGGTTGACAGTGATATTACGGCCAACACCTTGCTGCGTGTAGGTGGTAGCTATAACCACAACGATCCCAAAGGGGCTATGTGGGGCGCGTTGCCCGCCGTCTTTAGTGATGGTTCAGCCACTGATTGGGATACATCGGCCACCACTGCCGCCGATTGGAGCCGCTGGGAAACCAAAAATATCAACTACTTTGCGAACCTGAATCACTACTTCAGCAATGGTTGGCAGCTGGTCGCTAACTACAACCGCATGGAGTATGAGACCACCACTAAGATGATCTACATGTCGGGTATGCTCGATAAAGACACGGGTGCGGGACTCAGTGGACAGCGTTATCACAGCCATGGTGAAAGTAACTCGAATAACTTTGATGTGCAGCTTAAAGGCGACTATGACCTCTTTGGTCAAACCCATGAGTTTGTGACGGGCGCTTTGTATAGTAAGCAAAAATCCTACGCCGATACCTATGAGCCTATCCGTGACGATATGACGGGTTGGGACTCGCAAGTGGTCGATAACTTCTACGAATGGCAACAAAATCAGTTTGCCGAGCCAGAATGGTCGAGCAACGCGAACCGTCAGCTCGATATGGATACCGAGCAAAAAGGCTTTTATGCGGCGACTCGCCTGACCATTACCGATGATTTTAAACTGATTGCCGGTGGACGTATCTCAAGCTGGAACCGTGAAGGCGTGAGCTATGGTACCGATACTAACTTTGGTGATGATGGGGTGTTTGTGCCCTATGTTGGCGCCTTGTACGATATCAATGACGCGCATCGCATTTACGCCAGTTATACCGGAATTTTTAATCCGCAGAATAATTTCGATGCCGATCAAAATTACCTCGATCCATTAGAAGGCAAAGCCTACGAATTAGGTCTGAAGAGTGCTTATCTTGACGATCGTCTACATACCACTGTAGCCGTGTTCCAAATTGACCAAGATAACTTGGCAACCTTAGCCGGAACGATTTATATCGGTGGTAAACCCGTGAATTACTATGAGGCCGCACAAGGCACTAAGAGTAAGGGGTTTGAACTAGAAGTGGTGGGTGAGCCTGCAGATGGCTGGAATATCTCTGCGGGTTACTCGCAATTTAATGCCGAAGATGCAGAGGGTAAGCGAGTCGCGACTACCAGTCCGCAGAAGCAATTTAAACTGTTTACCACCTATCAATTTGTGGACTTATTGCCTGAGTTAACCATAGGTGGTGGGGTGAATTGGCAAAGTGACAGTTACTCAGATGTCAGTGATGTGGCAATTAAGCAGGATGCTTACTCCCTAGTGAATCTGATGGCGCGCTACGATCTGGCTGAGAATATGGATCTGCAAGTTAACGTAGAGAATCTGCTGGATGAGAAATATTATGCCTATATGTCAGCGTCTGGCCTAGCTTACAGTGTGTATCACTACGGCGCGCCACGTAATTTTACCGTCAGCTTTAACTATCGTTTTTAAGCATTTTACCCGTTGAACTCAAAAAGCCGGCGCCCTTGGGCGGCGGCTTTTTGCTATCGACTTCAATCCCATTTGGGGCGCAGAGGTAGCCTTATATGTCAGCATGGGATAACCATTGTGCTTTATTATGATTATTTCGCTTTAAAAACAATGTGCTGTTAATCCTGAATGGCGTTTGAATTTTCCTGTGGTTGAGATTGGCTTGCTAAGCCCTATTTATAGTGAGCTTTAATGTAAATTAAGTGCGGTGGTTTTTTGTTCTGTTTAGCGATTTCTATCAAGAAAATCTCCATCAATTTTCTGGCCTGACCAGCACAAACTCCCTATAATCCCCTGCGAAAAACACGACTACATAGTGTTTACATTTTTGACCCTACCTACTTTAAAAGAAAAGGAACCCAGTTCCATGTTAGAAAAGCTGTTCAAACTGAAACAAAATCAAACGAGCCTCAAGCAGGAAGCGATAGCAGGTTTGACAACATTTATGACTATGGCCTACATCATTTTTGTGAATCCAATGATGTTAGCCGATGCGGGTATGGATCATGGCGCCGTGTTTGTGGCCACCTGTTTAGCGGCGGCGGTGGGCTGTATTGTGATGGGTGTGATGGCGAACTACCCCATTGCACTGGCCCCTGGTATGGGACTCAATGCCTTTTTTACCTACACTGTGGTAGGTGAGATGGGTTATAGCTGGGAAACGGCACTCGGTGCTGTTTTCCTGTCGGGAATTTGTTTTTTAATCCTGTCTCTAGTGCGTATTCGCGAGTGGATTGTGAACAGTATTCCTATGTCGCTGCGTATCGGTATTGCTGCGGGTATTGGTTTATTCCTCGCGCTGATCGGTCTTAAGAGTGCTGGCATTGTGGTCGCAAGCCCTGCAACTTTAGTGACTATGGGCGATATTACCGCCTTCCCAGCTGTGATGGCCGTGTTAGGTTTCTTCCTGATCATCGCCATGGTGCAACGTGGAATGAAATCGGCGGTGATTTTAAGCATCCTGATCATCACAGGGCTTGGGTTACTCTTCGGTGATGTGCATTACAACGGTATCGTCTCTATGCCGCCTTCTGTCGCGCCGACCTTTATGGCGATGGATTTATCCCAAGTATTTGAAGTGACAATGCTATCCGTGGTGTTTGCCTTCCTGTTTGTGGATCTTTTTGATACTTCGGGCACCTTAGTTGCGGTTGCGCAGCGCGGTGGTTTCCTCGATGAAAAAGGCCGTTTACCTCGCTTAAACCGTGCCTTAACCGCCGACAGTTTAGCGACGATTGCGGGCGCAGCATTCGGTACGTCAACGACCACCAGTTATATCGAAAGTACCGCTGGGGTGAGCGCGGGCGGCCGTACTGGTTTAACTGCCGTCGTGGTCGGCTTACTGTTCATCTTGGCCTTATTCTTATCACCATTAGCTGGAATGATCCCCGCCTATGCTACGGCTGGTACCTTGTTCTATGTGGCGATTCTAATGATGGCTGGACTGGTTCACGTTGAATGGGAAGACTTAACTGAGGCTGCACCTGTGGTTGTGGTGTGTATCCTGATGCCGCTGACCTTCTCGATTGCCACAGGGATTGCGCTGGGGATTATTTCCTATGCTGTCATCAAGCTGTTAACGGGCCGCTTTAGCGATTTAAATATCGGCGTGCTGGTGCTCGCTGCCATGTTTATTGCGAAATTTATTTACGGCTGATACTGAGCTAGCCGCCCATTCGCGGCTATTTTTTGAGGGTCATCTAATCGATGGCCCTTTTTTATGCGCGATCCCAAGCAGAATTGAAAATTTCTACCAACATCCTGCCCACTAACTACCAATTGCTCTGCGGATTAGGTATAAGGATTATCCGGTTATTTTCTACATATGAATAATGAATTTAAGTGAGATAGCGTATCGCCGCGTGGTAGTGAAGTTAGGGACGAGTGTGCTGACTTCTGGCAGTAAACAGCTGGATAAAGCCCATATGGTTGAGCTTGCTCGTCAAATGGCCGCACTGATGAGATCAGGGGTCGAAGTCGTATTATGCACTTCTGGCGCAATTGCCGCCGGACGCGAACATCTCCAATACCCGGTATTGCCCGACACTATGGCTAACAAACAGTTATTAGCCGCTGTCGGGCAGAGTCAGCTTATTCTCGCTTGGGCACAACTCTTTAGCATCTACGGTTTGCATGTGGGACAATTGCTGCTGACCCGTGCCGATCTACACGATAGAGAGCGATATTTGAATGCCCGCGATACGCTTAATGCCTTGCTGGCAAACAATATTATCCCCATCATCAACGAAAACGATGCCGTCGCTACTAATGAGATCAAAGTGGGCGACAACGATAACTTGTCGGCGCGTGCGGCACTGCTGTGTGATGCCGACCTGTTGATTTTGTTGACGGATCAAAAGGGCTTATTCGATGCCGATCCGCGCACTAACCCGAATGCTAAGCTGATTTCTCAGGTCGAGAAAATTGACGACAGTCTGCGTTTGTTAGCGGGTGGTTCTGTGTCGGGCTTAGGTACGGGCGGAATGTCGACTAAGCTAGAAGCTGCGGATATTGCTCGCCGTGCGGGCATCGAAGTGGTGATTGCCTCGGGTCATCACCCCGATGTGATTAAAAAAGTCGTCGGCAAAGAATCTGTCGGCACACATTTTAGTGCCATTGAAAATCCGTTAGAGAGCCGCAAACAGTGGATTTTAGCGGGACCTGCCGCCCAAGGTTCCTTGGTGCTCGATGCGGGCGCGGTGAAAGCCGTGACCGAAAAAGGTCGCAGCCTACTCTCTAAGGGGATTATTGGCGTTAAAGGGGAATTTGAACGTGGTGCAACCCTGCAACTGGTTGACCAAAAAGGCAAAATCATTGCCAGAGGCATCACCCGTTACTGTGGTGAGGCTTTAGGGTTAATTGCGGGTAAACATTCCGACGAAATCGAGTCTGTGCTCGGTTACGATTATGGTGACGCAATAGTGCACCGCAACGACATGGTCGTCTTATAAGCGAGGTCTGTTTTGAGTCAAACTAATCAAGCGCAATATTTACAACAACTGGGCAGTCAGGCTAAACAAGCCAGCTATGCCTTAGCAAATCTTAGCGCCGCACAGAAAGCGGATTTACTCGAGGCGATTGCCGAGGCCTTGACGCAGAATACTCAGGCGATTCTCGCTGCCAACGCCAAAGACGTTGCAGCCGCTAAGGCTGAAGGCTTGAATGAGGCAATGATCGATAGACTCTTACTTAACGAGTCGCGTCTGGCGGGGATTATCGGTGATATCAGCGATGTGGTGCGTCTTGCCGATCCCGTTGGCGAAGAGTTTGGCAGCCGCGTGTTGGACAATGGCTTAAGGCTCACGCGCCGCCGTGTTCCACTTGGGGTGATTGGGGTTATCTACGAGGCGCGGCCGAATGTGACGGTCGATATTGCTGTGTTGGCACTTAAAACCGGTAATGCTGTGATTTTGCGCGGCGGAAAAGAGACGCTCGAATCCAACAAACTGATTAGTGAAGTGATCCGTGGCGCAATTGCAAGCCAAGGTCTGCCAGTCGATGCGGTGCAGCTGATTGATTCTCCCGATAGAGCCTTAGTCACAGGGCTACTCAAGCTCGACCAATATGTCGATATGATAGTCCCCCGTGGCGGACAAGCCTTACAGCGCCTTTGCGCCGAGCAAGCGACAATTCCGGTGATCTTAGGTGGCATTGGGATCTGCCATCTGTATGTCGATAAACATGCCGATCTTGAGCGCGCACTCGAGGTGATTGCTAACGCAAAAGTGCAGCGTCCAACGGTATGTAATGCATTAGACACCTTGCTGGTGGATAACGCGGTTGCCGAGCGTTTTGTGCCACAAATTGCCGAGTACTTACACCGTTTAGGTGTACGTTTTTCGGTGTGTGAACAAAGCTATGCGCTGCTCGATGGGTTGGGGTTTGATATTTCCCCGGCAACAGAGCAAAGCTTTGCGACCGAATGGTTGTCTTTGACCTTAGGTATAAAAGTGGTGAGCGATATAGATACAGCTATTGCCCATATCCGTACCTATTCCAGTGGGCACTCGGAGGCGATTCTCACCGATGATATCCACGCGGCAACGCATTTTATGAACGAAGTGAATTCGGCAGCTGTGTATGTTAATGCCAGCACCCGTTTTACCGATGGCGGCCAATTTGGTTTGGGTGCCGAGGTGGCCGTAAGCACGCAAAAACTCCATGCCCGCGGTCCTATGGGGCTCGAGGCGCTGACCACCTATAAGTGGTTAGCATGGGGTGATTACACCAGCCGCGCATAGTTCACTCGCCAACGACGGGCCATCTCGCTTGGCAACATCGCTCTATTAAAAAAGCCGCTATAGCGGCTTTTTTGTTGGCAAACTTATTTCAGGACGAGACAAGCATCTCGGTTAATGGATGAGTGGAGTGTAAGTGGCAATCAACCACAGACACAGAAACGCCACCGACATTAGGGTAGTGAATTTACGAAAGGCCCTGATATATACCAAGGTATACAGGAAATACCTTTCTTGCACTCTACGGGTGATCAGTACCGAGGGGAGTAAAAAAGTACAGTAGAGCATCACCACCATGGTCGTAAAACCATTTCCCCAAAAATGTTCGTAGATAAAAAGGGCAATACAAATGAGCATGGCGACCCAACTGATAGGGCTTAAGCCATCTTCTTGATTCCATTGAGTTGATTTTTCCATCTGACTATCCTTAGTCGTCTGTGTACAGTTCAATTTATAGTCGGATATGTCTCTATTTTCAAATCAATTTGGGATAAATACTGTGATGCTCTGAACATATTTTAGAAATATCTGATATTTAGCCTTAAAGCGTTTTTATATCCGCAAAAGACCCGCGGCACAATTTCGCTAAGTCATTCGCCGCAAGGCAGATTTCAAGGCCACGGCGGCCGGCACTCACATAGATTTTATCGAATTGCTGAGCCGTCGCATCGATTAGCGTTGGCAGCTGTTTTTTCTGGGCGAGCGGACTAATGCCGCCAACGAGGTAGCCAGATGATTTTTGTGCTAAATCCGCATCGGCCATTTGCAGTTTCTTCTGGCCTAAACATTTAGCGACGGCTTTTAAATTGAGTTGATGGTCAACGGGCACCAGAGCGACGGCCAGTGGTGGATGGGCTTTATCGATCGCAACCAGTAAGGTTTTAAATACCTGCGCGGGGGCGAGCCCTAACACATTGGCGGCTTCTTCGCCGTAGGCGGCGCAGTGTGGGTCGTGGCTGTATTCTAAGATTTCAAAGGGAATTTTGGCTTTCTTTGCCATTTGTACGGCTGGTGTCATGCTCTCGTCCTCGCGCCCCAATTAGCTGCAATAACAGTCTAGGGGCAATAAAAGTCCGCCATAGTAGCCCTTTCTGCGGCATTAAAATGTTAGCTCGGGCATAAATTGCTTATGCCCGAGAGATACGCCTTATTCAATCTGCAAGCTTGGCATTGAGCTTGGTTTTGCGCTCCAGATAGCGCGGGAATAACTGCTGCAACATCATGCCACTCAAAATAAAACCTAACCCGATATAAGTCGCGGCGGCGATAGTCTCTTGCAAAATCCAGGCAATAAAGCCAATCGACATCACAGGGGATAAAAATACTAAGGTACTGATATTGGCCGTGCGAGTCGCGGTTTTTAGTGCCATTAACCAGAGCACGAAGGTAATGCCCATCTCAAATAAGCCAACATACATGCCCGCCATCACGGCGCTCAAACTAAAGCTGGGCAGGGTATCGGTCAGCAGTAGTGTCACGGTAATAAAGGGCAAACCTATCAAAAAGCTTAATAGCAGGCTGACCACAGGGTCACCTTGATCTTTAGTGTTCACAATCCAATATAGGCACCAGAGCAAAGTGCTGGTTAATGCAAGCCCAATCCCGAGTGGACTGTCGAAGCGAAAACCGCTGACATCGCCGCCGGTGGCGATAATAAATACCCCAGAGTAAGCAATCAGTGCCGCAATCATATCGCTCTTACGCAAATGTTGTTTCAGCAGCGGCGCGGCTAACAGCGGCAGCAATACCGCCCAAGTGTAGTTGAGTGAGAGTGCCTGCTGGGCGGGTAACAGTGAATAGGCTTTAAACAGCACCACATAATACAGAAAAGGGTTAATCAGCCCGGTAACCAGATAAAACGCCGGGCGACGCAGGAGCTGCGCTTTAAGGAGTGGCAGTTTTTTCTGCCAAGCGAGAATGGCACCTAGGGCGACGATTGAAGTGAGTACCGCCACAAACACCAGTTGCAACGGGCTATAAAATCCGAGGGCAATCTTAAAGGCGGTTGCCACCGTCGACCAGAGGAATACCGCGGCCATGCCGTACACATACGCCAAATTTGAAGATTTCACACTATTACCCTATGCGCTTAAACATCACTCAATGTGCGCAGATTGAATAACAGCTATTGCTGATAAGCAAGCGGATTTTGTGGTTTTGAATATTTTATACAGTCGAGTCCTTTGAAAAGATAAATCAGAAAAATTTTTTATCGGCCCTTGTAATTAAATTCCCTGTCCCAATATAGGTGTTAAGGCAGAGAAGGTGGCCAACAGTGGACTTGAAAAAAAACCGTCCGGCCCCATATCAAAACCAACTTATAAATTTAGTTAGACAGAAATTTTTCGGAGGACCTCATGGGTAAAATTATTGGTATCGACTTAGGCACAACAAACTCTTGTGTAGCTGTCCTCGATGGTGGCAAAGCACGCGTATTAGAGAATGCTGAAGGCGATCGCACAACCCCGTCTATCATCGCTTATACCGATGATGAGACCATCGTGGGTCAGCCAGCAAAACGCCAAGCTGTAACTAACCCAAATAACACATTCTTCGCGATCAAGCGTTTGATCGGTCGTCGCTTCAAAGATGACGAAGTTCAACGTGACGTGAACATCATGCCATTCAAAATTATCCAAGCCGACAACGGTGATGCTTGGGTTGAATCACGTGGCAACAAAATGGCTCCACCACAAGTTTCTGCTGAAATCTTGAAAAAGATGAAGAAAACAGCAGAAGACTTCTTAGGTGAAGAAGTGACAGAAGCGGTAATTACCGTTCCTGCATACTTTAACGATTCACAACGTCAAGCCACTAAAGATGCGGGCCGCATCGCAGGTCTTGAAGTTAAACGTATTATCAACGAACCAACGGCTGCAGCACTGGCCTACGGTATCGACAAGAAGCAAGGCGACAACATCGTTGCAGTGTACGACTTAGGTGGTGGTACATTCGATATCTCTATCATCGAAATCGACAGCAACGACGGCGACCAAACCTTCGAAGTATTAGCGACTAACGGTGACACTCACTTAGGTGGTGAAGACTTTGACAACCGTTTAATCAACTACTTAGCTGACGAATTCAAGAAAGAACAAGGCTTAGATCTGCGTAAAGATCCATTAGCAATGCAACGTCTGAAAGAAGCAGCTGAAAAGGCGAAGATTGAGCTTTCAAGCACCAACCAAACTGAAGTGAACCTGCCATACATCACTGCCGATGCAACAGGTCCTAAGCACTTAGTGGTGAAAATCACCCGTGCTAAGTTAGAGTCACTGGTTGAAGACTTAATCATTCGTACTTTAGAGCCATTAAAAGTGGCACTGGCTGACGCTGACTTATCAGTATCAGACATTAACGAAGTGATTTTAGTGGGCGGTCAAACCCGTATGCCTAAGGTTCAAGAAGCGGTTTCTAACTTCTTCGGTAAAGAGCCTCGTAAAGACGTAAACCCAGACGAAGCCGTCGCCGTAGGTGCTGCGATTCAAGCGGGCGTACTGTCAGGCGACGTGAAAGACGTTCTACTGTTAGACGTAACACCACTGTCTCTGGGTATCGAAACCATGGGCAGCGTAATGACCAAGCTGATTGAGAAAAACACCACTATTCCTACTAAGGCACAGCAAGTGTTCTCAACAGCCGATGACAACCAAAGTGCAGTAACCATTCACGTACTGCAAGGTGAGCGTAAGCAAGCGAGCGCGAACAAGTCATTAGGTCAGTTCAACCTTGACGGTATTGAGCCAGCACCACGTGGTATGCCACAAATCGAAGTGATGTTCGATATCGACGCTGACGGTATTCTGCATGTTTCTGCTACCGACAAGAAAACCGGTAAGAAACAAAACATCACCATCAAAGCTTCTTCAGGCTTAAGCGAAGAAGAAGTGGCGCAAATGGTACGTGACGCTGAAGCACACGCTGAAGAAGACAAGAAGTTTGAAGAGTTAGTGCAATCTCGCAACCAAGCTGACGGCTTAGTTCACGCAACTAAGAAACAAGTTGAAGAAGCGGGTGATGCACTGCCAGCAGACGACAAAGCTAAGATTGAAGCGGCAATGAGCGCAGTTGAAGTTGCAACTAAAGGCAACGACAAAGAAGCCATTGAAAAAGCGACTCAAGAGCTAATCGAAGCGTCTGCTAAGCTGATGGAAATTGCTCAGGCTAAAGCTCAAACTCAAGGCGGCGCACAAGAAGGTGCTGCTAAACAGTCTAACGCGACTGCCGATGACGTTGTCGATGCTGAATTTGAAGAAGTGAAAGACGACAAGAAATAACATTTGCTCTCAATCAAATTGATTGATTTCAAATAGTTAATTTCTAGGCGGGCGTTACGGGGAAACCCTAACGCCCGTTCGTTCAACTTAAGCTGAGAAGCATGAGATTATGTCAAAGCGAGATTATTACGAAGTATTAGGCGTTGGTCGTGACGCCAGCGAACGTGAAATTAAAAAAGCCTACAAGCGTTTGGCGATGAAGTTTCACCCCGATCGCAACCCTGGCGACAAAGCTGCCGAGGCGAGCTTTAAAGAAGTTAAAGAAGCCTACGAAATCCTTACCGATGCCAACAAAAAAGCGGCCTATGACCAATTTGGTCATGCGGGTGTGGATCCGAATCGTGGCGGCGGTGGTGGCTACGGCGGCGCGGGAGATTTCGGCGATATTTTCGGTGATGTCTTTGGCGATATTTTCGGCGGTGGACGCCGTGGCGGTCAACGCCAAGCGGCCCGCGGCTCAGATTTACGTTACAACCTAGAGTTATCACTGGAAGAAGCCGTAAAAGGCCTCACCAAAGAACTGCGTATTCCAACCTTAGCCAGCTGTGATGTGTGTGACGGCAGCGGGGCGAAAAAAGGCTCTTCGGCGACCACCTGTGGCACCTGTCATGGTCAAGGCCAAGTGCAAATGCGCCAAGGTTTCTTCACCGTACAACAGCCATGTCCAACCTGTCATGGTCGCGGCAAGATCATTAAAGATCCTTGCTCTAAGTGCCATGGTGATGGTCGTGTCGAGAAGACCAAAACCCTGTCAGTTAAGATCCCAGCGGGTGTCGACACTGGCGACCGCATCCGCTTAGCGGGTGAAGGTGAAGCGGGCGAGTTTGGTGCGCCACCGGGCGATTTATACGTTCAGGTCACAGTACGTGAACATGCTATTTTCGTGCGTGATGGCAACAACCTCTACTGCGAAGTGCCGATTTCATTCAGCAAAGCGGCGCTCGGCGGCGAGATTGAAGTCCCAACACTGGACGGCAAAGTCAGCCTGAAGATCCCTGCCGAAACGCAAACTGGCCGTATGTTCCGTCTGCGTGGCAAAGGGGTTAAATCGGTTCGCAGCCATGCCGTTGGCGACCTGCTCTGTAAAGTCGTGATGGAAACGCCTGTTAACCTCAACGAGCGTCAGAAAGAATTACTGCGTGAGTTTGAGGCGACATTAACCGGAGAATCAAAGAAGCACAGCCCAAAGGCTGAAGGCTTTTTCGATGGCGTGAAGAAGTTTTTCCAAGACCTAAATAGCTAATTAGGTTGGGTGGTGCAGCTGTTATGTTAGCTGCGCACTAGATAAATAAAGCCTCGCAGTGTTTAGCACTAGCGGGGCTTTTTTATATCTCAAATCTAGTTTGAGATTTGATTGTTTTTAAAGTCAAAGTCAAAGTCGTGGGGCTTCACCCCACACCCGACCAAAAGGGGAAAAGCGCCTGTTCCCCTTTTGGATATCCCCCGGCGTCCCCAACGGAGTTGAAAGCCCCTTGGGCATTAAGCGTCCTTATGCTATCGCGTCAGACGCTCGTCCCTGATTCGACTGACGCTATCTCGGCATCCATGCCTCGCTCACGCAACGGACACAAATGCCCTGCGGCAACTCCGAGGGGAGGTGAACTTCTGTAGCTTCGAAGTTAACTGTTAATCCCGAAAGAGTTATGCTTGTCCGATCTCCCATCCTTTTTTAGATAATGAATATCATACTAATTGTTTATTTATTGCCCAAAATATGGACTAAAAACATACAGGTTAATATATTGTAACGCTTAAAATAAATACAATATGGATGAGCCTCAGATATTTCGATTTTGATGAGGATTACTTGCATTAGAATAACTTGGCAAGTCATGAGCAATATATTTATTAGAATCGCCTTATGCATCATCCAGAGAGCTAATGTCTTTTTTATACGGAATAAGCCCAATGTATTTTTAATATTTTAGTGAGTTCTACTTTTGTATTCTTTATGGAGATTTATATGGCTTGTAACTGCTGTGGAAAAAGATTAAATAGTGGAATGATACATAAAAAAGATTCTCAGACAGGTAAGAAATATAAATCCTGTCCTCATTGTTCTGACGCTAATGGTGGTCTCCATGTGTTTCATCCTTATCCTTCGTCATTTGGGAATACTCCTGCTCGTGTAACAGCTAGAAATCCTGATGGAGATCAGAGCTATTGCATTGATTGCCGTGGGTTAGATAAAGGTGTACCTTCACAGGTTTATTTGAATGGTCGAACCTGCAACAGTTTTATCTGAGGTTAAATGCATATTTATCAAAGTGATGCCGTGAGTTGGCTTTCAACACTCGCTGATGCGAGTGTTGATCTATTAGTCACCGATCCCCCTTATGAATCCCTAGAAAAACACCGTAACATTGGAACTACGACTAGGCTAAAGATTAGCAAATCATCTAGTAACCAATGGTTTAATGTGTTTCCCAATGAACGTTTTGAGGATTTGTTAAAAGAGATATATAGAGTTTTAAAAAAGAACTCACACTTCTATTTATTTTGTGATCAAGAAACCATGTTTGAGATCAAACCGATAGCTGAGAGAGTTGGTTTCAAATTTTGGAAACCTATTATTTGGGACAAGGTCACAATAGGAATGGGGTATCACTATAGATGTCGTCATGAGTACATTCTTTTTTTTGAAAAAGGAAAGAGGAAGCTCAATGATTTGGCTGTGCCTGATATACTCGAATGCAAGAGGGTTTATAGAGGTTATCCCACAGAAAAACCAGTGTACTTACTTGAAATGTTGATTTCTCAAAGCAGTGCCGTCGGGGATTTAGTGGTTGATCCATTTTTTGGCTCTGGCTCGACATTGATAGCTGCAAAAAATTTAAATAGAGCTTACCTAGGTTGCGATATTTCAGATTTGGCTCATGAGTATTTTATGAAACGAGTCACAGTACCTTCTTGCCAAGCAGTGCATGTATAGAGTCGGACTGATTAGTAATTTCCTTTACTTAACACATCACAAATTATCCCAGAATACACCTTCCCCTGCGAAGTTGCCGCGGGGCGTTGGAATAAATTGCGTGAGTCCGGTCATGGATGACCGGCTAGCTTTCGCAGGTGCAGGGATGCATCCTTCGGAAGCGATAGCAATTTACCCATAAGACCAAGGCCACTAACCAATGCATGTAACTTCGCTAGGGACGCCGGGGGATTTCCAAAAGGGGAACAGGCGTTTTTCCCCTTTTGGTTGGGTGTGGGGTGAAGCCCCACGACTTTGACTTTGATTTTGATTTGAAAATCCAAACGAAGCTTGGACATTGAATTATTCTCAGCCGAAAGAGAGTAAACCTTTGCACGAATGCAAATAATGAAAACAACTATCCCAGGGCTTTAGTCAAAGCCGAAACTATATTGGTATTAGCAGCCAACTCTGCGTAAACTTTCGCTCCCATGTTTTTATTGGTGTTGCGATGACCATTCCTAAGCCTTTTTCTTCCACAGAGTCTTCCCCAGAGTCGTTAACCTTTGCCGAGCTTGGCGTCAATGCGGCGTTATGTTCGGTATTGCCAGCCGGGCTCAAGCATCCGACACGGGTACAGCAATTAGCGATTCCGGCGATTCTTGCGGGGCGAGATGTGTTAGCGTTGTCGCAAACCGGTAGCGGTAAAACCTTGGCTTTTGGTTTGCCCTTGCTACAAGCTATCCACCAACAACTACAACAGCAAGTGGGATTAGCGGGGGCGGAGTCAGTGCCATCTTTGGCCAGCAATGCGCAGGCTTTGGTGCTAGTACCGACACGGGAATTGGCGCAGCAGGTAGCGATAGCGCTGCACGCGCTGGCGAGTAAGTTATCGTCTTCTTTGAATATTCAGCTCCTCTGTGGCGGCATAGCGCAGGAAGACCAATTAGCCGAACTTGCCGCTAAACCGCAGCTTGTCGTGGCCACCCCTGGGCGCTTATTGGATTTATGCACTCAGTCCCATATCAGTCTCGACTCGATAACATGCCTAGTGCTAGACGAAGCCGACCGCTTATTGGAAATGGGATTTTGGCCCGATGTGCAAAAGCTGATGGCAATGATGCCTAAGCGTAAGCAAACCTTACTGTTTTCAGCCACCTTGCCAGAGGCGTTGGATGCCTTGGTGGGTAAATTGCTGACCCATAATCCCCTTCGGGTCGAGGCCAGTACACGCAATGCTGTCGCCGCCGACATCGAAGAGCGGCTGTATTTAGTCAATAAGGGCAGTAAGGCGCAGGCATTGATTGCGTTACTCAAACAGTATCAATGGCCGCAAGTGCTAGTGTTTATCAGTGCTCGGGATGATGCGGATGGAATAGCGAAACGACTCGTTAAGGCGGGGATAAATGCTGCTGCGTTGCACGGCGAAAAAGATCAAACCGTGCGCAGTCAAACCTTGGCCGACTTTAAAGCCAATCGTATTCAAGTTGTGGTGGCGACAGATTTGATGGCCCGAGGTATTCATGTTGATGCCTTACCAGTGGTGATCAATTTAGATTTACCCACCAGTGCGCCTGTATATGTGCACCGTATTGGCCGCACCGCAAGGGCGGGCGCCAACGGGCTTGCTATCTCTTTGGTGTGCCATGGTGAAATGCCAAGCTTGACCGCGATCCGCAACTTGACGGCGCGTGAGTTACCGTTAGCATCATTGGTGGACTTTCCTGTGACCGATAAGCCGAGCGAAAGAGTCAGAGAAGACGGTACCGAGAATAAAGTGGCGCCTAAGCGCCCACCTCGTGATAAGCAGGCGAATCGTCGCAGTCTTAATAAGCACAGCATCAAAGCCTTTAAAGGTAAGCGTTGAGAGTGAGCCTGCGCTGTTATCCATACTTATTGGTTGCTATTTATCTGTTTCCGCTGGGCGAACTATATAGCTAGTTTAAGGGCTTACTCACATTAGCGGTTTATTCACATGAAAGGAGCTGGCATGGCGTCGACATTGGCGATAGGTAACGCACTTCACCACATGGTAAATCACGGTTTAACCACCCAACGTTTTACGCTTCGAGCATTTCAGCGAGCGGATCTCGAAGCTTTTACCGCCTATCGAGCCGAGCCTAAGGTCGCCAAATATCAAAGCTGGACGGATTACTCTTATAGCGATGCCGTCGCGTTATTCGAGAACATGGATTACGCACAATTTGGCGAGGCTGACACATGGTTTCAATTGGCGATTGTCTCTGAGGCATCGGCAGCGACGCCTGCCATCTTAGTGGGCGATTTGGCGCTACATTTTATCGATGAGCAGCAAATGGAGATCGGCTTTACGATTGCGCCTGAGTATCAAGGCCAGCAGGTTGCGTTTGAGGCCGTTAGCGCATTGCTGGATTATCTCTTTGTGGAATTAGATAAGCATCGTGTCATTGCGATAACCGATGTAGACAATCTTGCCTGCTGTAGATTACTCGAAAAACTCGGCTTTCGACGCGAAGCCCATTATGTGAAAAACATCTTCTTTAAGGGCGCATGGGGCGATGAATACCTCTATGCCATGTTAAGGGAAGAATATATTGCATCTTAACTGGCACTTGGTTCATTTATGCTTGCTAGGCAAGTTCTGAATGTCGTTTGGCTTCTGCTTGCTATCTCAGTAAAATCTTAAGCATGATCAGTTGAGTCACTTGGCTGCGAGGTTCGGCCTCGTTCGGATTAAGGAGTTCCCTATGAAAGCAACATCACTCGCCTTAGTGGCGATTGGACTCACGTTAGGATTATCGGGCTGCGCGACCACTAAATCGCCCACGGGGCGTGGCCAAACTTTGCTGTATTCGGCGTCGCAGATGCAGCAAATGGGGGATGCTTCTTTTGACGAAATGAAAAAGCAGCAAAAGATCAGCAGCGATAAAAAGCTCACCCAGTACGTAAATTGCGTGGCGAATCGCGTCACCGCAGCGCTGCCCGATCAAAGCCAGAAGTGGGATGTCGTCTTGTTCAACTCCGAACAAGTGAACGCCTTTGCATTGCCTGGCGGACACATTGGCGTGTATACCGGCTTATTAAAAGTCGCGAGCACGCCGGATCAACTCGCGACCGTCTTAGGCCATGAAGTGGCCCACGTCTTAGCCCAGCACGGTAATGAGCAGGTCTCTCGGGCGCAGATGACGGGCATGGGGATGCAAATCGCCGATGCCGCCCTTGGCGCGAGCGGCGTCTCAAACCGTGACTTATATATGTCGGCCTTAGGACTGGGAGCGCAGGTTGGGGTGATTTTACCCTTTGGCCGCGCTCAGGAGAGTGAGGCGGATGTGATGGGGCTGGAGTTGATGGCGCGGGCAGGGTTCGACCCAGCGCAGAGCGTGGTACTTTGGCACAACATGTCGAAAGCGGGCGGTAGCCAAGGGCCTGAGTTGTTATCAACGCATCCATCAAACAGCAATCGTATCGCCCAACTCGAGCAATTACAGGGGCAAATGCAGCCTTTGTATCAGAGCGCAAAGGCGAATATCAAAAACCAATGCGTGTTGCCTAAATAGTCATTCAGAGCGTGGCGCTCGTTTAGAGGCTGGCCTTATCTTGCCGCAATTAGGCGCTATTGCTGGATAAATACGCATCGGTTACGTAAAATCGCCACCAAAGTTAAATAAGCAGTCAGTTTATCAGCATAGGGCGTGGAACTATGGTAAACTGGCGCGCAAAATTCCATTGAACATTGAGAGTCGTTAATTATGTCTGATAAATTCAGTACTGTTGAACAGCAAGCAAGCTATGGTGTAGGTCGTCAAATGGGCGAGCAACTGGCTGCTAATTCTTTTGAAGGTGTGGATATTGCTGCCGTTCAAGCAGGTTTAGCCGATGCATTTGCTGGCGTTGAAAGCGCTGTATCTATGCAAGATATGCAAGTTGCATTCACTGAGATCAGCCGTCGTATTCAAGCGGCTCAAGAGCAAGCTGCTGCTGCCGCTTCTGCTGAAGGCGAAGCCTTTTTAGCTGAAAACGCGAAGCGTGCGGGCGTGATCGTGACTGACTCTGGTCTGCAATACGAAGTATTAGTTCAAGGTAGCGGTGCAAAACCAACCTACGAAGACACTGTGCGTACTCACTACCATGGTTCTTTTATCAATGGTGACGTGTTCGACAGCTCTGTTGTTCGTGGTCAACCAGCTGAATTCCCAGTATCTGGCGTTATCGCTGGCTGGACTGAAGCCCTGCAATTGATGCCAGTAGGTACCAAGTTAAAATTATTCGTTCCACATCACTTAGCTTACGGTGAGCGTGGTGCGGGTGCTTCTATTCCTCCATACTCAACCTTAGTGTTTGAAGTCGAGTTATTAGACATCGTCTAATGTGATCGAAACGCCTAAGCCAGTCTTAGGCGTTTTTGTATGGAAGTGATGAACAGGTTTGAGGAGATTGAAATGGGTGGACAAGTGAGAGTTGCAATTGTCGGTGCGGGTGGACGCATGGGACGGACTCTTATTGAATCGGCTTATCATCAAGAGCACATTCGCTTAGGTGCCGCCATTGAGCGTCCTGGTTCAAGCTTAGTTGGCGTGGATGCGGGCGAGCTTGCCGGTGTGGGCAAGTTAAATGTCCTAGTGATGGATTCGCTCGACTATGCGACCGATGACTTTGATGTGCTGATTGATTTTACTGCGCCAGAGGCCAGTATTGTCCATTTAGACTGGTGTGTGCGCCATAAGAAAGCCATGGTGATCGGCACAACCGGTTTCAATCATGCTCAAAAAGAACAGATCAATGCCTTTGCTGAGCAAACGCCGGTAGTGATGGCGCCGAACATGTCCGTGGGTGTCAATCTGATGTGGAAATTGCTCGAGTTGGCCGCAGAGGTCATGGGCGATTACACCGATATCGAGATTATCGAAGGTCACCACAGATATAAGAAAGACGCGCCATCTGGCACTGCGCTGAAAATGGGTGAAGTGATTGCCAAGACCTTAGGTCGTGATCTTGAAAAATGCGCCGTCTATGGCCGCGAAGGGATCACTGGCGAGCGTGACCGTGAAACGATTGGTTTTGCTACTGTGCGCGCGGGCGACTTAGTCGGTGAGCATACCGCCATGTTTGCCGATATTGGTGAGCGTTTAGAGATCACCCATAAAGCCTCTAGTCGTATGACCTTTGCTAATGGCGCTATGCGTGCCGCCCATTGGTTAGTGGAGCAAAAACCGGGTCTGTATGACATGCAGCAGGTATTAGGTTTGAATTAACAGAAAAAACGCCATATTGGCGTTTTTTTTTGCACTCAGATACCAGGGTGTAGACGAGTTTGGATTTATCCTGTAAACTCGCTGGAATTTGTCAAAATTTCGTAAATAAGCGGAAATTGGTATCTTAACATAGCATAAAAACATTATATTTCAGTGGCTTGGCTCTTTATGGAGGTCGCGTTGACAAAGTCTGCCTTACTCGTACTCGAAGATGGAACCGTATTCACTGGCACAGCAATTGGTGCCGATGGTCTCTCTGTTGGTGAAGTTGTTTTTAACACTTCCATGACAGGATACCAAGAAATTTTAACTGATCCCTCTTATTCACGCCAAATAGTAACTTTAACCTACCCCCACATTGGTAACACTGGTACCAATAATGAAGACGTCGAATCCAATGGGGTTCATGCTTGTGGTTTAATCATTCGCGATCTTCCGCTCGTAGCAAGTAGTTTCCGCAATCAGCAAACCCTCAGTGATTATCTCAAAGCGAACAATGTTGTTGGCATCGCAGATATCGATACTCGTAAATTAACTCGAATCCTCCGTGAAAAAGGTGCCCAAGCGGGTTGCATCATGGCGGGTGTTGACTTAGATGAAGCGAAAGCACTGGCTGCGGCTAAAGCCTTCCCTGGTTTAAAGGGCATGGATTTAGCGAAAGAAGTGACGACTGAGAAAGCTTACCCATGGCGTAAAGGTAGCTGGCGTTTAGTGGGCGGCTTACCTGAAGATACTCCAGCCGAAGCGCTGAAGTACAAAGTCGTTGCCTACGACTACGGCGTTAAGCAAAACATTCTGCGCATGTTGGTTGACCGTGGCTGTGACGTCACCGTTGTTCCAGCAAAAACACCCGCAGCTGACGTGTTAGCGATGAACCCAGACGGTGTGTTCCTCTCTAACGGCCCTGGTGACCCAGAGCCATGCGACTACGCGATTGAAGCGATTCAACAAATCCTGAAAACCGATACGCCGATTTTCGGTATCTGTTTAGGCCACCAATTACTGGCATTGGCATCAGGCGCGAAAACCTTAAAGATGAAGTTTGGTCACCACGGTGCTAACCACCCAGTGAGCAATATCGAAAAAGGTAACGTGATGATCACCAGCCAAAACCACGGTTTTGCTGCCGATGAAGCCACATTACCTGCCAATATCAAAGTGACTCACAAGTCACTGTTCGATGGTTCACTGCAAGGTATCCATCTGACGGACAAACCTGCGTTCAGCTTCCAAGGTCACCCTGAAGCGAGCCCTGGTCCGAACGATGCGGCCCCACTGTTCGATCACTTTATCGAGCTTATTGAACAATACCGTCAGAACGCTAAGTAATACGCAAGCTAGGAGAAGAGAGAAGCAATGCCAAAACGTACAGATATAAAGAGTATTCTTATCCTAGGTGCAGGCCCGATTGTCATTGGTCAGGCGTGTGAGTTCGACTATTCAGGCGCTCAAGCCTGTAAAGCCCTGCGTGAAGAAGGTTACCGCGTCATTCTGGTGAACTCTAACCCTGCCACCATTATGACCGACCCTGAAATGGCCGATGCCACTTACATCGAGCCAATCCAATGGGAAGTGGTACGCAACATTATCGCTAAAGAACGTCCTGATGCGATTCTGCCAACTATGGGCGGCCAAACCGCGCTGAACTGCGCCCTTGAGCTTGAAGCAAAAGGCGTACTGGCTGAATTCAACGTTGAAATGATCGGTGCAACCGCCGACGCGATTGATAAAGCAGAAGACCGTAGCCGCTTCGACAAAGCCATGAAGAGCATTGGCTTAGAGTGTCCACGCGCGGGCATCGCCCACAGCATGGAAGAAGCCTATGGTGTACTCGACCTCGTGGGTTTCCCTTGTATTATCCGTCCATCATTCACTATGGGTGGCTCAGGCGGTGGTATCGCCTACAACAAGGAAGAGTTCGAAGAAATCTGTTCTCAAGGTTTAGATTTATCGCCAACCAAAGAGCTGCTCATCGACGAGAGCTTAATCGGTTGGAAAGAATACGAGATGGAAGTGGTTCGTGACCGTAACGACAACTGTATCATCGTGTGTTCTATCGAAAACTTCGACCCAATGGGCGTGCACACTGGTGACTCTATTACCGTTGCCCCAGCACAAACCCTGACAGACAAAGAATACCAACTGATGCGTAACGCCTCTATGGCGGTACTGCGTGAGATTGGTGTTGAAACCGGTGGTTCGAACGTACAGTTTGGTATCAACCCGAAAGATGGCCGCATGGTTATCATCGAGATGAATCCACGCGTATCACGTTCATCGGCACTGGCGTCTAAAGCAACGGGCTTCCCGATTGCGAAAATCGCCGCCAAGTTAGCGGTGGGTTTCACCCTCGATGAGCTGATGAACGACATCACTGGCGGTCGTACGCCAGCGTCATTCGAGCCAGCCATCGACTACGTCGTGACTAAAGTACCTCGCTTTAACTTTGAAAAGTTTGCCGGATCAAACGATCGCTTAACCACTCAGATGAAATCAGTGGGCGAAGTGATGGCGATTGGCCGTACTTTCCAAGAGTCACTGCAAAAAGCCCTGCGCGGTTTAGAAGTGAGCCGTCACGGCTTTGACCCAATCACTGACTTAACCAAACCCGATGCCTTAGCGCGCATTCGCCTCGAGCTGAAAGAGCCAGGCTGTGACCGTATTTGGTACATCGCCGACGCTATGCGTGCGGGTTTAACCCTGGATGAAATCTTCCGTTTAACCAACATCGACCCATGGTTCTTAGTCCAGATTGAAGAGCTGATTAAGCTGGAAGGCCAAGTGGCCGAAGGTGGTTTAGCCGGTCTTAACGAAGAACTGCTGCGTAAGCTTAAGCGTAAAGGTTTTGCCGATGCGCGTTTGGCTGCGGTCCTTGGCGTAAACGAGACTGAAGTCCGTAAACTGCGTGACCGTTTCGATATCCACCCAGTTTACAAGCGCGTAGATACCTGCGCGGCTGAATTTGCCACCGACACCGCTTACATGTACTCAACCTATGAGGAAGAGTGTGAAGCGAACCCATCAGATCGCGAAAAAATCATGGTGTTAGGTGGTGGTCCAAACCGTATCGGTCAAGGTATCGAATTCGATTACTGCTGTGTGCACGCGGCATTAGCCCTGCGTGAAGACGGTTATGAAACCATCATGGTTAACTGTAACCCTGAAACCGTTTCTACCGACTATGACACTTCAGATCGTCTGTACTTCGAGCCTGTTACCCTAGAAGACGTGTTAGAAATCGTCCGTATCGAGAAGCCAAAGGGCGTTATCGTACAGTACGGTGGTCAAACGCCGCTGAAACTGGCTCGCGCCCTTGAAGCGGCGGGTGTGCCCATTATTGGTACTAGCCCAGATGCGATTGACCGTGCTGAAGACCGTGAGCGTTTCCAGCAAGCGATTCAACGTCTGGAAATGAAACAGCCTGAAAACGATACAGTCACCACAGTTGAAGGTGCAGTGATTGCCGCCGAGCGTATCGGTTATCCGCTGGTTGTTCGTCCATCCTACGTACTGGGCGGCCGCGCGATGGAAATCGTTTACGACCAACAGGATTTACTGCGCTACTTCAACGAAGCGGTAAGCGTATCTAACGCTTCGCCAGTACTGTTAGACCACTTCCTAGACGATGCTATCGAAGTGGATATCGATGCAGTGTGTGACGGCGAAACCGTGGTTATCGGCGCGATTATGGAGCATATCGAGCAGGCGGGTGTTCACTCAGGTGACTCAGGCTGTTCACTGCCTCCTTACACCTTAAGCCAAGCAATCCAAGACGAAATGCGCGTACAAGTGCGTAAGCTTGCGATGGAGCTGGGTGTTGTCGGTCTGATGAACGTACAGTTTGCCGTGAAGAATAACGAAATCTACATGATTGAAGTTAACCCACGTGCAGCGCGTACCGTGCCATTCGTATCGAAAGCGACTGGCGTGCCGTTAGCTAAGATTGCCGCCCGTGTGATGGCGGGTCAAAGCTTGAAGGCGCAAAACTTCACTCAAGAAGTGATCCCACCTTTCTACTCAGTGAAAGAAGTGGTACTGCCATTTAACAAGTTCCCTGGCGTTGACCCACTGTTAGGCCCTGAAATGCGCTCAACAGGTGAGGTGATGGGTGTGGGCGATACCTTCGCCGAAGCCTATGCTAAGGCGCAGTTAGGTGCGACTTCTGAAGTGCCTAAGTCTGGTCGTGCTCTGTTGTCTGTGCGTAACAGCGACAAGAAACGTGTTGCCGACTTAGCCGCTAAGTTGATTGAGTTGGGTTATCAAATTGATGCAACCCACGGTACTGCGGTTATCCTAGGTGAAGCGGGTATCAACCCACGCTTAGTGAACAAGGTACACGAAGGCCGTCCACACATTCTTGACCGCATCAAGAACGGTGAGTACACCTATATCGTGAACACCACTGAAGGCCGTCAAGCGATTGAAGACTCTCGTCAATTACGTCGCGGTGCACTGCGTTACAAAGTGAACTACACCACGACCATGAACGCAGCATTCGCCACTTGTATGGCACACGCTGCGGACGACCGTACTAACGTGACGTCAGTGCAAGAGCTGCATCAGCGCGTATTGGCTAAATAAGCCATAAGCCTCTGTCATCAAAAGGCCGGATAACTGAGTTATCCGGCCTTTCTTTTTGCACTCAATACTTTGTACTAAAGATTTATTGTCCAACGCGCTCGGTTTCCATTGGCGGCGCATCATTGGGCAGCCAGCGGTGATAAATTTGTGCAAAGGTGCCATCGGCCTTGATGTTGATAAGCGCCTCTTTCCATTGTTCTATTTCTTTGTTGGGGGTTCCCTTCGAAAACGAAATGTATAGATGATTTTCGCTGATCGTGTAGAGGGATTTGACCTCATTCATACTCGCGCCCGCTTCGGCGAGAATACTCGGTGCGGTGAGGTTAGTATTGCACCATAAGTCGATACGCTTTTTCATCAGTTGCTTCGCGCTCAGTAACGGTGTGGTAGCGGGGGCAATATTGGTAAACTGATGCTCCATTAATAATTGATCTTCCACGGAAGAGCGATATACACCCACGGCTTTCGCCTGCTTGGCATCATCAATCGAGCTAATCTTGAGTTGGCTGTCTTTTAGGGCGTAGAAGTTAATGGTCCCCGTGGCGATAGGGCCAATCATGCTGAACAGTTGTTCCCGTGCTGGCGTTCTGGTCATGGCAAACAGCACTGTATTAGGCTGTTCTGTCATGATTTTCCAGCCGCGTGCCCAGGGAACGACCTTGATGGGATCCTGATTCTTCACGCGCTTTTGAATTTCTTGCACCACTTGTACCGCTAAACCATCGGGTTTGCCGTCGACGGAAAAGCTAATGGGAGCCCATTCTTCGGTATAAATACTGAGGGCGGCAAGCGCTCGGTACGGAAGAATACACAGGCACACTGCAAGTAGTAAGTGTGTGACAAACTTCATTAATCACCCTAAAAATGAAACGGTTATAGGCAAGTCTCACGGCATGCTCTCAATGAAGTAAAGTTGATAAGCCCTAGGCTATCAAGGCGGCTCTAGGGTATTTGTAGGTTGTGATGGCGCGATGGCTTCTAGTCAGCGGCACATAGATAGTGAATTCCCCCTACTACGAGTGCAGGAGCGGGAAGGGAAAAGAGACTTAGCAATAACAAGAGCGCCCAAGGGCGCTCATCTCTGCTGACACTTGCGAGTTACTGGCGATACACATCTCGCAGTAGATTATCGAGGCAAGCCACAACCCGCATACTCGAGTCTTCCATAGCATGTAACTGCTTTACCATGTCTGCTAAGTTGCCTTTCTGTTTTGCTGCCAGCGCCGCTTTACCCGCATCGTGCACTGCTTTATGGGGAGCGTCGAGGGCTTTAAAGTTGCTTAAATGCTGATAATTTTCCGCGCCAAATCCTTTGAAATACCATTGCCCCAAGCGGCACTCTGTATGGGAGTTCACACTGTGGTTATGTTGATTCTTCTCAATTAATTGATACACATGGCTCTTCCATACAGCGTGGTCGAGTTTAGTGGTATTTAAAAAAGATGCGGTCGCCGCATTGTGGATCACCTGCTGCATTTTGTGGGAGCGTTGGAGTACATCTTCAACCACTTGGCCGATTTGAGTCGAAGAGGAGGCGACATCGAGGGCGCTGTTTTGATTGTTGTGCACAATTTCTTTGATATTCGACGCCTGTGCCACAATCTGTTTTACCAGTTTTTCAATTTGGCTACTGGCCTCGTGGGCCTTGCTGGCGAGTTGTCTTACCTCGTCGGCGACCACGGCAAAGCCTCGGCCAGCTTCTCCCGCACGAGCCGCTTCGATAGCGGCATTGAGGGCGAGTAAGTTGGTTTGCTCTGAGATGCCTTGAATGGCGGAGACAAACTGATTAATCGATGAGGTAGTGTTATTCAGCTCAGTTACGGCATCCATACTGTTGGTGGCTTGCTCGTTGATGTCAGTCGCGCGGCTGCCTAAATTGGCAATTGCTACCCGTGTTTGATCAAATATTTTATCTAATTCAGACAGCGCAGCCTGTTCTTCTGTGAGTAATTCAGCGCTGCTGGCTAGGCCTTCTCTCACTGCATTTAGCATCTCGCCGCCTTGGTTTTGGCAGGCGATGACTTCGCTATATAGATCAATATGCTGACGGGACTGTTGCTGCATGGCCTCGTTTTCTCGGGCCATGTTTTTTAACTCTTCAATTTCCAATTCGTGTCTGTGTTGTTGATCCATCAGCCGCTGTTTAAGCGCTTCGTTTTCTGCTTTGAGTTTGGAATGAAACCACATAAAAACCTCTAAACCTTTGTCGATATTGTTATGGCAGCAGCTTGTTCGCCGATTAATGGGCGATTCCTGTGAGGCAGGTGTTAAATCAAAATGCGGCTAGTAAAAGCGTAATCTACCCCAGCGTTTTATTCTTATCATTTTCTTAATAAACAACAAATTTATGAACTGGCGCAAATAACGGACCTCAGCCAGATGGGAAGACTGAGCGATAAATGCCTTTGCCTTCCCATGGTGGTTTTAAGCTATGACACCAATCTATGCGTCACAGCGGCATTTGACTGCAAACGCTGTGACGACTTGTTAGAGGGCCATCGACCTATGCCGTCGGTAAGTCGAGTATCAGAGTGGCAATACTAAAGTAAACCAGCACACCAATGATATCGGCTATTGAGGTGATAAGTGGCGCGCTGGCTGAAGCCGGATCCATTTTTAACTTGCTGAGTAAAAAGGGTAGTGACATACCAATCAGGCTGCCAATGATCACCACAATTTGCATAGTCAGTGCGACGACGAGGGCAATTTCAGGGCCGCCGCGCCAGAAACCGAGCAAGGACACCGCCAGTGCCATGCTGGCACCGAGTAATCCCGCAACCCCTAACTCGCGCGCTAGCAGTGTGAGCCAATCCTTGAGTATCACTTCGCCCGTGGCTAATCCCCGCACCATTAAGGTCGCGGATTGCGAGCCAGCATTACCGCCGCTGTCGATAAGTAAAGGCAGAAAGAAGACTAAAGACACATAGCTCGAAATCGTATCTTCGAAAAAGGCGATACCCGCCCCGGAGAAGATATTGCCAAAGACCAAAATCACCAACCAGACCACACGCTTACGGTAGAGTAGTCCTATGCTTGCGGTCTTTAAATTGTGTTCGATATTGCCTATGGCCGCGGTTTTAGTGAACTCGAGATCGGCCTGTGAGCTGGCAATATCCATCGCATCGTCATAGGTCACAATCCCGACCAATTGCCCCTTACCATTGATGATGGGCAGGGCCAGCAGATCGTAATGGGCGATCATCTGCACCGCTTCTTGGCATTGAGCGTTGGCATCCAAAGCAATGGGGTTGGGCTTCATAAAATCGACCACTCGTTCTTCGGGCTGGGCCAGCAGTAATTGCCGTAGTGAGACGGTACCAATTAAGCGCCCCAACATATCAACCACATAGGCTTGATATATGGTTTCTTTGTCGGCGGTTTCCGTGCGAAGCATATCAATCGCCTGGGCGGCGGTATGTCGACTATTGAGCAAGGTGTAATCCGATGTCATCGCCGCACCGACCTTGGTTTTATCGTAGGCGGCTAGGGTACGCAGATCTTCCCGTTTAGCCTGCGCTAACACTGGCAGGAAGAGTTGTTGCTGCTCAGGTTCGAGCAGATTGTAGAGATCGGCGCGCTCATCCGCCGCCATCGTCAGTAATAGCGACGATAGTGTCGCTTTATCAAGCTGTTGCACTAATGCGGCTTGCTGCTCATCGCTTAAATAGCGCAGTAAATCGGCGGCAACTTTTGCCGATGCCAGTTGCAAAAACACTAATTGCTGCGACTGACTAAAGGTGCTGAGCGCGGTGGCAATGTCCGCGGGATGGCGCTCTTTGGCCAAGGCGACCATGCTCTCGCTGTCGCGTTGTTCTAGGATGATTTGCAGGGCTAAGATGATTTGCTTAGTGTTTTTTTGGTTGTTGTTCATGTTCATAGGTCATTCTCCCAACGAGCTATTAGCCAAAGAAAAAAGTGATATCAGCACCGAATTGCTGGGCGTTTCCCTTAAGGTCATTGCCTAGGCTGAACTCGAGTTGCAACTGTCTTTTGAGTAACCATTGATAGGCAAGCCGGTAGGCGTGTGCCTCGGGTGCTTTGCGATAAATTTCGCCGATCCATTGCTGGTCTTCGCTCTGCGCTAAGGCAATGGCGATGCCTGCGATCAGTTGTGGCGACTGAGCCGCGTGTTGATAAAAGCCCAAATTGCTATAGAGGCGTAAATCCCGTTCCGCCATCTGATATCCCATAATGCCGAGCACTTCTGCGCCAATGGGGTGAGGATCTTGATGATGGTGTTGCAGATTAATGGCCAGCGCGCTCTGCCAAGGGCCAGTGTCGATAGGCAAGGGTAATTTAATGCCCAGCTCGGTTTGCTGTTGGTTATTGCTGCTGTCTGCTTGTTCTTCAACGCTTAGATGCTGATGTTCAAACCCTAAGTGCCATTCCCATTGTCCTTGGTTGCAGGTCGCCGCCGTTTTGAGTGCAGAGGCAGAGTGATCCGATCTAGGTTGTTGCCAGCCGAGTTGCAGCTCGCAGCGCTCGGCGATGCCTGGATCATCAACGTCCAGTAAAGAAGCGTTCGCCGTGACGCTAAGGCATAGCCCAAAGAGGGCCAAAGGTTGCCGGGCTAAGGTGGATGTATGCTTGATATAAGCCATAGATAAACTCCCAAGGTAAGGGAAGCCTACTGGGGCAAAACATGGGTGAAGATGTATTCAATGGTCAGCATTCTACCTCCAGCCAAAGGCCGGATAAAACCAATAGCCGAGCGCAAGCATAAGCTGATTGGCCATGGGGAAAGGCTTAAATTGAATATATGGGAGTGGAGTGAGGAAGCGTCACGCTACTACCCTGCCTAGCAGGTAGCAGCAAAAACATTGCGGGCTAGTGCTAGGTGTTTAATCCTGTCACTTGGACAGGGCATCTACTGTCACTTATGTGTGTGCCCACAGTGGGTCTCCGCAATGATAAAAGTGGCTAGATTCTAAACCGCGAAAACGCAAAGTCAAACCCGAGTGCCAATTCACTATGTTTATGTTTGAGTTTGGTTTTTATTCTTGAACGAATTGAGTTGGTTGGTTTTAATCTTGTTGCGCCTTGGTGATTAAGTGTTCTCATTGGGTGTGGCGATTGTTGGTTTTATGGGCTTTCTTGCCTAGGTTGCTGGTGGCAATGAGCATGCTGTGATTGATGATCAAATCGATTTAGGTATAACCTTGGGTATCACGCCTTAAGATGGCATCTCTTGCCTAAGTCGTTGGGGAAATAGGTCATTTTGATGCGTAAATCCGTTAAAGGCGCTGTTGAGAGCATGATTTGGCTAAAGAGGAATAATACCGTGGCGCAGCATTCCCCAGAATGGTCTAGTTCGACCGAGGCAACGCAATCGAATATTAAAATTGCGACCCTGAATCTATTTAACTTTATCGAGCCGCCCTCAGCCTTTTACGATTTTGAGAATATCTATAGCCACGGCCAATGGCAGAAAAAGTGCCAATGGTTTAGCGAGTTGTTGAATCAACATCATCCGGATATTGTTGGGTTTCAGGAGGTGTTTAGCCCTGAACCGTTACGCCAGCTTGCGCTGCAGCAGGGACTCACTCACTTTGCGGTGGTCGATAGTGCAACCTTGGTCAGTGACTATATCTACCAAAGCCCTGTGGTGGCGCTGGCGTCTCGCTTCCCTATCCTAGAGGTACACGCTATCGAACCAGAGGCGCACTTAGTGGCGGCGATGGGGCTGTCGAGCGAATTTAGCTTTAGCCGTAAAGTGTTACGTGCGACGGTGGAGGTGCCGCAGATTGGCCCCTGTGATTGCTATGTGGTGCATTTTAAATCTAAGCGGCCGGGATTGGCTTTAGAGCCGCATCCCTTGGGTTTGTCGTTAAATGCGCCGTCGGATCTAAAGTTACACGCCGAGACTAAGTTATTAACCGAACAAGCCCTCGGGCGTTGGGCCTCGACCATGCAGCGGGGCGCCGAGGCGGCATTGCTGTTCCATGCCATACTCGCCAGAAGACAGAGTGCCAAATATCCGGTGATCCTGATGGGGGATTTTAACGATAGTTTGTCCTTAGGCGCGCTGGATGCGTTAACGCTCCAAGGCGAAGCGCTGCACAGTAACGATATTAAAGCCGCAGGGCTTGGGCATTTATCCGATGCGGCGTTAGCTCAAGTGTTTGCCCACTATCGATTACAAGATGCCTATGAGCTGTTTATCGAAGCCAATTTAGCCGATAACGCCGTCCATTACCGTGAGCATAGGGCGCCCACCCATTACTATGGCCCTAAAGGATCTGTGCTGGATTATGTGTTGCTCTCCAATGAGTTTGATGCCAGCGATAGCCGCAGTTTGGCGCAGGTGGTGGATTATCAGACCTGTGATAGACACTTAGTCAGGCCCGAATATGAGCGCGATGCCTATAGTACCGACCATGCGCCCGTGATGGTGGAGTTGGCACTGCGGCGTTAGCGGTTCGAGCCACTGCTTGTGTATAGAGCGGCTGATGCCTTAATCATTCGGTTGAACACTCAATATCAAGCCTAAATGAAACCAAGCCTGCAGTGCTTGTAACAGCTGCTGCATGGCCTCTTCTGGCGTAAAAAACGCCAGCATCAATTCGCATTGCTCGGCAATATTGGCGCCGTGAATAAATCCTTGAATCAAGGCTAATTGGTATTCTGCGAGGGAGATAAACTCCGTTAAACGACTCTCGCCGCGCCAGAGTAGCCAAGCGCGTTTAGCTTGATAATCGGGCGCGGGTGGGACTTGTTGATGCTTTAAGGCTTGCCAGGTTTCGACCGCATTGCTGGCACACTCAAAAAGTTGCACGCTAGGGTGAAAACGCAGTTGGCAATAGGGCCAAGCATCGGCGGGTAAGGATTGTAGTGCCGCAAAACTTGCGCGCTGTTCATCCTTGGCATCGAAGGCGTTAAGTAGGCGGCGCTCGAATCTGGCGATATCGCTGATAATTGGATACTGACTAAAAAAAGCGTCACTGGCTAAGTAGTCGGGCAGGGCATCGGCAAATTGGCGTAGCGAGGTAAAACGTGAGGGCTGGTGGGCGATATAGCCATTGGCCATGCGCGCGAATAAGTCATCTCCCAAATACTGGCCGAGTATTTCATGGTCGGTATCGAGGACTTCGGTTAAGCGAATGCGATAGGCATTGGCGTAAATCTGCATGCGAATATTGCGCCCCACGCCGCCTTGCTCGGCAACTTTGTCACTAAAGGATTTTTCTATGGTTTCTGGTATCGGCGTTTGGGCGGCGCTTGCCAGCAGATAATCCATAAATTGCTGTTGGATCTCGCGAAGTTGACTCATGCCACCGTCTCCTGCCGCGGTCTGTAAACCAGAGGATGGGACTCGCCTAACGTGGTGCGGGCGATGTTGCGGGCAATCGCCAATTCGGCTTCCAATGAATTAAATTCGGGGATATTGGCATCGCGCTCAATCATAGTGCTGACGCCGCCAAAGCGGGTTAATGCCTGCCGATACAGCTCCCAGACACTGGGGCAAACGTCGTGATCATGGGTGTCGATAACATAGTCGCCGTAATCCGAGTGACCCGCTAGGTGAAATTGTTGCACCCGATTAGGCGCGATTTGCAGCAGATAATCCTCAGGAGGGAACTGATGGTTACGGGCGCTGACATAGATGTTGTTAATGTCTAACAGCAATAGGCAATCAGCCTCCTCGGCTACCGCATTAACAAATTGCCACTCATTCATGGTGGAATCTTGGTAGGACAAATAGCTGGAGACGTTCTCCATCAAAATGCGGCGGCCTAAAAAGTCCTGTACTATGCCGATGCGCTCGGCCACGTGTCTTACGGTTTCTTCGGTGTAGGGTAGGGGCAGTAAGTCATGGCTATTGATACCGTGGATGGAGGTCCAGCAAATATGATCCGAAATCCATTGGGGCTGCACTTCATTCGCGAGTTGTTTGAGCGCCTTGAGATAATCCATATTCAGCGGATCTGTGCTGCCGATGGATAAAGAAACGCCGTGCATCACCAGTGGATAACGCTCGGCAATCTCACTCAGGTAATAGCGAGGTTTTCCGCCCGCGACCATAAAGTTTTCCGAGAGTATCTCGAACCAGTCGACCTCGGGTTGATGCCTAAGCACATGGTCGAAGTGCTGGGTTCGCAGTCCTAAACCAAAACCTAGGGTAGGGTGAGTGAGACGCTGTTTATCCATGTATCAACCTCATGATGACTGAGTGGCTGAAGCGGCCCAGATTCCGACCGCTTCTTCCTCTGTACCAAGCTTGCGGATAAGCCTTAGGCGCCGACCTTGCCACCTAAGTCGCCACAGGCTTTCGCTGGGGTAGCTACAAAACCACTGCCTTTACAGCTGGCGTGTCCAGCGCAGGCATTGTCTGCTGTTTTACAGTCATTATGGCCTTTGCAGGTATTAATGCCATAGCAGTGCACTAACTCGGTATTGGCGATTTTGCCCACCCAATCATCGGCCACTTTGCCACCGACATCGCCACAACTCTTGGATGGCATAGCCACAAATCCACTGCCTTTACAGCTGGCGTGTCCGGCGCAGGCGTTATCTGCGGTTTTACAGTCGTTATGGCCTTTACAGGTATTCACGCCATAACAGTGGACGAGGTCGCTACTGTCGGCGCTGGTCATAGGTTCTGCTGCATTCACTTGGCTTGCCATACCGGCCATGGCCATAGCAAGTGCTGCACCTGAAAGTGCGGTTTGGGCTTTCTTATTCATGGTCTTTTCCTTTGCATTCTGACTACATGAGTCATCTTGTTGATTAGCTTGCTTTTATAACGACAGCACCAATAGGCAGCATATAAAGCGGATGGATAAATACAGGAATAAGCCTAGTTGCTTGTGCAGCTTTTGCTTAAGTCCTGTTACTGGGATAAGACCTTAAGGGGCGAGAATATCTTTCAGCGAAATCCTGTTTATCTCGTCGAAAATCGTGCTGGCTTACCAAAAATCGGCTGTGGTAAGTGGGTTTTGCGGCGAAAACTAAGCTATGATCGCCATCACTTAGCGCGGCACCATCATGTGTTGTTTACTGTGGATGGCTCGCGCTCAAACGATATTAGGTATATTATCCGCTTCCATTTTTTGAAGACGGCGCCTGACGAACTTAACGCAGTTTGTTGTGGCGGTTCAATTTAGCAAGGCGGTACTTTTTTAAGGCGGTACTATGGCAGTCAGAATCAAACTTAAACCCGGTCGCGAAAAGTCCCTTGAGCGTCGTCATCCTTGGGTATTTTCCAACGGGATCCACAACGTTAAAGGTAAACTCGAAGCGGGCGATACCGTCGATGTGGTTGCCCATGATGGCCATTGGTTGGGCCGTGGTGCCTGGTCTCCTGAGTCTCAAATCCAAGTGCGGATTTGGACTTTTGATCGCGAAGAAGAAATTGACCGTGAGTTTTTTAAGCGCCGTATTCTGCGAGCCCAAGCGGGACGCGACGATCTCATTCGTGAGCAAGGCTTAACCGGTTACCGCTTAATTGCCGCCGAGTCCGATGGTTTGCCCGGTATCACTATTGATAAATACGCCAATGTGTTGGTCTGCCAATTGCTGAGCATGGGCGCCGATGTATGGCGTGACACTATTGTCGATGTGCTCGCCGAGTTGTACCCCGATTGCGCGATTTACGAGCGCTCAGACGTTGATTCCCGTAAGAAAGAAGGCTTAGCTTCCACCATGGGACTGCTCCATGGCACGCTGCCTGAAATGCCCGTCATTATTGAAGAAAACGGTATCAAGATTGCCGTCGATGTGACTAAGGGTCATAAGACTGGTTTCTACCTCGACCAGCGCGACAACCGTGCTATGGCGGCGCGGTTTGTGAAGGGCAAATCGGTGCTGAACTGTTTTTGCTACACGGGCACCTTTGGCCTGTATGCTGCTAAGGCGGGCGCCGCCAGCATTGAAAACGTCGACGTGTCGGCGCTTGCCCTCGATACCGCGCGTTTGAACATGCGAGTCAATGGCTTAAATGATGACAATGTGCATTACAACGAAGCCGATGTGTTTAAGCTGTTACGCCAGTACCGTGATGAGGGTAAAACCTTCGATGTGATCGTACTCGACCCGCCAAAGTTTGCCGACAATAAGTCGCAGCTCAATGGCGCCTGCCGCGGCTATAAAGATATCAACATGATTGCGCTGCAATTATTAAATCCGGGCGGGGTGCTGTTGACCTTCTCTTGCTCGGGATTAATGCCTGCGGATCTGTTCCAAAAAATCGTTGCCGATGCGGCTTTGGATGCCAAACGTGAGATCCAATTTATCGAGCGTTTAAGCCAGGCGAGCGATCACCCGATTGGCAGCGCCTTCCCAGAAGGTTTTTACCTCAAGGGCTTAGTGGCTCGAGTGTGGTAATCGCTTAATAGCCCTAGGGTCATAAAAAATGAGGGTCATAAAAAATGCCGGTGCAACTGCACCGGCATTTTTGTTTCTTACATGGGAGTCTTTTGACTCACCTTGCCTTAAGCGGTAAAGGTTTTCACGCCTTCAGGGGTGCCAACCAGTAACACATCGGCGCCGCGTTTTGCGAACAGACCGTTGGTCACTACGCCGACGATGGCGTTGATCTTATCTTCTAATTCCTTAGGATTGATGATCTTAAGGTTGTAAACGTCGAGGATTACGTTGCCGTTATCAGTCACAACGCCTTCGCGGTACACTGGGTCTCCGCCGAGTTTGACCAGTTCACGGGCCACGTAAGAGCGCGCCATTGGGATCACTTCAACAGGCAGTGGGAATTCACCCAGGATATCAACTTGCTTAGTGTTATCCACGATACAGACAAACTTTTCAGCCACAGCCGCAACGATTTTCTCGCGGGTTAATGCCGCGCCGCCGCCTTTGATCATGTCCATATGGCCGTTGATTTCATCGGCTCCATCGACATACACGGATAATTTATCGACGCTGTTTAAGTCATAAACTGGGATGCCAAGGGCTTTCATCTTTTGGGTTGAGGCTTCTGAGCTTGATACCGCACCTTCAATATCAGCCTTCATGGTGGCGAGGGCATCGATAAAGTGATTGACGGTTGAGCCAGTGCCTACACCCACAATGCTGTCTTTCTCAACGTATTTGAGAGCAGCCCAGCCAGCGGCTTTTTTCATTTCATCTTGAGTCATGTTGACATCCTGTAATGGCAAATGAGTAAAAATTCTGGGCTTAGTATACTCTTTTCCATCAAAGTGTGTGGTGCTATTGCACTGTAGCTGTGATCTTGGGTGGTGATCTTATGCAGTGTCCGGCTTAATGTGCTTACAGATTTAATCACTAAGCGAACTCGTTAAAATAAGTGATGTGCCTAAGATAAAGCCCATTTCGCTATTGACGATTCGCTAGGCGGGCTTAATCTAACTAAGTTACTATGGCAAAAGCAGAATTGATAAAAACAGCATTATTTGTTTAAGGGAGCATGTATGGCAGGGGCGAGTTTATTAACCTTACTCGACGATATTGCATCCATTTTGGATGACGTGGCGGTGATGAGTAAGGTCGCGGCCAAGAAAACCGCCGGGGTATTAGGGGACGATTTGGCCTTAAACGCCCAGCAAGTGACAGGTGTGAGTGCCGACCGTGAATTACCCGTGGTCTGGGCGGTCGCCTTAGGCTCGTTTCGCAATAAATTGATTTTAGTGCCGGCGGCAATGTTGATCAGCGCCTTTATTCCTTGGGCTGTGACGCCCTTGTTGATGTTCGGCGGCTTGTTTTTATGTTTTGAAGGCTTTGAGAAATTACACCACAGCTATAGCCATCGCAAAGACAAACACGCGGAGCAGGCCGAATCTGACTTACCCGAGATAAGCGAACTGGCGGCCTATGAGAAGGAAAAGGTGAAGGGCGCAATTCGCACCGACTTTGTGCTGTCGGCAGAAATTATCGCCATCACCTTAGGCATAGTCGCGGATAAGTCGCTGACGACGCAATTTTTTACCCTCGCCATTATCGGTATTGTGATGACCATAGGCGTTTACGGTTTGGTGGCGGCGATAGTCAAAATGGACGATGCGGGTCTGTATCTGAGCCAGCGTCAGGGCGAGTCGAGCTTTACTCGCTTTAATCGCAAGTTGGGTTTTGGCTTACTGAGCGCGGCGCCTGTGTTGATGAAGAGCTTAACCATTATCGGTACTGCCGCCATGTTTATGGTGGGCGGCGGCATTCTAACCCATGGATTACATTGGGTCGGCGAGCAAATCCACCATGCCGAGCAATTTGTGGAAACCATTGCCGTCGTCGGCCCAGTGCTTGGGTTACTGACGCCGAGCATTCTTAACGCGCTCTTTGGCATCGCGGCGGGCGCTGTGGCGGTACTGCTGATGACTGGGTTCCAAAAGCTACGTAGCTGATCCGTTTTTGATCCTTTATTGCTGATCAGCTAACCCGAGTTGCGCGAGTGCTAAGATGCTCGCGGCGATTATTTCAACGCTCAAGGACGAAGTATGCAATTAATGCGTTATTGCCTTTCTCCCAATAAGTTAGCTTGGCTGCGTCAGGAATTAGGCGAACACGCCGACGAGCTTATCGCGGCGATGGATGCTGCTGGGAGTCAATATCTTGCAGGGTTAGCCGAGTCACAAGCGGGGGACTTATCGGCAGGCGATTCGCAACTTAAGTTCCAATGGTTTCAGCAAAAACTCGCCCTAACGACGCGATTAACCGATGCCGAGCTGGCAAACCTCGTACCACTGTCGCTGTTGGGTATGCGTGGCGAAATTCGTGGTGAAATGCGAGTCGAGTTAGTCACGCCCGATACGCTTGCCAACGCACTACAACAACTTAGCAGTGAATCCGTGCTGGGGTTTGATACCGAAACGCGGGCAAGCTTTGAGCCGGGTGTTCAACATCCCTTGAGCTTAGTGCAATTGGCGACCTCAGATAGCTGCTATTTGTTTCAGCGGGCGGTGTTGGGTGAGAGGCTCGTCGAGCTTAAACCTTTGCTCGAAAATGAGCAGATCCTCAAAGTGGGGATTGGATTAAGGGGCGATGGCCAAGCACTGAAACGGGATTGGGATATTCAGGTCTCCCCTAGACTCGATTTGAATTGGGCGATGGCACAGCTCGGCGCTGGGAAGGAAATGGGCACGCGGCAATTGGTGGCGGCATTACTGCATAAACGCATCGATAAATCTAAAAAAATTACCCTCTCAAATTGGCAACAGGTGCCTTTATCCCAAGCGCAAATTCAGTACGCCGCCCTCGATGCATTGGCGGCGAACCTCTGTTTTTGGCAGTTAATCGACAAGCTGCAAGGTTTTTATGGCAAAACAACTGTCGGTAATAAACCCTTATTGCCGCCGAGTTTAGCCGCACGACTTGCGAGCTATTTTCATCCAGCTTAAGACTTGAGATAAGGTCGAGAAGATAAGGATTAGGGGGCAAGAGATGTTGGATGCGATTTGTGTACTCACAACCGAGGCTGCGGCAGAGCACGCTTCGTCGCCATTACGACTCAATCCTCATGCTCAGGCCGGTGTCACCTACAGTGTGTTCAAGTTTCAGCAGTTACCCGAGGCTGAGATTGAGCGTTTGCGCCAGCATTTATACTGCCCCGCCTGCTATGGTAAAGCCTATTTTCGTAAAGCATCTAAGGATGGTAAGGCCGCCTGTTTTGGCTCCCGTTACCATGAGCTCGATTGCATCGAATTTAATCCGTCGGCGCAAAAATCCCGTGAAGAACAAGATGTCCTCGAAGTGCAGCAACAACTGCTCGACGCCGATGCCTTGGTTATCGATTTTTCGCTTAATCCCAGTAATAAGAAACCATCTAACTCAGCGCACAAAATCAAGGCTCCCCAAGAGCAAGAAGTTGGGGCCAAAAGTGAAATTGAAAATGCAACCGAGCCATTAGCGTCAGTACAGGAACCCAAAGCTGGCTATCAAGTGGCGACCGATAAGCCCGAGATAGCCATCACGGCAAAGCGTACTCCGAGCCAAGGGCTAGAAAAGTTACTCCATAGCCTATTGCGCGGCTCCGATCTGGCGACTTCGGATCTTTGGGTTTACACCGATGATGAGCGTAAGTACCGCTGGCGGGCGAAGAATTTGTTTGTAAATTTTGCCGATGCGGATCCTACAGATAACAAACCCCATATGTACTGGGGGACTATCTCTCACAGCGACCCGACGTTATCTTGGCTTAATCCTGCCGACAGTAAAGACATCGGCATTCCAATCGAGGCCGTCAAAACTAAACTGTTTAAGCGCTTTAATATCGAAGATAAGCGGGATTTAGAGGGCGCAGGGCTTATCCTGTTTGGTAAGTGTTTTTGGAATAAGGATAAGACCCGTAAGATTATCCAGCTTTGGGACAATGATTTGCGGCGAATTTTTATCTCAACCCTTGATGATTAACCATCTGCGAGGGGATTTAGTCACGAGTGTATGGGACCTACCTGCGCTTAAATTCATCTTTTAAGGCATTTTCACGACTCTTTTGTTAGTTTTTTCCATAAGCAGGGCGTCAGGTCTTAATGTTTACTCGGTTGCAGGCGGGTTTTTAACGCGCTGCACTGAGCTTACATGCTGACTTTTTCAGCTTTATGCCAATTAAATCAACAGTAGATGGCAAACTTGTTTGAAAATTCCTCAGTTAATTAAGTTTGTCATAAAAAGTCCTTTACCTTTGAGAGTGCTTTTAGCATAATGCCCCACGTCAACAGGGGTGTAGTTCCAATTGGTAGAACAGCGGTCTCCAAAACCGATGGTTGCGGGTTCGAGTCCTGCCACCCCTGCCAAATAAAACAACGGCTTGCATAGAAATATGCGAGCCGTTTTATTTTGCGTGCGATAAATTTTCTCACCGCATTTGCTTACATTTGTTAAGTAAAGGTATTTGCAACTTTCGTAGTGTCTAACATACAATCGCAAGCCCTTTGGTTTGAGGATGTATGGTTTGAGTTCTGTGATGCAAACAAGGCGAAGATTAGCACTATGGCTTGCAGCCATCTTAGTGTTGCTGTCTGTTGCGTTTGCGCTGCACAGTGTTTCCCACCTCAATGATGATACCAAGGCCCACTGCGCGCTGTGTTTGCATCAGCATCAATTGCAGCATGCGATCTCATACTCTCCGTTAGATTTTCAAGTTGCTCAACAGGGTGTTATCTCGGTTGAGTTTGATGTTATTTCCTTTAAGACGCCATTTAGGCGCCACTTCCATAGCCGCGCGCCGCCGCTAACAGCCTAACTCCTGCTTTTTATCTATTTCTCTTATTTTTCGAGCGCCTTGGCTTAACCAAGGTGCCCGATGCTGTTTATTTTTGGAGTAAAAAATGGCTACTTATGTCATTCAAAAGCGCTCGGTATTACTGCTGGGCGTGGCGTTATTGGCGTTGGATACAAGTCTTCCCCTATTGGCCGCCGAGGCGCTGCAAACTGATAACACTGGACTTAATAATGATATCGAGCGTTTAAGCATTCATTATCGACAGGCCTACCGCGGCAATGTGCCTGCGACGGAGTTACCTCAGGCCATCACAGTGCTGGATGAGCAACTGATTAAAGATACTGGGCTGACGCGTTTTCAAGACTTATTGGATTATTCCGCCAGTGTCGCGCGGCAAAACAACGGTGGTGGGCTATGGGATAGTTTTTCGTTACGGGGCTTTCCTGGGAATGAAAACATGCCATCGGGCTATTTAATTAATGGTTTTAATGGTGGCCGAGGTTTTAGCGGTCACAGAGATCTATCGAACGTAGCCTATGTGGAAATCCTTAAAGGCCCGGGCTCGGCGCTTTATGGACGCTCGGAGCCCGGCGGTACTGTGAATATAGTGACTAAAAAGCCGCAGTACGAGGCGCAGGGCTATTTAAAAGCCTCCGCGGGGAGTTTTGATCAATATCGGTTAGAAGGGGATTTTACTTCGGGGCTGACCGATACCTTGGCCTTTAGGATCAATGGCGCTTGGCAGGAGCATGACAGTTTTCGCGATCATGTATTTAGCGATAAAAAGATCGTCACACCATCGCTGCGCTGGCAACTGTCGGATAAGTCATCGCTCCTGTATGAAGTTGAATATCTTAAGCAAGAACAGCTATTTGACCGTGGCGTAGTGGTGCTCAATAACGACTTTAATACCGTGCCCCGTTCGCGTTACTTGGGCGAGCCCAACGATGGGCCAACTAAGGTGGATGCGACTGGACATCAGCTTACCTATGAGTATGAGTTGAGCGATGATTGGTCGCTTACTGCGGGTTATAACTATCGCGATTCGAGTTTAAATGGCTACTCATCGGATGCCGAATTAGCTAAGGGGCGTCAATCCTTATATGACGATGGACGTACTCTGACGCGGCAGCATCGCTATCGAGATTACGCTTCTGAAGACCATTCTGTGCGGGCCGAACTCAGCGGCCTGTTTGATACTGGCAACATAAGGCACAATCTGCTGCTCGGGACGGATGCCTATCATTATCGACTAAAAACGGGACTCTACCGTTATCGAGGCAAGAAGGGCGCCTATGCTATCGACATCTTTGCCCCCCAATATGGCGCGGCTCAGCCTGAGGTCAGTCTGCTGTATGAAAACCGAGAGACTCAAGATGCCTGGGGGGCCTATTTACAGGATCAATTGGAGTTAACCGAGCACTGGAAATTGCATTTAGGATTAAGGTTTGACCGTTATTCCCAAGAAATCGCAGAGCAGGTGAACGCGAGTCTGTCGGATCAAAGCGACCACAGGATCAGCCCGAAAGTCGGATTAGTGTATCAATGGTCTGAGGCGTTAAGTGTTTACGGCTCCTATTCGGAAGGCTTTTTACCGCTTTCAGGCACTGATTATGCGGGTAATCCCTTCGAGCCAGAGGAGAGCAAATCCGTCGAGTTGGGGGTTAAGTTCAACAGCACTTGGTTTGAGCTACCCGTCAATGGCAGTTTTGCTTGGTTTGATGCGCAAAAGAGCAATATCTTGACCTCAGATCCCGTCAATGTCGGCTTTTCGGCGACCCTTGGTGAAGCCAAAAGCACTGGGATTGAATTGGATGTCGCGGCCGAGTTAACAGAAAGCTTACAAGCAACCTTGTCCTATGCCTATCTTAATACCCGCACGGCGAACGACAGCCTGAATCTGGATTGGGGCGTGTTAATTCCGGCGGGAAGTCCACTGGTCAATGTGCCAAAACACACGGGCAGTATCATTCTCAAACAGGACTTAAATGATCTTTCTATCGACGGTCATTTAGGGTTGAGTTGGCGTCATGTGGACTCTCGTTTGGGTGATTCGGCCGATCCGAGTTTTCAATTACCGAGTTATCAGCTGCTTGGAATGTTCTTTACGACTCGGCTTGCTGACAACTTAAGTCTCGCACTCAATGTCGATAACCTGCTGGATGAACACTATATCGCCAGCAGTTATTCGGCGCTGTGGGCCGTGCCGGGTGAGCCACGTAATGTTAAAGTGAGTGTTAGCTATGAATTCTAATGTCACAGTGACACCCGCGGCTTCGTCTGTAGCGCCTAAGCAGCAAGGGCGTCAGCGGATCAATAGCATCGACATGATGCGCGGCTTAGTGATGTTGATTATGTTGCTCGACCATGTACGGGAGCGGTTTTTCCTGCATATGCAGGTGAGCGACCCAATGGATTTAAGCACAACCAACTGGGCGCTGTTTGTCAGCCGTTTTGCGGCGCACTTTTGTGCGCCGGTCTTCGTCTTTTTAACTGGGGTCTCGGCTTGGCTTTACGCCAATCGTGGTTATGGCGAACCGCGTTCTGCGCGCGAGTTTTTAATCAAGCGCGGATTATTCTTAATCGCCCTCGAAGTATTGGTGATTAATGTCTCATGGATGGGCAATTATCACACCCTGTGGTTGCAGGTGATTTGGGTGATAGGACTGAGCATGTTGGCTCTGGCGGCATTAATCAAGCTCCCAAGGCTGTGGATGGCATTACTCGGGCTATTGATTATCTTTGGCCATAACCTATTGTCACCTATCCATTTTACGCCGGATGAGTGGGGCTATAGTCTGTGGACGATATTGCATGACCGAGGTTATTTGATTGCCGAGGGTGAGCTTAAGCTGAAGATAAGTTACCCAGCGCTACCATGGATTGGCGTGATTTTATTGGGCTATGTAGCAGGCCCCGTCTTTGGTCGAGGGGGAGACGCGTGGCAGCGTCAGCAGAAATTAATACTGCTAGGGCTTGGTTGCGTCCTGCTATTTGGCTTGCTGCGTGGGTTCAATCTCTACGGCGAGACGTTGCCTTGGCAGTTTGGCGATACCTTAGGCCAAACCTTAATGTCGGTATTCAATCTAACTAAGTATCCGCCATCCCTCAGTTTTTTGTTGGTGACCTTGGGCGGGATGTTCTACGGCTTAGTCGTGTTTGAGCGCTATTTTGCGACAGGCAGAGTATTAGGTTGGATGGGGCAGAAGTTGGCAGTGTTTGGCTCAGTGCCTATGTTCTTCTATATATTGCACTTATATGTACTGCTGTTGCTGTATTCGCTGGCTAAATGGGTATTTGGCGCAAACCATGGCGAGCTGTTTGGCGTAGCGCATATGGGATGGGTATGGCTGATAAGCTTAGTCTTGATCCCTTTGCTCTATTATCCCGTGCGCTGGTTTAGCCGTTACAAAGGACAGAGTCAGCAGGCTTGGCTTAAGTATCTCTAAATTGGCTTTAGCATCGATAAATGCCCAATAAAAATGGCCGAGCGCGTGACTGCTCGGCCATTTGGCTTGGGGATGATGAAAGGGTTATTCGCTTAATAAGCTACGTAACATCCACGCATTCTTCTCATGGAGTTGAATGCGCTGGGTGAGTAAATCTGCCGTTGCCTCATCGTTGGCTTGGCTAACCAAGGGATAGAGCGCTCGAGCGTTTCGAATCACCACTTCTTGGTCGCTTAACAGTTCACGGATCATGGTTTCGGCTTTTGTGACACCTTGATCTTCACGGATTTCAGTCAACTTGGCATAGGCCGAATAGGAGCCTAAGGCTCTTACGCCTAATGCACGAACTCGCTCGGCGATTAAATCGACCGCTAAGGCAAGCTCGGTATATTGCTGTTCAAACAATAAGTGCAAGCTAGTGAACATGGGGCCTGTGACGTTCCAGTGGAAGCTGTGGGTCTTAAGGTAAAGGCTGTAGCTGTCGGCCAATAACTGATTTAACCCAGCGGCGATTTCTTCTCTGTGACTCTGGTTGATGCCGATGTTAATCATGGAAATTCCTCCTATTGTCCTACTTGATGGAGATAGCTTATCAAATGAGTTAAACATCTAAAGCGGTTAAAATAGATCTTATAAATCGAATTTACAGATTAAAGTCTGTGACTTAATTGGAATGTTGGGATGGATTTGTATGAGGACTTGCCTCGAGACAATAACATTCAGCCTATTTAGCTGGTATCCTTATGCGGTGTCAGTGCCTAATGAAACCCTAGTCAACCCATGAATAAATCAGCCTATTTAGCTGCAATGGAGATCACTCCTTGGCAGCTTCGTGATACTAAAGTGCGACCTTATCAAGTGGTTTGGGATGCTGATGAGATGACGCCTGCCGCCGAGCCTTTAGTCGAAACCGTGCTGGGATTAATTGGCATCAGTAAGGACGACTGTGAGTTCAACACTGAGCCACATAAGGGCAAAACCATCGTCTGGGATTTACGCCGCCACAGGGTTAGGCCCAGAGTGGCTTGGTTAGTGTCGGATCCCTTAGCGGACTTACTGTCTCGCAGTGAGGCAAAGCGTGCCTTATGGACGCAGATTTGCCAGTGGCGTGAGCAGCAATTAACGGCCTAAGCCTCTATGGGTCGTGCCCTGTATACATTATCTTAAGTTGCCTTTTAATTTGGATTGTCCCGTGAGTTATCAAGTCCTTAAAACCCATAGTGAATCGTTGCAAATTGTGCTCCTGACGCCAACGGATGTGAACCAAATGGCGCGCATTGAGGCGAGCGCCCATTCCCATCCTATGAGTGAGAATAATCTTGCCGACTGTTTTGGCCACTTGTACCGCGTTATTGGGTTAATGCAAAACGATGGCGAGTTGCTCGGTTTCGCAATTGTGCAGCAGATTGTTGATGAGGCAACGCTACTGGATATTTGTTTGCCGCCGGAGCAACAAGGGCGAGGATATGGGCATCTGCTACTCACGGCGGTTATCGACGGCGCTAAGGTTGCCAAGGCTGTGGTGCTGATGCTGGAGGTTCGTGAATCAAACCTTGCGGCGCGCGCGCTCTATCAGAAACGGGGCTTTATCGAAACCGGTCGTCGCAAAGGCTATTATCCTTTGGCTGACGGCAAGGAAGATGCGATTTTGATGGATTTAGCCTTAAGCGAAACGGCTTAAGGTTTTAGAAGAAGATAAAAAAAACAGCGCCTTAGCGCTGTTTTTTTATGGGGTTAATAAAGCGAAGATTACTTCACTTCTTTACCTTGAGCTTGCAGGTCGGCATGGTAGCTTGAACGTACTAATGGACCACAGGCGGCGTGAGTAAAGCCAAGCTCGTCGGCAAGGACTTTAAGCTCATCGAACTCGGCTGGCGACACGTAACGCTCAACTGGTAGGTGGAACTTAGACGGTTGCAGGTATTGGCCTAAGGTCAACATTTCGACCTTGTGCTCACGTAGGTCACGCAGCACTTGAGCGATTTCTTCGTTGGTTTCACCTAGACCCATCATCAGTCCCGATTTTGTCGGCACATTGGGGTGACGCTCTTTAAAGCGCTTCAGCAGGTCGAGTGACCATTGATAGTTCGCACCCGGACGCGCTTTGCGGTAATGCATAGGTGCAGTTTCGAGGTTGTGGTTGAACACATCAGGCGGCTCGGTCGACAGAATGTCGAGGGCTGCGTCGATACGACCACGGAAATCGGGCACTAAGATCTCAATCTTAATTTCAGGATTGAGCTTACGGATCTCTCGGATACAGTCGGCAAAGTGCTGGGCGCCGCCATCACGCAGGTCATCGCGGTCAACCGAGGTGATAACCACGTATTTCAGCTTCATATCACGAATGGTTTGTGCCAGTTTGACTGGCTCTTCCGCATCGGGCTTGAGTGGACGACCGTGGGCTACGTCGCAGAATGGGCAGCGGCGAGTACAAATTGCGCCCAAAATCATAAAGGTCGCGGTGCCGTGGTTAAAACATTCTGCCAAGTTAGGGCAAGAAGCTTCTTCACAGACTGAGTGCAGACCGTTCGAACGTAATGCTTGCTTGATCTCGAGAATGCGTTGGTTAGAAGCGGGCAGTTTGACCCTTAACCAATCGGGTTTGCGTAACATGGTTTCGCGCTCAGAGGGCACGATTTTAACCGGAATGCGCGAGACCTTATCGGCATCTCTTAATTTGACTCCGGGTTGTAAACGTTCAGGCCTATTCATGACGCTGCTAATCCTTGATGATGAACTAGTTGTTGGTAGCCCAATAGTTGGCTAAGGGTAATAATGAGTTGGTCGCCTGCTTCTATCACGGTTTGTGGGCCGCCCAGTTCCTTGCATTGCACCATTTCAAGGCCGGCATAACCGCAGGGGTTAATACGGCGAAACGGCGCCAGATCCATATCGACATTCAGTGCTAAGCCGTGGAAGGAGCAGCCTTTACGAATGCGAAGCCCTAAAGAGGCGATTTTGCGCTCATCCACATACACGCCCGGCGCATCGGCCTTGGCGTAGGCATTGATATCATATTTGGCGAGCATATCGATAATGCTTTGCTCGATATGGGTCACGAGCTGACGGACGCCAATCTTGCTGCGTTTAATATCGAGGAGAGGGTAGACAACTAATTGTCCCGGCCCGTGGTAAGTCACTTGGCCGCCACGATCCACTTGGATCACGGGAATATCTCCCGGATTCAAAATATGTTCGCTTTTACCTGCTTGGCCTTGGGTAAATACGGGTGGATGTTCAACGATCCACAGTTCGTCTGGGCTATCGCTGTTACGTGTGTCGGTGTAATGCTGCATCGCATGCCACACAGACTCGTAATCCTGTTGTCCCAGATGCCGAATATGCAAAGTGGTGTCTTGCAAGGGCAACCTCTCCCCTAGAATTGAGTGGCGCTATTATACGCCTCTTGACCATAAATGTAAGACAGATCACATTTCATGGCCTTGAGGAATACTTATAGTACTCGGCGTACGCCTTCGATACCGGCAAGCTCAGTGTACAGTGTCTCAATATGATCTTTGCTGGTCACTGTGACGCGGATGGTCACAGAGTAGTAGCTACCTTTGCTTGAGGCCTTAACCGTAGGTGAATAATCACCTGGGGCGTGTCTTTGCACTACGGCAACGACTCTGTCGGTCAGGGCTTCGTGGGCATCGCCAACCACTTTGAATGGGAAGGCGCAGGGGAACTCCATGAGTTCATCAAATTTCGTGTTTAACATAGTCGTGCTCTATAACCATTTTAATGGGAACTATATGGTGACGATTATACCCGATTCAAGGGCGATACTCCCCCAAAAACAACTAAGCCACCCGAAGGTGGCTTAGTTTTTGTGATTCCGATTAGCTAAACCAACCAGAAAACAGTTGTTTAAAGTAATCAACTAATTTGCTGAACCAGCTGCCTTCATTGACTTCTTGCAGGGTAACCAGCGGGAATTGCGCAATATCTTTGCCATCTAACTGGAAGTATAAGCGACCAACGGTTTCACCTTTTTTCAGTGGCGCGTCCAGTGGCTTAGTCAGTTCGAAGTTGGCTTTTAAGTCTTTTGCACGGCCACGGCTGATGGTGATTGGGGTATCAGTAGCAACACCTAAATCGACAGTGCTCTTATCGCCGTACCAAATTTGTTGGGTCACGAAGCTGTCGCCAGCCTTGTAAGGGGTTACGGTTTCGAAGAAACGGAAACCATAGGTCAGCAGCTTTTTACTTTCGGCTTTACGGGCGGCTTCACTCTGGGTGCCCATGACCACTGAAATTAAACGCATACCGTCTTTGGTGGCAGATGCAACTAAGTTATAACCCGCGCCAGAGGTGTGGCCGGTTTTGATACCGTCGACATTCATGCTGTTATCCCACAGCAGACCGTTGCGGTTATATTGCTTGATACCGTTGAAGGTATAATATTTTTCGCTGTAGACACGGTATTCTTCAGGCACGTCACGGATAAGTGCGGCACCTAATAACGCCATATCGTAGGCGGTTGATTTGTGGTTTTCTGAGTCTAAACCGTGGGAGTTTTCGAAGTAGCTGTCACGCATGCCCAGCTGCTTCGCCCATGAGTTCATCATGTCGACGAAGGCGCCTTCGGTGCCAGCAATGTGTTCGGCCATGGCCACACAGGCATCGTTACCCGACTGGATGATGATGCCGCGGTTTAAGTCGGAAACCTTAACGGTTTTACCCACTTCGATGAACATTTTTGATGAGTCAGAGAAGTTCTTCGACCATGCATTTTTACTGATGGTCACATCATCATCTGGGGATACGTTACCGGCTTTGATTTCTTGACCAATCACATAACTGGTCATCATCTTCGTTAAGCTGGCTGGGTTTAAGCTTTCGTAGGCATTTTCTTCGGCAATGATTTGGCCCGAGTAATAATCCATCAAGACGTAAGCCTTGGCGGCAACTGTAGGTGCATCAGGGGTAACAATCGGCTGCGCAGCATAAACAGGAAGAGAAACACTCGAAATTAGCAGCAATGTTTTAATGGGACTTTTTACAAAATTCATCATTAACTTAGCACGTCTTTTTGGTTGTATTGAAAGAAAAGGCAAAATAGTTTCGCGAGTATACCACCCTTCGACAAAGGTTTTCAGTGAAGGTTCCTTCATCTGGGGTATTTTTAAGCTAAATCTATATCTTATAGTGAGCGGTCACTACTCCAAAACCATATAGCCTTCGGGGTACCCGTCTTGTTTCACTTTATTAAGTAATCGGTCGGCCAGTTCGGTTTGGCCAATTGGACCGAGCTGTAGTCTATACATATTGTTTGCCGGTTGTACACGGGTCTTGACCTGATATTTCTTCTCCAGATCCTTCGCCATTTTGTTCAGCCTATGCTGATCCTTTGAAGCCACCAATTGTATGTAGTGATTGCCAGAGGATTGAATACTGGCGATAGCCGATTGTGTCGCGGCTTGGGTGCCAATATAGATCACATCCAGCTTAATCCGAGCGGTACCTGTGCCTAACATGCCCAGCTTATAAGCGGCGGCGTAGGATAAGTCCAAAATCCGGTCCGAATGGAAAGGGCCGCGATCGTTAATCCGAATAATGACCTGCTTATTGTTATCTAAGTTAGTGACGCGAGCATAGCTTGGCAAAGGCAAGGTCTTGTGTGCCCCTGACATGCCATACATGTCGTAGGGCTCGCCATTAGATGTCTCATAGCCGTGGAATTTCTCACCATACCATGAGGCGCGGCCAGTCTCTGAAAAGCCTTGGCCAGAATCTAACACCGTATAGGACTCACCATAAACCGTGTAAGGTTTATTACCGCGACGGCTGTAAGGCTCGTATTTTGGAGTCGCGTTTGGCACATGATCCACATTGGGTGGATTGATGGGCATCTTATCGTTTTTTAGCGCATAGCGGCCCTTGTTGGGATCCATGTTCTTGTTCTTCTCGCTGGCCGAGCCAGAATTAGAACTCGAGCAGGCCGCGAGCGCAAAACAGCAGCCGAGCATCAAGAGCTGTAAAAGATTATTTCTTAGCGTCATGTTGTTGCTTCAGTTGTTGGCTAAATTGGTAAACGGCCATGGAATACAAAGGGCTACGGTTATAACGGGTGATCACATAAAAGTTATTGAGTCCTAACCAGTAGTCCTTGCTATCCACTTGTTCCAGCTCGATAAGCATGGCCTTTTGCGAGGCATTTAAATCGCGGGCGGTGGCCAGCGATAAACTTGGGGAGAGAATATCAGAAACCTTGTACTGCAACTTCTCGCCGGCCCACACTTTGGCTTTAGGCGCATTGGCACTGCTGTTCACTAAAGGGAGCGCAACGGGCGCGTGCAACTGCCAACCGTGTTCATGGAAATAATTGGCAACACTGCCAATGGCATCCTCTGGACTCTGGAGTAAATCACGGTTGCCGCTGCCATCAAAATCCACGGCATAGTGGCGGTAGCTTGATGGAATAAACTGACCAAAGCCCATGGCGCCAGCGTAAGAACCCTTGAGGCTATTGATATCTAAGTGTTCTTCTTTTACCAGTTTCATCAGCTCGCCAAATTCCTTGCGAAAGAATGTGGCTCTTGGCTCGTAATAAAACCCTAAGGTATAGAGCGCGTCGATTACCGGATAATTGCCCGTGTACTGACCATAGAAGGTTTCGATACCAATAATGGCTACAATAATTTGTGGCTCAACTTGGTATTTAGTGGCAGCTTTGGCAATCGTTGCCTCGTGTTTTTTCCAGAAGGCTAGGCCCGCGTTGAGGCGTTTCTCGGTGAGGAAAATCGGATAATACTGGTGCCAAGGCTTAGCTTCCCAAGGGCGAGAAATCGCATCGATAACAGCTTGGTTATAGTTGGCTTTGGCTAAGAAACTTTCCACTTCGGCTTGAGTAAAGCCTTGTGCCATTTGGGTTTTAATAAACTCTGCCTTTAAGGCCTCGGGCAATACAGGTGTTGGCGCCTGTGTGGTCACGGCCGCGCTTGGCGGCGGTGTCGTTGTTGCTGGCTCGTTCGCGGTCGAGCAGCCAATGAGGTATGAACTGAGGCAAAGCACTGCCAGTGGAGCCAAACAAGCTCGAAGAATAGGCATTAAGAAGTCCCTAAAAATTATCTATCTACAAAACGTCTATGGGTATGAATGCTCATAAGAATGCCAAACCCTGTCATCAATGTCAGCATGGAAGTGCCACCATAACTGACAAGGGGTAAAGGTACACCCACCACAGGCAGGATACCTGAAACCATACCAATATTCACAAAAACATAAACGAAGAAAGTCAATGTGATACTGCCGGCAAGGAGTCTGGCAAAGCTGGTTTGCGCCCGAGAGGCGATGACTAAGCCGCGTCCGATGATGTAGAGATACATCAGGAGCAGGATAATACTGCCTATCAGGCCAAACTCTTCACCGATCACCGCAAAGATAAAGTCGGTGTGACGTTCGGGGATAAATTCTAATTGGGATTGAGTGCCATCGAGCCAACCTTTACCCCAGAGGCCACCAGAGCCGATGGCTATTTTAGATTGGATAATATGGTAACCCGCACCTAAGGGATCCTGCTCTGGATCGAGTAGGGTCAATACGCGGGTTCTTTGGTAATCGTGCATCAGGAAGTACCAAAGGATCGGTAAGAAGGCTAATACGGCGGCAATAAATCCGCCCACAATTGCCCAGCTCATGCCCGATAAAAACAGCACGAAAATGCCCGATGCGGCAACCAAAATCGAGGTGCCTAGGTCAGGTTGTTTGGCAATTAAAAGCGTCGGCACTAAGAGGATCACTGCTGCGCCCGCAAGGTAGCGTTTCTTCGGTGGCAGAGGGAACTTACTGATATACCAAGCCATAGTAATGGGGAAGGCGAGCTTAATCAGCTCCGAAGGCTGAAACTCCATAAAGCCTAAGTTCAACCAGCGCTGTGCGCCTTTGTTAATTTCCCCAAAAAAATGTACCCCAAGCAGCAGCACAATCCCCGCAAGGTAAATCGGTAGGGCCCAGCGTTTGAGCGCCTCGGGATTGATCTGCGCCATAGTAAACATAATGCCTAGGGATAAAAACATCCTAAACAGTTGACGCTCCATCATGCCAAGGTCTTCACCGCTGGCGGAGTAGATAACGAACAGGCCAAAGCCCATGACGGCAAACAGGCCGAGCAGTAAGGGCAAGTCGATATGCAATCGTTGCCAGATGTTTTGACGTTGATGGGCACTCATGGCGTTGGTTTCCAAGTGTCTCTTAGCATGTATTCATCGAGCATGGCGCGGGCAACTGGGCCTGCGTTTGCGCCACCCCAGCCAGCGTTTTCCATCACCACAGCGAGGACGATTTTAGGATCTTCAAAGGGCGCGTAGGCGACCACGAGGGCGTTATCGCGGAAATGCTCGGCAATCTTATTGGCATCGTACTTAGTGTTTTCGGCCACGCCAATGACCTGTGCCGTACCAGTTTTCATCGCAGCCGTGTAACTGGCATCGGTGAAGCGAGACTTATGAGCCGTTTGGCGCATGGCTTCGTTGATGATTTTCCAGTTGCGCGGGTTCTTAAGTTCAATCGGCGGTAACTCGTTAATTGGTGAGTCAATTTTGGCCGTATTATCCTTAATCGACTTTAACAAATGTGGTGGGAAGCGGCGGCCATCATTGGCGAGAATGGCGGTGGCGCTGGCTAATTGCAATGGCGTTGCAGTCCAGTAACCTTGGCCGATACCGACAGAAATGGTGTCACCTATGTACCAAGCTTGGTTGTATTTTAAGCGCTTCCATTCCTTCGACGGCATATTGCCCGCCGACTCTTCGAAAATATCGACACCGGTATTTTGTCCAAAGCCGAATTGCTCCATAAAGCGGGCGATAGGATCGACACCAATTTTATAAGCCAATTCATAGAAGTAGGTATCGCAGGATTCCACGATGGCGCTGTAGACGTTCACCCAGCCATGGCCCCAACGTTTCCAGTCGCGGTATTTGCGCTCAACGCCGGGGATTTGCCAAAAGCCAGGGTCCCAAATACGAGTGTGTTCGGTGACGGCTTTTTCATCCAATCCCAGCAGGGCAATAATGGGTTTAACCGTCGATGCCGGCGCATACTGACCTTGGGTCGCGCGGTTAATCAGCGGGCGAGATTTATCATTCAATAAATCGCTGTAATCTTTGCTGTTAATCCCTTGAACGAACTGATTCGGGTCGTAACTTGGGCTTGAGACTAGGGCTAAGATGCCGCCGTCCCTCGGGTCGATAGCAACGATTGAGCCTTTATGGCCTTGGAGTAACTCCACAGCCTTTTGCTGCAATTGCAAATCTAGGGTTAAGTAAATATCTTGCCCTGGCTCTGGTGGCACGATTTTAAGGGTACGGATAGTACGCCCGCGGTTGTTCACTTCTTCTTCGAGGTGGCCCGGTGTGCCGTGCAGCAGAGATTCATAAAACTTTTCAATGCCTTGCTTACCAATATCCTTGGTGGCAGCATAGTTTTTCCATTGATCGTTACGCTCCAATTGGGCGCGATCGCGGGTGTTGATCTTGCCCACATAACCCAGCACATGGGTGAGTTGGCTTGCATAGGGGTAGTTACGTTTTAAACCCGCCTCGACGGAAATTCCGGGAAAGCGATGCTGGTTCACGCTAAAAATCGCCACTTGTTCTTCGGTCAGCTGATTTTTAAGGGTAAGTGGCTTAAAGCGGCGGTGAAACTTTAATGCCTCGGTAAAGGTTTCGCGCTCATCTGGGGTGATTTCGATTAACTTGCCTAGCTCGTCCAAGGTTTCGGACATATTGGCAATTTTCTCAGGCACCAGATCGAGGGAATAAAAGGGTTGGTTTTCGGCGAGGAGTACGCCGTTTCTGTCGTAAATCAGGCCACGGCTTGGGGCGATGGGCACGACACGAATACGGTTGTCATTAGAACGTGTTGCGTAATCTTTATAGGATTCAACCTGAAGGTGATAAAGATTGGTCACCAACACGCTCAGGAGGGCGACAACACAAAAAAAAGTGAACAGCGCACGGCGCTTAAACAGTGACGCCTCGGCGGCGTGGTCGTGCATGGTTATCCGCTTTTTTGGCGACACTTAGGCTATCTCCAGCTGATCCCATCCGGGTGGTTGACACTCGTTAACATCAAGATCCCGTTATTCTCTGTGATAAGGATGATTGTTGTTCACGCTCCACGCGCGGTATAAGCTTTCGGCAACCACAATCCGCACCAATGGATGGGGCAGGGTCAATGCCGACAGGCACCAACTCTGATGGGCGGCTTCCTTACAGGCGGGCGCTAAGCCTTCGGGGCCGCCAACCAGTAAGCTCACATCACGACCATCGAGTTGCCATTTGTTCATGGCGGTCGCCAGTTCTGGCGTAGTCCAGTTTTTGCCGGGAAGATCTAAGGTGACAATGTGATTGCCCTTAGGGATTGCCGCTAACATTTGCTCGCCTTCCTTTTGCAGGATACGAACGATATCAGCGTTTTTTCCGCGCTTGCCGGCAGGGATTTCAATCAGTTCCAGCGCCATATCTCGGGGGAAGCGGCGTTGGTACTCTTCAAAGCCGCGGGTGACCCAATCGGGCATCCGTGTCCCTACTGCGATAAGTTGCAACTTCATTAGGCTTGCTTTTCTGACCAGAGCTTTTCAAGCTGGTAGAAATCGCGGGTTTGGTCTTGCATAACATGCAGGATCACGTTGCCCATATCCACCAATACCCATTCGCTGCTGTCGCGGCCTTCGATACCGATTGGTGGAATGCCAGCGGCTTTTGCCTCGAGCACGAGGTTTTCGGCGATCGCTTTCACGTGAGTTTTAGATGTACCTGAACAAATCACCATATAGTCGGTGATGTTAGATTGGTTGCTGACATCGATAACCACGACGTCACGGGCTTTTAAATCGTCGATTTTGTCGACAACAAACTGCTTTAATTCGGCGCTCTGCACGCTGATGTACCTCATTTATTTTAAATAGCGCGCTAGTATATCAGTCTTAAGCGGTGGAATACATTATCTTAGCGGCCGAGTTTGTATTATTGGCGCGGGATTTTGGGCCTAGGAAAAATAAAGCCGTTGTTTTTGAATGTAATTTAAAGTGACGGGCAGCAGGGCATCCTGTGGAATTTCCCCCATCGCCAGTTGTGAGCGAATTTGGGTGGACGAAATATCCTGTGGGCTGATATCGACGGTAAAGATGCGTCCATGTTGCGGCGCGCTTGAGTGACTTAACGCATCAAGCGTTGCGTGACGTACGTTTAACTCATGCAGCATCGGGTGCCCTTCGGCTAAATGCCAGCCCGGGCGCTGACATACTACGATATTGGATAATTCAAACAATTGCTGCCATTGGTGCCAGCTTTGCAGATGAATAAACGAATCCATCCCCATGATAAAAAACAGTTCGTCATCGGGATAAAGCCGAGTTAACTGCTTAAGGGTGACAACCGTATAGGATGGACTGTCGCGTTTAGCTTCGATATCACAGAGCTCGAAGCCGGGTAAACTCGCACATACCTGCGCGACCATTTCGAGCCGCTGCGCCGTGCTCGAGTGGGTGGTGTTTTTATGCGGCGGAATATGGTTGGGCATCAGCAGGATTTTATCCAGCTTGAGGCTAGCTTTGACTTCCATCGCGGGGCGAATATGGCCGTAATGTATGGGGTCGAAGGTGCCGCCTAAAATACCGATACGCATTCAGTCAGTGCCTTAATCTAAGCTGATGTGGGCCAAATGGCCGTGGGCCTTGGGATCGAATAATAAGCACAGATGGCTGAGCCCTGTCCAATCTTCATGGCCTAATTGCTTTAGGTTCAGCTCTAGCTTAGACGCGAAGGCAAGCATATGTTCGATTTGGGTGAGGCTTAAGCGCTGCAACGCGGTTTGGTACAAGGGTTTGCGTTTATCCCAAATTCGATGTTTACCAAAGAGACTATTTAAGGGCGCGCCTTGGGCTTGTTCACTCTTGAGGCTAAGCAGTAGCTGCAGCTCTTTAAACAAGGCCCAGAGTAAAATCGGCATGGCCGTGCCTTCACCGTTGAGTTGGGCCAGCATATGTTGAGCACTGTCTTGACGATTATTCAGCAGTGCATCGGTGAGCTGAAACACGGTAAAGCGGGATTGATCTTCAAAGTAATGGCTTAATTCGTCAGCACCAATAGGTTGGCTTGGGCTTAACAGTTGTAGCAACTGCATGGCCTGATCGGCGGCGAGTAAATTCCCTTCGTACAGGGTGTAGAGCATAGCGCGCGCATCGGGTTGTAAATTAAGCTTAAAGTGCGCAATGCGTGAGTCGAGCCAACGTCTGAATTGGTCGCCCTCTGGCGTGGTGCAGGGCAAATAAATCCCTAAGCTATCTAAGGTTTTAAACCACTTGCTATTGGTTTGCTCGCTGGCGAGTTTTGGGCCTTCGAGGATCAGCAGTACATCGGGATTAGGCGTTTGCAGTAACGCTTGCAGCGCCGCCGAACCATCTGCACCGGGTTTTGCGTTGGGCAGAGTTAGCTCAATGATGCGCCGACTAGAAAACAGGCTCATGGATTGCCATTCTTGGGTCAAGTCACCCCAGTTAAAACCCGTTTCTTGAATTAACTGAACGCGCTCTTCAAACCCTTGGCGTTTGGCCGCTTGGCGGATCTGATCCTTGGAGGTTTCGAGCAACCAAGGATCATCACCAAAAATCAGGTAGCAAGCGTGAAGCGGATTGAGATGGCGGGAGAGTTGATCAGGATAAACACGCATTTAAATCACTCTCCACATTTTGTTGCAGTGCCACATTAATTGGGACCCTGCATTAATTCACCTCAGTGCTGGCCATGGATTGCAGGATCCGGTCGGCCGCTTGGATACGCATTTCTTTGACTAACAGTTCCATCTCACGGCTTTTAGCCAGTGCGGTGCGAGGATCGTCTAAGTAATCGCGGCGAATTTCAATCTTGAAAGGCTGCGCCTCTTTGCCTGGCAAGGCCACGGCAAATTCGACGAAATAGATAAGCTCATACTCGGCCACATTGCCCGTTGGGTAAAGTGACAGGGTCGAACGCTCTAAGGAGTCGGTGATGAGCCTTAACACAGGCACATCATTGGCGGCATCGACAATCTTGACGTTGTTCAAACGTAACCGCTCACGCACCAAACGGGTGAGTTCGCTGTATTCGTCCGAGCTACTCAAACTGAGTTGATTGAGCTGCTCGGGGATTTGATAGCTACGTTGAAGCTTAAAACCGCAACCTGCGCTGGTCATAAGAACCAGCGCCATGATTGCGAAAGCTAAGCGTTTAATTAGCATAAGTTTTCGCGGTTTCCTGTTTGTCTTGTGGACAGCATCCGTTTATCACAGCAACGATGTTAGTTGGCAACGATGCTGAGCAGTTTACCGGGTACATAGATAACTTTACGAACCGTAACACCATCTAAGTACTTGATGACTTGCTCGTCCGCCATACCCAAAGCCTCAACAGACGCTTGGTCAGCATCGGCAGCGACAGTGATCTTAGCGCGTACTTTACCGTTCACTTGTACCACGATGAGCTTGCTGTCTTCTACCAGAGCAGATTCATCGACAACAGGCCATTGGCTGTCTTCGATGCTGTTGGTGTTGCCCAGTTCATTCCACAGGGTAAAGCTCACGTGTGGGATGATTGGATACAGTAAACGCACTACCGCAGTTAAGGCTTCGCCGATAATGGCTCGGTCTTGACCTGTGGTTTGTGGCGCTTTTTGCAGGTGGTTCATCAGTTCCATCACGGCGGCAACCGCGGTGTTGAACATCTGACGACGGCCGATATCATCGGTCACCTTAGCGATGGTCTTGTGCACTTCACGGCGCAGCGCTTTTTGCTCGCTAGTTAATTTGCTCACGTCTAACGCTTCGCTGTTGTCCTGCGCCACATAATCGCTGGCCAGTTTCCACAGACGTTTGATAAAGCGGTGCGCGCCTTCAACGCCAGACTCTTGCCATTCCAGGGTTAATTCTGGTGGAGAGGCGAACATCATAAACAAACGAACTGTGTCGGCGCCGTATTTCTCAACCATCACCTGAGGATCGATACCGTTGTTTTTCGACTTCGACATCTTGCTCATACCGGTATAAACCAGCTCGTTACCGTCTTTATCGATGGCTTTGGTGACTCGGCCTTTATCGTCTTTTTCTGTGGTTACTACATCCAGCGGAGACACCCATACACGGGCACCCTTGTCATTGGTGTAGTAGAAGGCATCGGCTAAAACCATGCCCTGAGTCAGCAGTTGTTTTGCTGGCTCGTTAGAGTTAACTAGACCCGCATCACGCAACAACTTGTGGAAGAAGCGGAAGTATAACAAGTGCATACAAGCGTGTTCGATACCACCAATATACTGATCTACTGGTAACCAGTAGTTAGCCTTAGTCGGATCTAACATTTGGTCTGCTTGTGGGCTGCAGTAACGGGCGTAATACCAAGAAGATTCCATAAAGGTATCGAAGGTATCGGTTTCGCGCAGCGCATCTTGGCCGTTAACTTGGGTTTTCGCCCATTCTTTGTCGGCCTTGATTGGGCTTTGAATACCATCCATCACCACATCTTCTGGCAGAATAACTGGCAGTTGATCTTCAGGCGTTGGAATAACAGTGCCGTCGGCTAAGGTCACCATAGGAATAGGTGCGCCCCAGTAACGTTGACGTGATACACCCCAGTCGCGCAGACGGTAGTTGACTTGGCGTTTGCCTTTACCTTCAGCCACTAACTTGTCGGCGATGGCATTGAAGGCGCCGTCAAAGTCTAAACCGTCGAACTCGCCAGAGTTAAACAGTACGCCTTTTTCGGTGTAAGCCGCTTCGCTGATGTCTAAGTCGCCATCAACAGGCTTGATTACCGCTTCGATGGACAGATTGTACTTTTTAGCAAATTCGTAATCGCGTTGGTCGTGGCCAGGGACTGACATCACGGCGCCGGTGCCGTAGTTCATCAGTACAAAGTTCGCCGCCCAAATGGGCACTTGTTTGCCAGAGATGGGGTGAATTGCGTATAGACCAGTCGCCACACCACGTTTTTCCATGGTGGCCAAATCGGCTTCTGAAGTGGTGCTGTTTTTGCACTCTTCAATAAATTGAGCCAGCTCTGGGTTAGATTGAGCGGCTAATTCTGCTAATGGATGACCCGCAGCAATAGCCACATAGGTTACGCCCATTAAGGTATCGGGACGCGTTGTGTAGATATCGAATGACTTATCGCTACCCGCTACACCGAAGGTCATTTCAACGCCTTCACTGCGACCAATCCAGTTGCGCTGCATGGTCTTAACTTGCTCAGGCCAGCCGTCTAAGGTGTCGATATCGTTTAACAGTTCTTCAGCGTAGGCGGTGATCTTAATGAACCACTGTGGAATTTCTTTTTGTTCTACAGGGGTATCACAACGCCAGCAGCAACCGTCTTGTACCTGCTCGTTTGCCAGTACGGTTTCATCGTTAGGGCACCAGTTAACAGAAGCTGTCTTCTTGTAAACTAAGCCTTTTTCGTACAGTTTAGTGAAGAACCATTGTTCCCAGCGGTAGTATTCTGGGGTACAAGTGGCGATTTCACGGCTCCAGTCATAGCCAAAACCTAACAGTTTTAGCTGATTCTTCATGTACTCAATATTTTGATAAGTCCATGGTGCTGGCGCTGTTTTGTTGTTGATTGCGGCGTTTTCTGCAGGCAAACCGAAAGAGTCCCAACCGATAGGTTGTAGCACGTTTTTGCCTTGAAGACGCTGGAAGCGGGCAACCACATCGCCTATGGTATAGTTGCGAACGTGTCCCATGTGGAGTCGACCTGAAGGATAGGGGAACATCGAAAGGCAATAAAACTTTTCTTTGTTCGCATCTTCAGTAACTTCAAAGGTTTTGTTGTCGTGCCAGTGCTTTTGCACTAAGGCTTCAATTTCTGAGGGATTATATTGCTCTTGCATCACGCTATTTCCGGCAGTGCCGCCTATTTATTTGATCTAACGCCATATCGACGCGAATAAGATCTGCATAGAATAAACTAGAAGCGATGCATTAAAAAGGTTCTATGAAGGAGTATTGGTTATGAATGATAGAAGTAGTGCGCTACTAGGATTGTATCAAGCCTTAATTAACGAAGTGAAAGCGCAATTTGCGGAAGATAACTCGCTGACTGCAAAGAATTTATTTAAGTCTGTCACTCAAGGGAAGGAGTTTTTACGCCTCAAAGAACAAGCAGGGGAAGATGAACTCGCCTTAGTGGAGCAATTCTTAAAGCGTGATATCGCCAGCTTTTTGCGTGAGCAAAATGCCGACAGCTTAAGTCACAGCCCGACGGTGATCACCCTTGAAAACACCCTTTGGCATTGGTTAAGTGAAATCACTGACCGCAGCCAAGTGGAGTGGCACGAGTTGACTCAAGACTTCAAGCACCACGGCTATTACCAAAGTGGCGATATTGTCAGCCAAGGGGTGATGGTATGCACTAACTGCGGCCATGAAATGAGTATCGAGTTCCCGGGAGTGATCCCTGATTGCCCCGAGTGTGACCATGAGGAGTTTACCCGCGAGGCGTTAACGCCTTAAGGATTTTTCTTCTGCTCGCATAAATAAAAAAACGACGCTTTGCGTCGTTTTTTTGTGAGTCATTAACAGCCTTGAACATTGATATCGTAAAGCGGCGGAGTGCTCGAATCGGCAGCTTGGGTGTAGCGGAAATAACACTGATCGTCATCTACGATAGAATTGTCATTTAAGTCGTAACCAATGTAAGTAATATCAATGCCTTGATATTGGATGACGAGTTTATCGTCTTTCGTTATCCATTTTTCGATATCGGTATTGTCCAGATATCCCCACTTGAGACGGGTGTCGGGGTCGCCATCACCATCGAGGTCGATGTCGATAATATCGTCACGGCCTACAACGGCTTGGCTTTGCAAACTGGGCATTTGGGTCTTGGAATAGGCCAAGGTATTGGCGGTTTTGACGCTGGCTTGGAGTTGCAGCAGACTTTTCTCCCGCGCCTCTTTGCTCATACCGATAAATTTCGGCGCCGCAATAACCGCTAAAATCCCGAGCACTATGATAACGACGACGAGTTCGATTAAGGTAAAACCTTGAATGCGTTTCTGATTAATCAATTTCTAACTCTATTGTTATTTTTTACGACGAATAAACCCGACGAACAGCAGCGCGCCACACAGCAGTAGCAGTGGTGTTTGGCCGATTTTGGCAAACCAAGTTTGGCCTGTAACCAGTGGAATCGTCGCGCTCAGTACACCCGTTTCGAATTGCGGTAGTGCAGCTGTGATATTGCCTTTCTCATCAACTACCGCGGTCACACCGTTGTTGGTGGCGCGCACTAGCGGACGGCCTAATTCGATGGCGCGCATTTGGGCAATTTCCATATGCTGCAACGGCCCATTTGAGGTACCAAACCACGCATCGTTCGATACGGTTAACAGCAGATCGGTGCCGAGGTTAACACTGTCACGCAGCTGTTCTGGGAAGGCGATTTCATAACAAATTGCCGGAGCAATTTTATGGCCTACGGCGCTCAAGTTCGGCTGTTGATAATCGCCCCGAGCGAAGGAGGACATCGGCAGATTGAAGAAAGGTGCAATCGGGCGCAGTAAGGCTTCAAAGGGTACAAACTCGCCGATAGGCAGTAGATGGTGTTTCTTAAACTGGTTGCTGCCATCGCTCTCATAATCCGGCGTATCTTGCTGCTTTTGATTATGGTTACCTAGCACGATCAAAGAGTTATAAAACTCGTTCTGTTGACGGCTAATAATCCCCGTGATGATGGAAGTGTGGTTAAGGTTGGCAACCTTGTTAGCATTATCCAAAAAGTCTTGCACCATAGATTCTGGCGCCGGGATAGCAGCTTCTGGCCAGACGATAATGTCAGCGTCGAAGTGCTCACGGGATAAATCCATGTATTTCAATAGGGTTGGCCAGAGCGCCTCGGGTTCCCATTTCATACTCTGGGGAATGTTTCCCTGCACCAATGCAACTTTAACTGATTCGCCTGTCGGCTGGATCTGCGTTAGCTTTGGGGCAACCCAAGCCGCAACTGCGATGATGGGCAGTAAAACCATCAGGCTTTTGTAGCGCTTGCTAAAACATAGGGCTAAGGCGCCTGCGAGCATCGCAATTAAGAAACTGAGTCCTAGGGCACCAATAATACTCGCGAGTTCCTTTAATGGACCTTGGGTTTGGGAGTAGCCGGCCCAGATCCAGGGAAATCCTGTCATCACCCAGCCTCTAGCCCATTCGGTTAAGACCCAAAGCGCGGGGAAGAGGAGCTGGTTACGCCATAGCGACGGAGTATTAGTGCGAGTCAACCATGCTAAACCGAGACCCGTTAAGGCCGGATAGAGGGCTAAATAGAGGGCTAACAGTGCCATTAGCCCCACTGACGCGGCTAAGGGTAGGCCACCGAAGGTGTCCATACTAACATGCACCCAACTGATCCCAACGGCAAAACAGCCAAAACCAAAGCTTAACCAATGGAAGAAGCTGGCTTTAGGAGTCAAGGAGCCACTCAGCCACAGGGCTAAGGCCATGGCGACGGGATAGATAATCCACAAGGAATAAGGGGCAAAGGAAAGCGCCGTACTGGCGCCTAAAATAAACGCCAGCACGAGCCGTAACACGCTCAGTCGGGACTTTTGTTGGGCAAAAGCCCGAATGTTAGTTAGCACGGATAATTCTTCTTACACTGAGCGTTATTCTTACGCAGAGGCTTATTCTACGTCTTCACCGATATTGGGATCGGGGAGTTTAACTCTGAGTTGGATTAAGCGTCTGGTATCGGCATTGATGACTTTAAATTCAATACCTTCGATCATAATGCTCTCATTGCGCTCTGGCAGATGACCAAAGGCATGGGACACTAAACCACCGACGGTATCAAACTCTTCATCGCTGAAGTGAGTGTTGAATTCTTCGTTAAAATCCTCGATAGGCGTCAACGCTTTCACCATGTAGACAGTGTTACCGACCTTGCGGATCTCAGTGTCTTCAGGGCTATCGTGGTCGAATTCGTCTTCAATCTCACCGACAATTTCTTCGAGAATATCTTCAATGGTTACCAGACCCGATACGCCGCCGTATTCGTCGACGACAATCGCCATATGGTAACGCTGGGAGCGGAATTCTTTGAGTAACACATCGACGCGTTTGCTCTCAGGCACAACGACGGCGGGGCGGATCACGCGCTCAAGGGAGAAGGGTTCTTCACTGTTTGAGAAACCATAAGGGATCAAATCTTTAGCCAGTAAAATGCCTTCGATATGGTCTTTATCTTCGTTAACCACAGGGAAGCGAGAATGGCCTGAACCGATAACAGTTGCGAGCAATTCTTCGACGGTATTGTCGATTTGAATCGCAACAATTTGAGCTCGTGGGATCATAATATCCCGAACACGCATATCAGAAACTTCTAATACACCTTTGATCATTTCGCGGGTGTCTTCGGTGATTAACTCGCGCTGTTCTGCGCCATCAATCACATCGACTAAGTCTTCGCGATTTTGAGGTTCGCCCTGAAATAACTGACTTACTCTGTCAAACCAGCCTTTCTTTTGGGCGCTCGTACTCGGGGGGATATCGTCACTCATAGTTTTCTCATTAACCTTGATGCTGTGCACCGCGGTTAATTATTGTTCCTTATATGGGTCAGTAAAACCTAAGCTTTCAATGAGTTGAGTCTCTAACGACTCCATCTCTTCGGCTTCTTCGTCTTCAATGTGATCATAACCTAGCAGATGCAGGCAACCATGTACAACCATGTGTGCCCAATGGGCTTCTAGGGTTTTATCTTGTTCACGCGCTTCATTTTCAACGACTGCGGCACAAATGACAAGATCTCCAAGCAGTGGAAGTTCAATTTCTGGCGGTGCTTCAAAGGGAAACGACAACACATTGGTCGGTTTGTCTTTCCCTCTGTAGGTGCTGTTTAGCATTTGGCTTTCACGGGCATCGACGATGCGAATGGTCAGCTCCGCCTGTTCCATGCTGTTACCAATGGCGGTTTTTACCCAAAGAGCAAACTGCTCTTCACTGGGCAGATAGTCACTCGCCGTGGCGTATTGCACATCTAAGGCTAAATCAAGACTCATGCTTTAAGACTTCCTGTTGCGTTTGTGGATGCGCTTGTTGATAGTCGCGGCGCTCTTTCTCGGCCTTTAACGCTTGCTCCTTACGATCGTAAGCATCATAGGCTTCAACAATCCGAGCAACCACAGGGTGACGCACTACGTCTTGAGACACGAAGAAGTTAAAGCTGATTTCCTCGACTTGGCTCAGGACTTCAATGGCGTGGCGCAGACCCGACTTAACATGTTTGGGTAAGTCTGTCTGGGTGATGTCACCCGTGATCACCGCGCGCGAGTTAAAGCCAATACGGGTTAAGAACATCTTCATCTGTTCGACCGTGGTGTTCTGGCTCTCATCGAGAATAATAAAGGCATCGTTTAGGGTGCGACCACGCATATAGGCGAGCGGCGCCACTTCGATGACGTTTTTCTCAATTAAGCGTTCCACCTTTTCAAAGCCGAGCATTTCGAACAAGGCATCATAAAGTGGGCGCAGGTAAGGGTCGACTTTCTGGCTTAAATCACCGGGTAAGAAGCCGAGTTTTTCCCCTGCTTCAACCGCGGGGCGGGTGAGCAGAATACGGCGCACTTCTTGACGCTCTAATGCATCAACGGCGGCGGCCACTGCTAAGTAGGTTTTACCCGTTCCCGCAGGGCCAATACCAAAGGTAATATCATGGCGCACAATGTTGGCCACATAGGTGCTTTGGTTGGGGTTGCGCGGTTTAATCACACCACGGCGGGTTTTGATAAATAAAGATTTATCGTCACCGCTGTCGTCCTGTTCGAGGGCGATGGCTTCTTGAATTGCCAAATGCACCTGCTCAGGATCGAGGTCTGGCGTGCTGCCCTTGACCGTTTGGGTCTCGATATAGAGCTGCTTAAGTAAGTTATTGGCACTTAAACAGTTACGCGGCAGTCCGGTAATTTGAAAATGGTTGTTCTTACGGACTATCTCAACGCCAACGCGACGCTCAATCTGTTTGATATTGTCATCGAAGGGACCGCACAGCGAGGCCAAACGGCGGGTTTCTGCGGGTTCGAGATACAGATTCATTGTGGTTAATTTACTGGACAAATAGTACTCCTATTGTCAAATACCAAGCAAAGTGCTGAGTGAAAAGCCAAGTGCGATGCCTGTTTGCTATCGCAGTCTCTAATCAGAAGATAATCTCAGTTTACGAGCCATAGCGGATAATTGCTAACGGAAAATCGTTAAGCCCAAGGGTTTTGAATGACTGCTCTATAAAAGGCAAAAGTACACAAAACAAAAAGGGCGACACTGAGGTTAGCTAAACCATGTCGCCCTGATATAGGTGCTGCTTGCTCGATTTTAAACCCTTAAGGTTTAAATTGTGTCACACCGAGATCGTCATCCTGTTTGTGTTTGGCCAGAATATCCGATGGGCGCAGGTTGCGGCGCAGATCCATTTCATCTTCACCACGGATAAATTTACCGCGCAGTGAGTTAGTGTAAACGTCAACAATTTCGACATCCACAAAGCTACCAATGTGCTTTGGCAGACCTTCGAAGTTGACGACACGGTTGTTTTCGGTACGGCCGCGCAGCTCCATAGGGTTTTTCACCGATGGGCCTTCAACCAGAATACGTTGTACTGTGCCCATCATATGGCGGCTGTAACGCATAGCTTGTTGAGTGATACGGTCCTGCAGAATCGCCAGACGTTGTTTTTTCTCTTCCATATCAACGTCATCGGGTAAATCTGCCGCAGGTGTACCTGGGCGCGCACTGTAGATAAAGCTAAAGCTGTGGTCAAAGCCTACATCTTCAATCAGCTTCATGGTATCGGCGAAGTCTTCTTTGGTTTCGCCTGGGAAGCCAATGATAAAGTCAGAGCTGATTTGGATATCTGGGCGAGCTTTACGCAGACGGCGGATGATTGACTTGTACTCAATCGCCATATGGCCACGCTTCATTGCCGTCAGAATGCGGTCAGAACCGGATTGCACTGGTAAATGCAGGAAGCTGACTAATTCAGGGGTATCTTCGTAAACGTCGATAATGTCCTGCGTAAATTCTATCGGGTGACTGGTGGTGAAGCGAATACGGTCGATACCATCGATAGCGGCGACATAGCGTAATAGCTCGGCAAAGGTACAAATGCCGCCATCGTGGGTTGCACCACGGTAGGCGTTAACGTTTTGACCGAGCAGGTTGACTTCGCGCACACCTTGTTCTGCCAGTTGGGCAATCTCGAGGATGATGTCGTCCGATGGACGGCTGACTTCTTCACCACGGGTATAAGGCACCACGCAGAATGAACAGTACTTGCTGCAACCTTCCATGATAGACACAAACGCCGTTGGGCCTTCGGCGCGCGGTTCTGGTAGACGGTCAAATTTCTCGATTTCAGGGAAGCTCACGTCGATCACGGCCTTTTCGCCACGACGTACTTGGTCGATCATATCTGGCAGACGGTGCAGTGTCTGTGGTCCAAAGATGATGTCGACGCACTGAGCACGGTCTTTGATCGCCTTACCTTCCTGCGATGCAACACAACCACCCACACCAATAATCAGATCGGGATTTTTATCTTTGAGGGTTTTCCAACGACCTAACTGATGGAACACTTTTTCCTGCGCTTTTTCGCGGATAGAACAAGTGTTTAGCAGTAGAATATCTGCTTCTTCCGCTTCTTCAGTTAAGGTGTAACCTTGGTATTCGCCTAAAAGATCCGCCATCTTGGATGAGTCGTACTCATTCATTTGACAGCCCCAAGTTTTAATATGGAGTTTTTTGCTCATCAGTTGTGTTGCCCTACGCTGCCCTGTAAAAAGAGTCCCGAGCCGTCGTTGCCCCATAAAAAGGCCAACAGACTGCCCAGTCAAAATAGCGCGACATTTTACCCGCAGTTATGGCTGCTGACCAGCTTTGTCCACATTTTTACTCGCTAATCCCCTGAGATTGTGATACCCACAAAGAAGCTAGGTTTATCTCAGTTGGTTGATTTTGCGCGAGCGATGGTTGGCTAAATTGGGCGGCATTTGCCATTTCTAACAAGCTATTACGGGCTTGAATGCTAATGTCTTCACGGATTTCGAGTCGAAATACGCTCAACATTTCCGTGGTATGTATATATAAGGCATAATCGACGGGATCGCGGTAGCTGACGGTGATGGTTTCCATCGTTGGTATTGCGGCCAAGGCATAACTAAATGGGATCGCGCTGCAAATGAGTAGACTACTGGCTATCTGCAAGTGGATGAGTGTTTTCATGACATCCTCACAAACTCTATTAAGTGGATTCACTGGTAACTCGTCCCGAACGGCTAGGGCTCGCTAAGTGAGAGGCTAATCGGTTGAACCCCGCTGACAGCCTTAAATTCCCGCGGGGATGTTTTAGAGTGTAACGGGTTTAAGGGAAGGGAAAACTCGCCTTTGTAAGCAACTGTGAGCAAATGCCCCTCTAGCAACATTTGCTCACCGTTGAGCCGAAATTGACATGCTTTTAACAATGTCCCGATTAAGAGTGATGTGCTTTAACTGAGATAAAGTGCGTCAGATAAATGGAAAGAATTCTAAAGAGTGGTAATTAAGATGAGCCAAGCGATAAGCCAAACACAGCAACCAAGCCAGACAACCTCAGACACTCGCGTATTTGATGTGATCCTTGTCGGTGGCGGTATGGTGGGCGCGGCAACGGCTATCGGGCTGGCGAAGCAAGGCTTGCAGGTGGCGGTGATTGAATCATTTGCCCCCGAGGCTTATTCCCCCGAGCAGGCATTAGATGTCCGCGTGTCGGCGATAAGCGTAGCCTCTGAACAGTTACTCGAGCAGTTAGGCGCGCTCGAGAGTCTGCTTAACATGCGTAATGTGCCTTATCTGGGCTTAGAAACCTGGGAGCTTGATGGCTGCATTACTCAATTCCATAGCTCACAAATTGGCGCGAGCCATTTAGGGCATATTGTTGAAAACCGTTTGGTGCAACTTGCCCTGTGGGAGCAAATGCAGCAATGGGATGCGATTAAATTGTTTTGCCCCGAACGTGTAGCGACATTTTCGCGCCTCACAGACGGGGTAAGCGTGTACTTACAATCCGGTATTCAGCTTGAGGCAAAGCTGCTCATCGGGGCCGATGGTGCCAACTCGCAGGTGCGTCAATGGGCGGGGATTGGCATTTCGGGGTGGGACTATGCCCAATCGGCGATGCTGATTAATATCCAAACCGCTCAAGGTCAGCAAGATGTCACCTGGCAACAATTTACCCCTAACGGCCCGCGCTCGTTATTACCTCTACCCGGCAATCATGCGTCGTTAGTCTGGTATGACGATGCCAATCGCATTAAACAGTTAATTCAGCTGAATCATAAGCAGCTTGCCGACCAAATCCGCCAGCATTTCCCCGCTCGCTTAGACAGTGACTTTACAGTAGAAGCCAAAGGCAGTTTTGCCCTCACGCGCCGCCACGCGAATGCCTATTTTAAGTCGAATGTGGTGATTTTAGGGGATGCGGCGCACACCATTAACCCGTTGGCGGGCCAAGGAGTTAACCTCGGCTTTAAAGATGTCGAGGCCTTACTGGTGGTCATCAAGACTGCATTAACCGAAGATAAACCTTGGTGGTCTACCGAGGTATTAAATGCCTACCAAGCCAAACGTTATCGCGATAATCAACTGATGATGACGACCATGGATGTGTTTTACGCAGGCTTTAGTAATGACATTCTGCCACTTAAATTACTGCGTAACGGCGCGTTAAAACTGGCCAATATTAACTCCCCCATCAAGCGAACCGTGCTGAAGTATGCGATGGGGCTCAATTAGGCCACATCATTAGTGCTGACTCACTCGGCATTTGTTGACTTACGCATTGAGTGCTAAAATGCCGCGTTTTTAACGAGCATAAGCGGCATTATTAACTCAAGATGGTCGTCCATGTGCACTTTGCCATCGACCAATTAACACAGTATTGAGTGCCATTAGTGAGTGTCATGAGCGAAATTAAATTAATCGTAGGTCTTGCCAATCCGGGCGCTGAATATGCGCAGACTCGCCATAATGCGGGTGCTTGGTATGTGGAAGAATTGGCCCGCATCTGTGGCGTCAGCTTAGTGCCGGATAGCAAGTATTTTGGCCTCACCGCCAGAGCCGTATTGCATGGCAAAGATGTGCGTTTACTGATCCCAACGACTTATATGAACTTAAGCGGCAAAGCCGTGGGAGCTTTAGCGAATTTCTTCCGTATTACCCCTGAAGAAATTCTGGTGGCCCACGATGAGTTGGATATGCCGCCCGGTGTGGCTAAATTTAAACTCGGTGGCGGTCATGGTGGTCATAACGGTTTAAAAGACATTATTGCTAAACTGGCTAATGATAAAAACTTCTACCGTTTACGGATTGGGATTGGCCATCCCGGCGATAAGAATAAAGTAAGTGGTTACGTACTGGGTAAGGCGCCAGCTAAAGAACAAGAGCTGATCAACGCCGCCGTAGATGAAGCCGTACGTTCCACTGAAGTGCTATTTAAAGAAGACATGGTGAAAGCCATGACTCGCTTACACTCCTTTAAAGCGGAGTAAGCCCTGTGCTCGCGGCCTGCATAAAGGACAGCGAACACCAGGACAATAGAATTAATCAATGTACTGCCTAAGGGCAGGGTGACTATAAACTTGCTGGTGAGTGTGACTCGCCAGCCTATCATCGAGAGAAAGGTAAGAATATGGGTTTTAAATGCGGCATTGTTGGTCTTCCTAACGTAGGTAAATCAACGCTTTTTAATGCGTTAACTAAGGCTGGCATCGAAGCGGCAAACTTCCCGTTTTGTACCATCGAGCCAAACACTGGCGTTGTACCTGTGCCGGATCCACGCTTAGACGCGCTGGCGGCGATTGTTAATCCGCAACGTGTGCTGCCAACCACGATGGAATTCGTGGATATTGCCGGTCTAGTCGCGGGTGCGTCTAAAGGTGAAGGCTTAGGTAACAAGTTTCTTGCTAACATCCGCGAAACCGATGCTATCGGTCACGTTGTGCGTTGCTTTGAAGATGACAACATTGTCCACGTGGCTAACCGTGTTGACCCTGCGCGCGATATCGAAGTTATCAACACTGAATTGGCATTAGCCGACTTAGACAGCTTAGAGCGTGCGGTGATCCGTCAACAAAAACGCGCTAAGGGCGGCGACAAAGACGCTAAGTTTGAAGTGGATGTTCTCGAGAAGATGCGTCCAATCCTCGATGAAGGCCATATGTTGCGTTCTATGGAGCTGTCTAAAGAAGAATTAGAAGCGGTTGCTTACTTAAACTTCTTAACCTTAAAGCCAACCATGTACATCGCGAACGTGGCTGAAGATGGTTTCGAAAATAACCCACACTTAGATGCAGTGCGTGCCATTGCTGAAAAAGAAAACGCCATTGTTGTGTCTGTGTGCGCCGCCATTGAGTCAGAACTGGCTGAAATGGAGGCCGAAGAGCGTGATGAGTTTATGGCTGACCTCGGTTTAGAAGAGCCAGGGTTAGACCGCGTTATTCGCGCTGGTTACCAATTGCTGAGCCTGCAAACTTACTTTACAGCGGGTGTAAAAGAAGTGCGTGCTTGGACCGTTTCTGTGGGCGCGACTGCACCACAAGCAGCGGGTGTTATCCACACCGACTTCGAACGTGGCTTTATTCGTGCTCAAGTGATGGCATTTGACGACTTTATTACCTATAAAGGTGAAGCGGGCGCCAAAGAAGCGGGTAAGTTACGTGTAGAAGGCAAGACATACATTGTTCAAGACGGCGATGTAATGCACTTCCTGTTTAACGTATAACGGGTTTGACAAAGGGCTAAGCTTTAGAAAGTAAGGCAAAATACGGGCAACAGAGGTCGATTTAGCGCATCTGTTGCTCAGTTTGGTGAAGTAATAGCCGAACGGTTTGTCTCAAGGAAAATAGCGAAAAAAAGCTGTTGACCTCGATACCTCGAATAAGCATAATACGCCCCGTTCCTCGCTACGAGGGGCGCGCAATAACGAAGTGGCAATGTAGCTCAGCTGGTTAGAGCACAGCACTCATAATGCTGGGGTCGCAGGTTCAAGTCCCGCCATTGCTACCATTTCGTTATCCTAGCGTTTGCTAGCATCAATTCAGGATGTCAACTTGAAGCAGTGCGGGAATGGTGAAATTGGTAGACACGCCAGATTTAGGTTCTGGTGCCGAAAGGTGTGAGAGTTCAAGTCTCTCTTCCCGTACCATTATTTTTAAACATCGGCGTAAGCGGATGTATGAAACAAGTTAGTGATGGGGTATCGCCAAGCGGTAAGGCACCGGGTTTTGATCCCGGCATACCTAGGTTCGAATCCTAGTACCCCAGCCATCATTTCATGTTTCTCAGTTTTTGGGGTATCGCCAAGCGGTAAGGCACCGGGTTTTGATCCCGGCATACCTAGGTTCGAATCCTAGTACCCCAGCCATGGCAATGTAGCTCAGCTGGTTAGAGCACAGCACTCATAATGCTGGGGTCGCAGGTTCAAGTCCCGCCATTGCTACCATATTTAAATCCACGTTAAATCAATTTGATTTATCTGGTAAAAATCCAGAGACGCCTTTGTTTGCCAATCTGGTACATTTTGATGCGGGAATGGTGAAATTGGTAGACACGCCAGATTTAGGTTCTGGTGCCGCGAGGTGTGAGAGTTCAAGTCTCTCTTCCCGTACCATCAAAGTGAAACCTTCTAGGTTGATGAAAAGTTAATTGGGGTATCGCCAAGCGGTAAGGCACCGGGTTTTGATCCCGGCATACCTAGGTTCGAATCCTAGTACCCCAGCCATAGTTAAAAAGCCCGTCCTACGACGGGCTTTTTGCTTTCTGTCTTTTGTGATGTGCTTTTCGAGTCACTCCCTCATTACTTCGTTATTTTTCAATCTTCTCCGATATCGCTCGCGTGTTATGGCTTTACTCGAGCAAGCCTCGTGCTTGCACTTTGGCTATGTGCGAATGACTAAGATGTACTTTGGGGTTGGAATGGGTGCGTCATCGAGATAAAAAGCCACAGTGCTTAATAAACACTGTGGCTGACACCGACAAAAGTGAAATGCGACTAAAACGATTAGTTGTTATTGTATGGGTTTAACTTCTTTAACCGCTTCGGGAGCTGCGACTTCGCTCGCTGCCTTTTCAAGCACCGCTTCCTGTGTCGCTTTTACATCGCCTGTGACAACGGCTTTTAGGGGCGCAGCCGCTGGGATTTGTTCTTGCAGTTTTTCCGTGCCAGCATCTATCGCCTTTTGCTGTAGTTTTTGCGGATCTGTGTAGTCAGCGAGTTCTTTAGGCCAGCTTGGTACCAGTTTCTCAGCCTGATCGGTAAATTGCTCAGAGATAATTTTTGGCGAGCCACCCGTAAGCAACATCACCGCCATTTGGTTGGTTTCTGAGTTCCACACAAAGCCTGCTTTTTCGGCCATTTCCGGCACTGGCGTATAGGTCGAGACCATATAAAACAGTGGGCCTTCCTGCTGGATTTTATCGGCGGTTTTCAGCAGCGATACTGTGGTTTCGTAGTTGTCTCCGAGCAGAGCCTTCATTCGATCTTTAATCAGCGGCTGTTCGAATAGCCCCACGTCATTTGGATTTAATCCGACAAGGGGTTTTAGCAGTGCCCACATCAGTTGGCCTTGGGGTGACATCAATAGCAGCGGGGCAACACAGGCATTAAGCATTAGTGCGAGCCAGATAATATGTAGGCAACGCATTTTTTTGAGCAGAGTTGTACTCAAGATGATATTTCCTTTGGAAGTACCAGCAAGTCGCCGGCGGCGGATTGTAGCCGATTGCGATTCTGTAAACGAGAGGGGTGAATAAGTAAATTTTTACAGAGATTAGAGGGTAAAAGGTTAAGTTTTATCTAATTGAATTTATATTGGTTTTACAATTATTTCTGTTTTCTCCACCTCATTTCTCGCTCTGCGAGTTTGCGATATTTCCCATCAACTTTGCCGTTATACCGTACTCCTGATGTAAAGAATGTAAACCTGGGTTTTGTTGATAATAAATATCATTTACTCTCTATCCCATTAACTTTCGTTAATACAGGCTATTAGCTAACGGTTGGTGGCGATTTAGGCGCTTGCCTAATATCCCTTCTTGAGAGTCAGTCATTGAAATTAAAAGTTAGTAAATCATCACTTTCCTTCGCTCGGATTATTCATGTTTATGTCTCTATGGCACTGCTGCTGTTAATGCTGTTTTTTGCCGTAACCGGGATCACCTTAAACCATCCCAATTGGTTTTCATCAGCAGATCAAGAACCGCGACGTGAACAGTTTGATATTCCTAACTACTTGATACCCGCAGCGCCGCAGGAGCCAGAGTGGCGTTTAGCGGCGGGGCATTGGTTAAAAAGCCAGTGGGATATGGATATTGGCACTGCCGATATCGATGAGGATGAGATAAGCCTTGTGAATAAAGGCCCTGGCACGTATCGCACCGTCACCTTAGATCTGCTCGACGGCAAAGCCTATGTTGAGACCTTAGATTATGGCGTTGTTGCAGTGCTTAACGATCTGCACAAGGGGCGCAATACCGGGATAGTCTGGGCTTGGGTGTTAGATCTCTGCGCCTTGTTGATTATTCTCTTTTCGCTCACCGGCGCTTATTTGCTGCTGCCTCAAACGAAACGACTTAAAAAATCCTTGTTTTATATGGTGCTCGTCAGCTCAGGCTGTGCACTTGTGTACGTCTATTTTGTTCCATAGGGAGAACCGATTAATGATGCGTCAGCTTATTCGCACCAGCGCCATCGGTGCGTTGTTTGTGAGTTCTGCGGTATTTGCCGCGCCGAAAATGACCGTTGATTTGACCTTGCCTGAAATTACCGAAGGCCAGTATCACCGTCCCTATGTGGCCGTGTGGGTTGAGGATGCCAAGGGCCAAACCGTTAAAACTTTAAGCCTATGGGTATGGGACGAGGGCCATAAATGGCTTAAGGACATTCGCCGTTGGTGGCGAAAGGCGGGGCGTGAAGATATGAGTTTTGTCGACGGTATCGCCTCGGCGACCAAGCCAGCAGGCCATTACAAAATTGATTGGGACTTAACGGATGACGCGGGTAAACCGCTGACTCCTGCCTCTTACACTGTGTTTATCGAAGTGGTGCGCGAGCACGGCGGGCGTGACCTCGTGAGACAAAATATTGATTTAACGGCGGGGGATTTTACCGCCCAACTACCAGCGACCACTGAAACTGGCGTGATTGATATTCGCTTAAGCGGTATGACTCGCTAAGCCCTGCACTTTACTGAAAGGATATGAAGATGAAACTACGTTTACTTGCCTTAGTTAGCGCGCTCTGCATCAGCCCATTGGCGAGCAGCCATGACCGCTGGATTTTACCTAGCCACTATAACGTCTCGGCCGAAAGCCTAGAGGCGGTGTGGATCACCTCGGATGTGTCCGCCAGTAACCAAGTCTTTATGTTTGATAAACCAGTCACCGCCAGCGATGTGCGAGTGTACTTACCCGATGGTAAGCCAAGCTCCCCAAGTTCAAGCTACACTGGCGGTCGTAAATCGGTTTTCGACGTGCAATTACTGCAAGACGGTACCTATAAGTTTGAAAAGGAAGTCACGCCGAGATACTTTTCTGTTTATAAAATCAAAGGTAAAGAAGGCATGGTTCGCAGTCGACTCGATAAAAAAGCGACAGCGGCCGTGATGCCAAAGGATGCCTATGAGCTAAAAGGTTCATTAAATGTGGCGCGGGTAGAAACCTATGTGACCCGTAACAAACCAACCGATAAGGTACTGGCGCCGAAAGGTGAATACTTGGAATTGGTGCCTATTACCCATCCCGCTGATATCGTTGAAAATGAACCCGCAACACTGCAGTTTGTTTACGATGGTAAGCCCGTCGAAGGCGTGAGTGTGGCGATCATGAAGGATGGCAGCCTGTACCGTAACAAGCCGGAAGAAATCAGTTTAACTTCGGATAAAGAAGGTAAAGTGGCTATGACGCTGCCAGCTGCTGGTCGTTATCTGCTGCATGCTTCAATCGAACGTCCAAGTCCTGATAAATCTCTTGCCGATAAAACAGTTAGCGAAATCTTTTTGACCTTCGAAGCTGGGCTTGAATAAGCGCATGCTTTAACGCTCCCCATGCCCACAAATTTATTTGTGGGCATTTTGCCCCACTTAAGTTCGCACTATTATACTTTGGCACTAGCATCTGAGCGTGAGCTTCAGTAAGCTGCACTGGTGCATAGTTCTTGATGCATCCCAAGCGCATAACGATTAGAATAGCGCAATTCCACCCTGATTTTACTGTGTTGACCTTTAGCGTCGGCACGGGTTGCTTTTGTTTTAAAGGAGACGAAAGAAGTTATGACTAAGGTTCCTATGACAGTTGTCGGTGCAGAACAGCTGCGTAAAGAGTTAGATATGCTCAAGTTTGAACGTCGCCCGAAAATCACTGAAGCGATTGCCTCAGCGAGAGAGTTAGGCGATCTGAAGGAAAACGCGGAATATCACGCAGCCCGTGAAGAGCAAGGGATCTGTGAAGCGCGTATCCGTGACATTGAAGGCAAACTTTCTAACGCGCAGATCATCGACGTGACTAAGATGGCGAACAATGGTCGTATCATTTTTGGTACCACTGTGACTATCCTTAATCTGGATACCGATGCGGAAGTGACTTACCGTATCGTGGGCGACGATGAAGCTAACATCAAAGAAAACCTGATTTCAGTCAACTCTCCGATTGCCCGTGGTTTAGTGGGTAAGAATGAAGGTGATGAAGTGTCGATCGCAACCCCTGGTGGATTGACCGATTACGAAATTATTTCGGTGCAATACATCTAAGTCTTGGTCTCACCAGACTCGATGGTTTACCGATAAGAAGCCGCCTAGTGCGGCTTTTTTATGGCCTTTTTTATACCTAGGGCACTGCAATATCAGTGTCCTTGGCGCACAAATAAGCAAGATGGATAAAGTTTAATTTGCCTCTGAGGCGGCGGTTACCTAAGCTGCACGCTTGGAGCTTTCTATGCATTCATCAAGGTTCTTTACGAAAGCTATCCAAAAAAGTGTTGTTTCTTCTGCGAATATTTCATCACGTAAAAGTTGCGTGTACCCAATTAGGAACTGAGTTTGATTAAGCACTGGCGCCAAGGATTAATGTTACTCTGTGTGTCGATCATTTTGATCGCCCATGCGGGTGGCTATGCGCCGCGCAGCTTAACTGCTCAGCAGCTGCATCTGGCGCCTAAAATGGTAGCGACAACGGTAGTCACAACTGCGCCTACCGCGGATACGCCGTCACTCACTGCGCAAGATAGCACTGCATCACATCACTCAACGGCACAATCGACGGCGAGCGATAGCAAAGCTGTCTGCACCGATTCAGATAAAGCACAGGCCACCGATTGCTCAGAGTCAGAATTAGTCAGTCACTTGGATGATTTTAATTTTGCTCCGGCTAACTCCCAGCGTTTTATCAATCTTGTTCAGCATGATATGCGTGAGGTGAAGCCTGTTTACCTGTTGGCCTTTGAGTTTGAACCAGAGCCTGCGCCCGCATTAGGGGAAAATATTCGCCTCGATGCTCGCCCAGATTGGACCCTCTTAGCCGAATCTTCACCTGCGCGGATCTCGGGCTGGAAAGTCTCTAACCTCCAATATCGCTTCAGTCAGCAAGCCGCTTAACTCACCGCTCCCTGTAGCAAGTTAGCAAGGCTTATCCATAACTACCGTTTGAGTTCATCATCTGAACCAGAGGTCGTTATGGATGTCTTTGATTAACTTTGCATTTTGTCATCCGAAACCTGTACCCGATAACCTAGCATCAAAGCCTGCGGTGTGTACGCCGAAGGTGCGGCTAAATCACATTGGATTTAAATCCATCCGGTTTAGACGGGGTGAATCGGTTATCACCACTGAGTTTGCTCGCATTTAGCGTACTCCTTGTGGGATCCGTGTTTACAGGTTTCACCGTAATACAGTGATTGTTCGCTCATGTTTATTAGCACTATTTGCGCTGCAAATAGCTATTCGAGTGGGCAATATCATGCGAGTGATATCTATGGATAAAATTCAGAGTAAAAAGCTGCTAAATCATTATTCAGCTTGGAAATACGTTGTGCTTATCGTCACGATTATCGTGATGTTATTTAGCGCCTTACCGACTTGGTATGGAGAAGATGCCGCCGTGCAGGTGGGCGCTAAAGCGGGGCTTAATTTAACCCCCATCGAACTGCGGGATAAATTAAAGGCGCAGGGCGTTGATGTTAAGCGTATCGAAGTTAAGCATGCCCAACATGGCAACGCCAACAGCTCAGAAGACGGGCAAACCCTTATTGTACTGAATGATGACAGCGAGCAAACCTTAGTGAAGACCTTAGTGTCATCCATGGTCAGTGAGCCGAAAGAGCTCACGCTGGCACTGGTGAGTGCTGCGCCAAGTTGGCTGCAAAATATGGGTTTTGAACCGATTAAACTCGGGCTCGACTTGCGCGGAGGGGTGCAATTTTTGCTGGATGTGGATGTGCAGCCCGTCTATCAAGCTCAAGCCGATGCATTAGTCGAGTCCCTTCGACAGTTTTTGCGTGACCAGCAAATTCGCGGCGCCAGTGTGCGTATTGATAGCACGCGCGAAGATGCAGGGTTGCAAATCGCAATTGCATTTAATGACGCGGCTGAATCAACCAATAATGCGCGCTCAACCATTCGCCAGTTTATGCAGCAAAGCTACCCGACTTGGCAATTAACCAATGCGGATAATGGCTTAATCTTAAAGCTCGCTCAAGAAGAGCAAATCAAGTTACGTAATTTAACCGTGCAGCAAAACTTGCAAATTATGCGTAGCCGGATTGAAGAGCTGGGCATCACTGAGGCTTTAGTACAGCGTCAGGGCGAACACCGTATTCGCATCGAGCTGCCCGGTGTCCAAGACCCCGCCGCTGCGAAAAACGTGATTGGTGCGACCGCAAGTTTGGCCTTTTTTGAAGTTAAAGAATCGGGTTCAGTGAATGCGCAGGTGCTGAAGGATAAATCTGGCAATCCTGTTTATGTGGCACGCACGCCGGTATTGGGCGGCGATCATATTGTCGATGCCCGCGCCAATATTGGCGAAATGGGCATGGCCGAAGTGAACATTCACCTCGACCGAATCGGTGGCCAAAAAATGTCGGAATTTTCCCGCGCCAATATCGGTAAGCCGATGGCAACATCCTACAGCGAATATAGCCGGGATGAGCAGGGCAAAGCCAAGCAGACCCAAGAGATCATTAGTGTCGCGACCATTCAATCACAGCTGGGAGATCGTTTTAGGATCACTGGCGCAGGCACCTATCAAGAGGCGCAGCAATTAGCCTTGTTGCTACGCGCGGGCTCAATGACGGCGCCTGTAACTATTGTTGAAGAACGCACCATTGGCCCAACCCTTGGCGCCGAAAACATTCAAAACGGCTTTGCAGCGCTCGGCCTTGGTATGGGAATTACCTTGTTGTTTATGGCGCTCTGGTATCGCCGTCTCGGGTGGGTGGCCAACGTGGCCTTGATTGCCAACATGGTGATCCTCTTTGGTTTGCTGGCGCTGATCCCCGGCGCAGTACTGACCTTACCCGGCATTGCCGGTCTGGTGTTGACGGTTGGTATGGCGGTCGATACCAACGTGCTGATCTTCGAGCGGATTAAAGACAAGTTAAAAGAGGGGCGCAGCTTCGCCCTGGCGATTGACACTGGCTTTGACAGTGCGTTCTCAACCATTTTTGACGCTAACTTCACCACTATGATCACCGCGGTAGTGCTCTATTCCATCGGTAATGGCCCCATCCAAGGCTTTGCCTTGACCTTAGGTTTAGGTCTGCTGACCAGTATGTTTACCGGTATTTTTGCCTCAAGAGCCTTAATCAACCTAGTGTATGGGCGTGATGCGCGCCGCCATGTGAGGGTATAACTATGAAGAATCTCAATCTGACCAAATGGCGTTATGTGTCGAGCGCTATCTCTATCTTTTTAATGTTGGCCTCTCTCACCATCATCGGGATGAAAGGCTTTAACTGGGGTTTAGACTTTACAGGCGGTGTGGTGACCGAGGTTCAGCTCGACAGACGGATCACCAGCAGCGAGCTGCAACCGCTATTGAACGCGGCTTATCAGCAAGAGGTGACTGTGATTTCGGCCAGTGAGCCCGGACGTTGGGTATTACGCTATGCCGACACTGCGCAAAGTAATGTCGATATTGCGCAAGCCTTAGCGCCTGTGGGTGAAGTGCAAGTACTGAACACCAGTATTGTCGGCCCGCAAGTGGGTAAAGAGTTAGCCGAGCAGGGCGGCCTTGCTTTGTTAGTGGCCATGCTGTGTATCTTAGGCTATTTGAGTTATCGCTTCGAATGGCGTCTCGCCTCCGGTGCGTTGTTTGCGCTGGTGCACGACGTGATTTTCGTGCTCGCCTTTTTCTCATTAACCCAAATGGAGTTTAATTTAACCGTGCTCGCCGCCGTGCTGGCGATTTTAGGCTATTCGCTCAACGATTCGATCATTATTGCCGACCGGATCCGGGAGTTATTGATTGCTAAGCCAAAGCTTGCGGTTCAGGAGATTAACAACCAAGCGATTGTCGCGACATTTTCCCGTACCATGGTAACCTCGGGAACCACCTTAATGACAGTGGGAGCGTTATGGATTATGGGCGGTGGGCCGTTGGAAGGATTCTCAATAGCCATGTTTATCGGCATTTTAACTGGCACTTTCTCATCAATATCGGTCGGGACTTCATTGCCCGAATTTTTGGGATTAACGCCAGAGCATTATAAAGTGCAAGTCATCACAGATACGCCATAAGTGCTAAAAACAAAACGGCCACTCGCTTGAGTGGCCGTTTTGTTTAAGGCTGGAAAATTACTTAGCTCTTGGCAGGGCAATTTTCATTTCAGGCGATTGACGATAAATCACCAGAATATGACCAATAAGTTGCACTTTTGCAGATTGAGTTTCACGTACTATGGCATCAACGATGGCATTTTTTAGCTCTCTATCGGTAGAGGCTACTTTCACTTTAATCAGTTCATGATAAGCGAGTGCGCTTTCAATTTCAGCGAGTACACCTTCAGTCAATCCATTGGCACCAAGCAGCACCACTGGCTTTAAATTGTGCGCCAGACCTTTTAAATGCTGTTTTTGTTTGGTTGTTAAGTTCATTTCTACCAACTTTTGCTGAGTTACTGTTGAAAAACCGCTATTCTACCCTTATATAGCCCTTGTGTAACTCTCAATTGTTGCGGATTTTAAATGTCAGGTAAAAAACGTACGGCCAGTTCCACCCGTTGGATGCAGGAACACTTTGATGATCATTATGTCAAACTAGCACAGAAACGGGGATTGCGTTCTCGCGCTGCGTTCAAGCTTGAGGAGCTCCAGGAGAAGGACCAATTGATCCGCCCAGGTATGACTGTGGTGGACTTAGGTGCGGCTCCTGGTGGTTGGTCTCAAATAGCCGTCAAGCTGACCGGAGATAAAGGTAAAGTGATCGCCTGTGATATTTTGCCAATGGATCCCATCGTCGGCGTGGATTTCTTGCAAGGGGACTTTCGTGAAGAGAAAGTGCTCGAAGCATTGCTAACTCGCGTCGGTGCGGATAAGGTTGACGTTGTATTGTCTGATATGGCGCCCAACATGAGTGGTTCCGATGGTGTCGATCAACCGCGCGCCATGTATTTAGTCGAACTGGCGTTAGATATGTGTCATCAAGTATTGGCACCTAACGGCAGTTTTGCGGTCAAAGTCTTTCAGGGGGAGGGGTTTGACGAATATATGAAGGCGGTAAAAGACGCATTCAAAGTAGTTAAAACACGTAAACCGGACTCGTCGCGGGCACGCTCCCGTGAAGTCTATCTTGTGGCGACAGGGTACAAGTTGTAGTACCCTAGCGTTAATCATCGCAAGACTTTATGAGGTCTAGTAATTTGAGTGACATGGCAAAAAATCTAATACTCTGGGTTGTCATCGCCGTTGTGCTGATGTCAGTGTTTCAGGGTTACTCCCCCTCTTCTTCGTCATCGCAGAAGATGGATTATTCTACGTTCCTAGACAATGTTCGTGATGGACAAGTCGCCAGTGTTGAAGTGAAAAGTGACCAACGTACTATCGAAGGTTCTAAGCGCACGGGCGAAAAATTCACGACCATCATGCCACTGTATGACCAAGATTTAATTAATGATCTTGACCGTAAAGGCATCACCATGAAAGGCCAAGAAGCCGAAGAGTCGGGGTTCTTAACCCAGATCTTTATTTCTTGGTTCCCAATGTTGCTGCTGATTGGGGTATGGATTTTCTTTATGCGCCAGATGCAGGGCGGCGGTGGCAAAGGCGCTATGTCCTTTGGCAAGAGCAAAGCCAAGCTGATGAGCGAAGATCAAATCAAGACCACTTTTGCTGACGTTGCTGGCTGTGATGAAGCCAAAGAAGAAGTGAAAGAGCTGGTCGATTATCTGCGTGATCCAACCAAATTCCAAAAACTGGGTGGCCGTATTCCAACGGGCGTGCTCATGGTTGGCCCACCAGGAACAGGTAAAACCTTACTGGCTAAAGCGATTGCGGGCGAGTCAAAGGTACCTTTCTTTACCATTTCAGGTTCTGACTTCGTAGAAATGTTCGTCGGTGTCGGTGCTTCTCGCGTGCGTGACATGTTCGAACAAGCGAAAAAATCAGCTCCTTGTATTATCTTCATCGACGAAATCGATGCCGTAGGTCGCCAACGTGGCGCAGGCTTAGGTGGTGGTCACGATGAGCGTGAACAAACCCTTAACCAAATGCTGGTTGAGATGGACGGCTTCGAAGGTAACGAAGGGATTATCGTGATTGCGGCGACCAACCGTCCAGACGTATTGGACTCTGCGCTGCTGCGTCCAGGTCGTTTCGACCGTCAAGTGGTTGTGGGTCTGCCAGACGTTCGCGGTCGTGAGCAAATCCTTAAAGTGCATATGCGTAAAGTGCCGCTTTCTGAAGATGTGAAAGCAAGCGTAATTGCTCGCGGTACGCCAGGTTTCTCCGGTGCCGATTTAGCCAACTTAGTCAACGAAGCTGCACTATTTGCGGCGCGCGGTAATCGCCGTGTTGTCGGTATGGAAGAATTCGAGCGTGCAAAAGACAAGATCATGATGGGGGCTGAGCGCCGCTCTATGGTGATGTCTGAAGCCGAGAAAGAAATGACGGCATACCACGAAGCAGGCCACGCGATTGTGGGATGTTTAGTGCCAGAGCATGACCCTGTGCATAAGGTAACCATTATCCCGCGTGGTCGTGCACTGGGGGTGACCTTCTTCTTACCTGAAGCTGATGCGATTAGCCAAAGCCGTCGTAAGTTAGAAAGCCAGATTTCGGTTGCCTACGGTGGTCGTTTAGCCGAAGAGCTGATCTACGGCAGCGAAAAAGTGTCTACAGGTGCTTCGCAAGACATTAAATACGCGACATCGATTGCCCGTAACATGGTGACCCAATGGGGCTTCTCCGACAAACTCGGTCCATTACTTTATGCCGAGGAAGAAGGTGAAGTGTTCTTAGGTCGTAGCATGGGTAAAGCCAAGGCAATGTCCGATGAAACCGCGACAGTTATCGATGCCGAGGTGAAAGCCTTTATCGATAAAAACTATGGTCGTGCTAAGCAAATTCTGCTGGATAACATCGATATTCTGCACTCGATGAAAGACGCGCTGATGAAGTATGAAACCATTGACTCACTACAAATTGACGATTTGATGAACCGTCGTGAAGTGCGTCAGCCTGCCGATTGGCAAGCGGATGACAATGGTTCAAACGACAAAGGCAATGGCAAAGGTGAACCTGCCGTTAAAGTTGACGAAGTGGTAAAGACCGCTCCCGTTGAGGCAGAGCTGAAAGATGCCAATGAGTCACCCGTTAAGTAGCGGTTGTTAATTGAAAGAGAACCCCGTTAAGGGGTTTTCTTGTTTTATCTTGCTAGAAAATTGACTGCGCTGTCATTCAATATAAACAGTCACATGAATGAACCAGCGCAGCAAACGGATGAAACGCGCTAGCAAGCTGTCCCATATGGAGTCAATGCGTGTTTGAATTAATTGCTGGAACCAAACGCTTATCCTTAGCTTCGCCCGTCGTGATGGGCATTCTGAATGTTACTCCCGATTCTTTTTCCGACGGTGGAAAGTTCTCTTCCTTTGAATTAGCTTGCCAACATGCTGATGACATGGTGGCCCAAGGTGCGCTTATCATCGATATCGGCGGCGAGTCGACAAGGCCTGGTGCGGCCGATGTGACGGTTGAGGATGAGCTCGCCCGTGTGATCCCTCTGGTGGAATATGTCGCTAAACACCATGATGTGTGGATTTCAGTCGATACCAGTAAACCGGAAGTGATGCGACAAGCGGTGAATGCTGGTGCGCATTTAATCAACGATGTGCGAGCCTTGTTAGAGCCAGGGGCATTAGAGACAGCGGCGCAGCTAAATGTGCCCATCTGTTTAATGCACATGCAGGGCGCACCGCGCAGTATGCAAACTGCACCCGAATACCAAGACGTGGTTGTCGATGTTACTGAGTTTTTACTCGAGCGTATTCAAGCATGTATCGATGCGGGGATCCCGCGGGAGCGATTGTTAATCGACCCGGGCTTTGGTTTTGGCAAAACCTTAGAGCATAACTATGAACTGCTCGCGAAGTTAGAGCGTTTTGAGCAGTTTGAGTTGCCGATATTGATAGGTTTATCCCGTAAGAGCATGATAGGAAACCTTCTCGCTAGACCGACCTCCGAGCGTCTAGCGGGGAGCCTTGCTGGTGCCATGATAGCGGCCCAGAAAGGGGCACATATCATTCGTGTCCATGATGTCCCTGAAACTGTTGATATGCTGAAAGTGTTACAAGCGACACAGGCATATCTATAAAGGCTATTTTTGTTAAGTATCTCATTAATATTATGATCCCAACCGAGGGACACATTGAAGTTTGTGGGGCGTTATGAGCGAACGTAAATTTTTTGGAACCGATGGTATTCGTGGCAAGGTAGGTTCAGGCCAGATGACTCCCGAGCTGGCATTAAAGTTGGGTTGGGCGGCTGGACGTGTGTTATCCCGCAGCGGCACGAAAAAAGTGATTATTGGTAAAGATACTCGTATTTCGGGTTATATGTTTGAGTCTGCCTTAGAGGCGGGGCTTTCGGCAGCGGGCCTCAATGTGATGTTAATGGGGCCAATGCCAACACCCGCTGTGGCATATCTTACTCGCACTTTCCGCGCAGAAGCGGGTGTGGTGATTAGTGCATCCCACAATCCATACTACGATAACGGCATTAAATTTTTCTCCAACGATGGCAGCAAGCTCGACGATAACTTAGAGCTTGAAATTGAAGCCGAATTAGAAAAGCCCTTAGAGTGTGTTGAGTCGCATTTATTGGGCAAAGTGTCACGTATTGAAGATGCGCGTGGCCGTTATATCGAATATTGCAAGGGTAACTTCCCTGCGGATCAAACCCTCACAGGGTTAAAAATTGTGGTGGACTGTGCTCACGGAGCGACCTATCACATTGCACCTGCGGTATTCCGTGAGTTAGGCGCAGAGGTGATTGCCATTGGTGATAAGCCCAATGGCGTCAACATCAATGACAAAGTGGGCGCCACGTCCATGGCGAAAATTTGCGAAACCGTATTGACCGAGGGCGCCGATTTAGGGATTGCACTCGATGGTGACGGTGACCGTATTATGATGGTCAACAGCCGTGGTGAAGTTATCGATGGTGACCAAATTCTCTTTATTTTGGCCTGCGATGCTAAAGCCCGTGGCGTGCTGCGTGGTGGCGTTGTCGGCACGCTAATGTCTAACCTAGGCCTCGATTTAGCCTTACAAGCCTTAGATATTCCCTTTGCCCGCTCTAAAGTGGGTGACCGTTATGTGATGGAGTTATTGAAAGAACTCGATTGGCGTATTGGCGGTGAAAACTCGGGCCATATCCTTAACCTTGACCATGGTACAACGGGTGATGGTATCGTGGCGGGGATTTTAGTGCTGGCGGCAATGCGTCGACAAAATGCCACATTAGAGCAACTCACAGCCCCGATGGAGATGCTGCCACAGGTGTTAGTGAATGTGCGCTTTGAGGGGGAACACGACCCATTAAGCTCAGATAAAGTCAAAGCCGCTCAAGCTCAGGTTGAATCACAACTGGGTGCCCGAGGTCGCGTATTACTACGTAAATCAGGTACTGAACCGTTAATTCGCGTAATGGTTGAAGGTGATGATCACAATACTGTGTTAGCGCACGCCAATTTGATTGCAGATGCGGTAAAATCGGCGAGCTAATCAAACCAATCTTTAGTCGAGTGCAGCTGATACCGATTAAAAATGAAGGTGTTAGCTGCATTAATGAGCAAGAATAGGGTTTGGCGTGTAAAAAGTAAGCATTCCAACCTAATATCTGAAAAATTTCGAATTTAGCTATTGTAACTTAATAAGTGGTTCGCTATTATTCACGCCGCTTTCAGAGGAGACAGTGATGGCACTCAGACGTCCTATGGTAGCTGGCAATTGGAAGATGAACGGCAGCGCGGCATTAGCCCAAGAGTTGTTCAAGAAATTTGCCTCAAAGCTCCAAAATGATTCAGCTGAAGTGGTTTTATGCCCGCCTTCTATCTATCTAGAAAGCGTAAGGCAACTGCTAGAAGCAAACAAGGAAGCGCTAGACGGTTCACTTGTTAGGATGGGCGCTCAAAATTTAAGTCAACATGACTTTGGCGCTTATACCGGAGAAGTTTCTGGCCAGATGCTTAAAGATTGCGGATGTCGATATGTCATTATCGGGCATTCAGAACGTCGCCGTATGTACGGAGAGACGAGTAATATCGTAGCGGAGAAATTCGCTGCAGCACAAAAGCACGGTTTAACCCCCATTTTATGCGTGGGTGAGTCGGGTCCAGCACGTGAAGCAAGACGTACCTTCGAGGTGATTGCGGAAGAGTTGGATATAGTGATCCAGAAAAATGGCACTATGGCTTTTGATAACGCCATTATCGCTTACGAGCCGTTATGGGCCGTAGGGACTGGTAAGAGCGCGACACCAGAGCAGGCACAAGAAGTACATGCGTTTATACGCAAGCGTCTCTCTGAAGTGTCTCCGTTTATCGGAGAAAATATCAGGATTTTGTACGGTGGCAGTGTGACACCGAGTAATGCGGCAGATTTATTTGCCCAACCTGATGTTGATGGTGGACTGATTGGCGGTGCCAGTTTAAACTCTACCGAGTTTTTAAGTCTGTGTACCATAGCGATGAGCGCATAATATGTATGAAGTTTTAGTAGTTGTTTACTTGTTGGTTGCATTAGGTTTAATTGGCCTGATCTTAATCCAGCAAGGCAAAGGAGCTGACATGGGGGCCTCATTTGGCGCCGGTGCATCAGGTACCTTATTCGGTTCAAGCGGTTCAGGTAACTTCCTGACACGCACAACGGCGATTCTGGCCATTGCGTTTTTCACGTTAAGTCTGCTGATTGGCAACTTAAGTGCAAACCACGCAAAAAATGAAGATGCATGGAAAAATTTAGGTTCTGATGAACAGGTTACTCAACCAGTTGATCAAGCAACCGAAAAGTCAGAAACTAAAATTCCTGACTAGTAAAAGGTGTCGCCGAGGTGGTGAAATTGGTAGACGCGCAGCCTTGAGGTGGCTGTGTCCTAACGGACGTGCGGGTTCAAGTCCCGCTCTCGGCACCATAATATAGCTAAGTGAGACGAAGTAAGCGCTGACTTAGTTATTGCAAGCAAAGACGATAGTCAATATACTTGCACACAGTTGACGCGGGGTGGAGCAGCTTGGTAGCTCGTCGGGCTCATAACCCGAAGGTCGTCGGTTCAAATCCGGCCCCCGCAACCAGCTCCTAGTAACGAATAGTGTTTGAATTCGTTATGGTTTACAGGTTCTTGAAGCTAATAACCTCGTCATTACGGGGTTTTTTGTTATCTGGGACTTTTAAATTTGTCGTATCCGATGCGACGTTTTACTAGGGCTATTAAGCCCTTTTTTGTTTTTTCCGGGGGTCAATTTTGGCAACATTAGAATCCAGACTGGCAGACATGCTCAAAGTGCCTGTGGAGGCATTAGGCTTCCAACTTTGGGGCATTGAATATGTACAAGCGGGTAAACATTCAATCCTGCGCGTGTTCATTGATGGTGAGAATGGTATCAATATCGAAGATTGTGCCAACGTAAGTCGCCAAGTCAGCGCTGTACTCGATGTTGAAGACCCTATTTCTACTGAATATACCTTAGAGGTATCTTCGCCAGGCGTAGATAGACCCTTATTTACTGCTGAGCAATATGCGGCCTATGTCGGCGAGGATGTCAAGCTTCAACTGACTATGCCTGTCGCGGGCAGTCGTAATTTAAAAGGCGCCATTACACAGGTTGACGGCCAAATGTTGTCACTCAATGTGAATGGTAAAGAGCTGGTTGTCGCCTTGGATAATATCCGTAAAGGCAACATCATCGCTAAGTTTTGATGGTTTCAAGGTGAACGAGGCAAGACGAAATGAATAAAGAGATTCTGCTAGTCGCTGAGGCGGTTTCAAATGAAAAGGCCGTTCCACGCGAGAAAATTTTTGAAGCGCTAGAAACTGCGCTGGCAACTGCAACCAAGAAAAAATACGAAGGCGATATCGACGTTCGTGTTTCTATCGATCGTAAAACTGGCGCCTATGAAACGTTCCGCCGCTGGATGGTTATCGACGATAACGGTGTTGCGTTAGAAAACCCATACCGCGAAATCACCTTGGAAGCTGCGCGTTACGAAAACCCAGAAATCCAACCTGGCGATTTTATCGAAGACGAGATCGAATCTGTCGCCTTCGACCGTATTACGACGCAAACCGCTAAGCAAGTGATCGTACAAAAAGTACGTGAAGCTGAGCGTGCGCAAGTCGTTGAACAGTTCCAAGATAAAGAAGGCGAACTGATCACTGGTGTGGTGAAAAAAGCGACCCGTGAAAGCGTGGTTGTTGACTTAGGTAACAACGCTGACGGCGTATTATTCCGTGAAGATTTAATTTCACGCGAATCTTTCCGTCCTGGCGACCGTGTCCGTGCACTGCTGTATTCAGTACGTCCAGAGGCACGTGGCGCGCAGTTGTTCTTAACTCGCACTAAGCCAGACATGCTGATTGAGCTGTTCCGTGTTGAAGTACCGGAAATTGCCGATGAGCTGATCGAAGTCATGGGCGCTGCGCGCGACCCAGGTGCACGCGCTAAGATCGCCGTGAAGTCAAACGATCGTCGTATCGACCCAATCGGTGCTTGCGTTGGTATGCGTGGTGCACGCGTACAAGCAGTATCGAATGAACTCGGTGGCGAGCGTGTCGATATCGTGTTGTGGGATGATAATCCAGCACAATATGTGATCAACGCAATGGCGCCTGCCGATGTGGCTTCTATCATCGTTGATGAAGACAACCACTCAATGGATATCGCCGTTGAAGCGGAAAGTCTGGCACAAGCCATTGGCCGTAACGGTCAAAACGTACGTTTAGCGACTCAGCTGACTGGCTGGGAACTAAATGTGATGACAGTGGAAGACATGAACAAGAAGCACCAAGCCGAGAGCGCTAAGGTGAAGAGCTTATTCATAAACGCACTGGATGTAGATGAAGATTTTGCTCAAGTACTGGCTGACGAAGGTTTTACTTCTCTCGAAGAAGTGGCTTACGTGCCTGTATCTGAATTATTAGCAATTGATGGCTTCGATGAAGATATCGTTGAAGCATTACGTGAGCGTGCAAAAGCGGCGATCTCAACTCGAGCTCTCGCCACTGAAGAAGCACTAGATGGTGTGGAGCCAAGTGAAGAGTTATTAGCACTTGAAGGTGTTGAAAGACACTTAGCCTATGTTTTAGCAAGCAAAGGTATCGTGACTCTAGAAGACTTGGCTGAACAAGGCATTGATGATTTGATCGAAATTGAAGAATTGACAGAAGAAAAAGCAGGTGCGCTGATCATGGCTGCCCGCAACATCTGTTGGTTTGGCGAAGAAGCATAAGTCGATCAACAGGGGGATTTAACTGATGGCAGATACTACCGTAGAGAAATTGGCCACGGAAGTGGGTAAAAGTGTTGAACGTCTGATTGAGCAATTCTCTCAGGCCGGAATTAAGAAAGGCCAAACTGATAACGTTTCTGAAGCTGAGAAGCAACAGTTACTGGATTATCTGAAGAAGCAGCATGGCGGCGAAAGCGCACCGACCAAAATGACACTGCAACGTAAAACCGTATCGACCCTGAGTGTGGCCGGTAATGGTGGTCAATCTAAAGACGTTAAAGTAGAAGTACGTAAAACCCGTACTTTCGTTAAGCGTGACGTGAGCGAAGCGGTTCTGAAAGCTGAAGAAGAAGCCAAAGCGAAGGCAGAAGCCGAAGCTCAGGCAAAAGCTGAAGCAGAAGCCAAGGCCAAAGCGGAAGCCGAAGCTAAGGCTAAAGCAGACGCCGAAGCAAAAGCAGAAGCCAAGGCGAAAGCGGATGCTGAAGCAAAAGCTAAAGCCAAAGCGACGACTGATGCGAAAACCACCAAAGACACTTCGCCAGAAGCGGAAGCGGCGCGTGTTGAAGCTGAGCGTTTAAAAGCGGCTCAAGCTGAAGCGACTAAGCGTAAGCAAGACGAAGAAGCGGCTAAAGCGGCTGAAAAAGCACGTCTGTTAGCGGAAGAAAACTCTAAGCGTTGGGACGAAGAAGAGCGTCAACGTAAAGAGGCTGAGCGTTATAGCGATCACCATATCACTACCTCTAAAGTGGCCCGTGCTGCTGAAGATTCATCGGATATGGATGAAGAAAAACGTGGTCGTCGTGCTCGTAACAAAAATACCGCCAAGACTAAACGTGGTGGTAAAGATGCTCGCGATGGTCGCGAAAAACACATGCGTAACCGCAGCACAGCGCCAGAATCAATGGCACACGGCTTTAACAAGCCAGTGGCTGCTGTTAACCGTGATGTGCGTATCGGTGAAACTGTTACTGTGGCAGAACTTGCCCACTTAATGGCTGTTAAAGCGACTGAAATAATCAAGCAAATGATGAAGATGGGCTCAATGGTGACGATCAACCAAGTGTTAGATCAAGAAACCGCCCAGTTAGTTGCCGAAGAAATGGGCCACAAAGTGGTACTGATCCGTGAAAACGAATTAGAGCAACAAGTACTGTCTGAGCGTGATGAAGAGGGTGGCGTTAAGCTTGAGCCTCGTGCGCCAGTTGTGACCATCATGGGTCACGTTGACCACGGTAAAACGTCTCTGCTTGACTATATCCGCCGCGCGAAAGTGGCAGCGGGTGAGGCCGGTGGTATTACTCAACATATCGGTGCATACCATGTTGAGACCGAAAACGGCATGATCACTTTCTTAGACACCCCAGGTCACGCCGCGTTTACCGCAATGCGTGCCCGTGGTGCTAAAGCGACTGACATCGTTGTACTGGTTGTTGCTGCCGATGACGGCGTAATGCCACAAACCATCGAAGCGATTCAACACGCTAAAGCCGGTAACGTGCCATTGATTGTTGCTGTCAACAAGATGGATAAACCAGAAGCCGATATCGACCGCGTGAAGAGTGAATTAGCGCAACACGGCGTTATGTCTGAAGATTGGGGCGGTGACAACATGTTCGCCTTCGTATCTGCTAAGACAGGTGCTGGCGTTGACGACCTACTCGAAGGCATTCTGCTGCAAGCTGAAGTATTAGAGCTTAAAGCGGTACGTGACGGTATGGCGGCAGGTGTGGTTATCGAATCACAACTGGACAAAGGTCGCGGCCCTGTGGCAACGATTCTGGTTCAAGAAGGTACACTGCGCCAAGGCGACATCGTTCTATGTGGTTTAGAGTACGGCAAAATCCGTGCGATGAAAGACGAGAACGGTCGTTCAATCACTGAAGCGGGCCCATCAATCCCTGTTGAGATCTTAGGTCTGTCAGGTGTGCCATCTGCCGGTGATGAAGCAACTGTTGTTCGCGACGAGCGTAAAGCCCGTGAAGTAGCCCTGTACCGTCAAGGCAAGTTCCGTGACGTGAAATTAGCGCGTCAGCAGAAGTCTAAGCTGGAAAACATGTTCGCGAACATGACCGAAGGCGAAGTGAAGGAACTGAACATCGTTCTGAAGGCAGACGTTCAAGGTTCACTCGAAGCGATTACCGACTCCTTAATGGGTCTGTCTACCGACGAAGTGAAAGTGAACATCATCGCTCGCGGTGTGGGTGCTCTGACCGAAACCGACGCGACTTTAGCTGCGGCTTCTAACGCGATCATGGTTGGCTTTAACGTCCGTGCCGATGCACAGGCGCGTAAGACTATCGAAAGCGAAAGTGTTGACCTGCGTTACTACAGCGTTATCTATAATCTGATTGATGAAGTGAAAGCGGCGATGACGGGTATGTTGTCACCAGAATTCAAGCAACAGATTATCGGTCTGGCTGAAGTACGTGACGTGTTCAAGTCACCAAAACTGGGCGCAATCGCCGGTTGTATGGTGACTGAAGGCACCATCAAGCGCAGCGCACCAATCCGCGTACTGCGTGATAACGTGGTGATCTTCGAAGGTGAACTCGAATCGCTACGTCGCTTTAAAGACGACGTTAACGAAGTTCGCAACGGCATGGAATGTGGTATCGGTGTTAAGAACTACAACGATGTCCGCGTGGGTGACCAAATCGAAGTATTCGAAACCGTCGAAGTGGCACGCACACTGTAACGATAAAGAGGGCGGCATTAGCCGCCCTTTCAATTTAATACATTAGCTATGGTAACTCTATTATGGCAAAAGAATTCAGTCGTACACGTCGCATAGCCCAGCAGTTGCAGCAAGAGCTGGCTGTTGTGTTACAACGCGACATGAAAGATCCCCGTATTGGTTTTGTAACCGTTAATGATGTCGATGTGTCCCGCGATTTAAGTTACGCGAAAGTGTTTGTGACTTTCTTCGAAGAAGACAAAGAGCTGGTGCAAGAAAAGCTCAATGCCTTGATTACAGCTGCGCCTTATATCCGTACATTAGTTGCGGGCCGCATGAAGCTGAGAGTCATGCCTGAAATTCGTTTCGTGTATGACAGTTCATTGGTTGAAGGTATGCGTATGTCTAACCTCGTCAGCCAAGTGATCAACAGCGATAAAGCCAAGCAGCAACAGTTTGGTAGCGCTGACGATGTGACTGAGAATGACATCGACGAAGCCGATGACACCGAAGGTAAAGCGTAATGGCGAGACGTTCGAAGGGCCGCTTTATCGACGGTATTGTGTTGTTGGACAAAGCCACTGGCATGAGTTCCAACTTTGCATTACAACGGGTAAAGCGCTTTTTTAATGCCAATAAAGCGGGGCACACGGGCGCACTCGATCCTTTGGCAACGGGTATGCTACCTGTGTGTTTAGGCGAAGCGACTAAGTTTTCGCAGCATTTGCTGGATTCGGATAAGCGTTATCTGGTTACCGCAAAACTGGGACAACGCACAGATACTAGCGACTCTGACGGTGAAGTGGTGCAGACTCGCCCGCTCGAATTTACTGAGGCGCAGTTAATGTCTGCCTTAGAGCATTTTCGTGGCGATACTCAGCAAGTGCCCTCCATGTATTCGGCGCTGAAATACCAAGGCCAGCCTTTGTATAAGTATGCCCGCGAGGGGATTGAAGTGCCGCGCGAGGCGCGCCCAATCACTGTCTTTGAACTGAACTTCATCGGTCTAGAAGGCGATGAGCTGACCTTAGACATTCATTGCTCTAAGGGCACTTATATTCGCACTATCATCGATGATTTAGGTGAGATGCTCGGTTGTGGCGCCCATGTGATTATGCTGCGTCGTACTCAAGTCGCGCATTATCCCTACGACAAAATGGTCACCTTGGAGCAACTCGAAGCCCTAGTCGCTAAGGCGCAGGAAGAGCAGCTTGACCCAAGCAGTTTGCTGGACTCGTTGCTGCTGCCTATGGATACCGCTGTTGCTGACTTTCCCGAGGTTAATGTGCCAGATGCAAGCGCAGCTTACTTAATGCAAGGTCAGGCGGTACGTGTCTCTGGACTCGTTGCAGATAAGTTGGTGCGCATTACGTTGGGCACTGAGCGTCGTTTCGTTGGAATTGGCGAGATGAACGAAGATGGCTTATTGGCGCCTAAGCGCTTAGTTGTGCTCCACGACCAAGCTAAAGCATCTTAATTGATTATCTTGGGTTATTAATCCATCGCATTTATTGCGCGCGCCAAGGATTATGGGTAGAATAGCGCGCCCTCTGGCTGAGTTAGTGATCGGCTAGAGATTCACATTTTATATTTGGAGAGACACATGTCACTAAGTACTGAAGCGAAAGCAAAGATCCTGGCTGAATTTGGCCGTGGCGCAAACGACACTGGTTCAACTGAAGTTCAAGTTGCGCTGTTAACTGCTCAAATCAACCATTTGCAAGATCACTTCAAAGAGCACATCCACGATCACCACTCACGTCGTGGTCTGTTACGCATGGTTAGCGCTCGTCGTAAGTTATTAGCTTACCTGAAGCGTACTGAAGCAGCGCGTTACAATGAGCTGATCCAAAAGTTAGGTTTACGTCGTTAATCACGCGTTTACTGACATAAAAAAGGAGGCTAAGCCTCCTTTTTTATTGCCTTAAATTCAGTATTTTACACTCTATCTTCGGTGCGTTAGGCGCCACGAAATCCATCAATATTGCTAATGGTTGCTGTTTGGTTGGCAATATACAGCGCTTCAAACTCTGCCTGTGGTAACGGCTGGCTAAAATAGAAGCCTTGACCTATTTGGCATTGATTACGCTTGAGCCAATCGAGTTGCTGCTCGTTTTCAATCCCTTCGGCCACAATCGTAAGATTCAATTGTTTACCTAACATCAAAATGGTCGAGGCAATCGCGCTGTCCCCTGGTAAGTCGGACACGAAGCAGCGGTCGATTTTCATGGTCGTGATCGGCAAATGGCGCAGATAAGACAGGGAAGAGTAGCCTGTTCCAAAGTCATCGACGGCAATACCAAATCCGGCCGACTTGAGCTGTTCTAACTTGTTGATCGCAAGCTCAATGTCATTCATCAACGATGTTTCGGTGATTTCAATTTCGAGTAATTCCGGTTGAATTTGGTAACGCAGCGCCATTTGTTTAATGTCCGACACTAAGCTGGCATCGGCAAATTGTTGTGACGCGACATTAATGGCAATCGGTATCGCATAGTTATATTTCTTCTGCCAGTCGCGCAATACGCGGCAGCTCTGCTCGATAACCCAACGTCCAATCGGAATAATAATGCCGGTTTCTTCCGCCACCGGAATAAAGGAGATAGGGCTGATTAAGCGGCCATCCTTTTGCCAACGGATCAGAGCTTCACAAGCGGTGATCTTGCCGGTTTGTAAATCTAATTTGGGCTGAAAGTAGAGCAAAAATTCATTGTTTTTCAATGCGTCATGCAGTGATGCTTCGGTACGGAGTCGCACCGCCGCACGCTCGGTCATCTGTTGTTTGAAGAAGGCCCATTGATTCGATCCTGCGGCCTTTGCGCTGTACATGGCGATATCGGCATGGCGGATAAGATCTTCGGCGCTGTTGCCATCTTCTGGATAGATGGAAATCCCAATCGATGCTGCTGGGTGAATCGCATGTTCATTCAGCTGAATCGGCACGTTGAGCTGCACTAACAGTTTATCGACAAAGTCGGCAGCTTGGTCGGGGGAGTGAACTGAGTCGGCAAGAATCACGAATTCATCGCCGCCTAGGCGTGATACTGACCCTTTATCGCCCACCACGCGTTCCAAAATACGGGCGATGCGGGCGAGGAATTGATCGCCAAGGGCGTGTCCGAGGGAGTCATTGATATTTTTGAAACGGTCTAAGTCGATAAACATCAAAGCAAAACTGCTTTTATGAACCCGTGAGCGCTGGATAGTCACGGCAATGGTTTCGAGTAATAGGGTTCGATTAGGAAGGCCTGTTAATGGGTCTCGGGTAGCCATTTTACGCAGTTTGGATTGGGTTTGACTGAATTGAATAAGGATCTGGTTAAACTTCGATGTCACTAGGCCTAATTCATCATCCTTATGGGCGTTGGACATGGGCAGCAGGTTTTCATCGGGTGAATCGGGGGAAATCTTATCAATGGCTTCGCTGATCCTGGCTATTGGCTGTGTCAAGAAGCGGTGGAATACGACAGACAGCACTAAGGTGAGTAACAGCGCGCGGGCTAAGGTGGCAAAAAAGCTGAAGCGTAACTGGCTAAAGAGGGTGTTGGTCAGCTCCTGCGTGTCGTAAAAAATGGTTAACGTGCCGATAAGCTGCTGTTTTTGAGTGCCTTCAAAGTAAAAGGGTCGATACAAGGGCCGTGAAATTTCTTTTAAGTCATCGAAGAGTTTGTTGCTGAGGCTGATAAAGGTTTGTGAGTTGTTTTTTTTATTATTGCTCACGGAAACAAACATCGAGCCGTCATCGAGTTCAATCACCGCAGAGCCCACATGCTCGACTTTAATCGCCCCCTCTAGGGTTTGCCTCGCCAAATTATCATCTAAAGCCCAGACGGCGTTGGCGGCGGGTTGTTCTACAGAATCGAGTAATTCTTGTTGAGTGGTAGTGAGTTGCTGCTTGGTGGAGACGACGACGAGGGCGATTTCAACAATGAAGATGGCGATAGCGAAAAAAAGCGCTGTAAAAACGACGAGATTTGTTTGTTTCCAAGTTAGGGATTTAAAGCGACCCGTCATTCAACACATCCTTTATTATTGTTTTCGCTATGGGGATCTTGTGACATTAAGTTACAGCATAACTCTTTGTTCGTTTACCCACTTTAGTGAAAAGATAGACCTTTGTCATCATTATCTGCTCTTTATCTATTGTGGATAATTGCAGTATACTTACGCGCGTAATTCAAGGTCATTAATTAAGGAATGGGTCACGTGAATCCAATTGTAAAGAGTTTTGAGTATGGTCAACATACAGTCACCCTGGAAACAGGTGTTATTGCACGTCAAGCAGACGCTGCCGTTTTAGCTAGCATGGGTGACACGACAGTGTTAGTCACTGTTGTTGGTAAAAAAGAAGCTGAAGCAGGCCGTGACTTCTTTCCTCTGACTGTTAACTATCAAGAAAAGACCTACGCAGCAGGTAAAATTCCTGGTGGTTTCTTTAAGCGTGAAGGCCGTCCTTCAGAAGATGAGACATTAATCGCTCGCCTGATCGACCGTCCAATTCGTCCTCTTTTCCCTAATGGCTTCACAAACGAAGTTCAAGTGATCATTACTGTTGTATCTGTCGATCCACAAATCGAGCCGGATATTATTTCAATGATCGGTACTTCGGCTGCGCTTGCTATTTCGGGTATCCCATTCAGCGGCCCATTAGGTGCAGCGCGCGTGGGTTACATCAATGGCGAATACGTACTGAACCCAACAGTGACTCAGTTAGAAAGCAGCCAACTGAACCTAGTTGTTGCCGGTACTGAGAGCGCGGTATTGATGGTTGAGTCAGAAGCTCAAGCATTACCAGAAGAAGTGATGTTAGGCTCAGTGGTTTATGGCCATGACCAACAACAAGTGGTTATCAAAGCGATTGCTGAATTCAAAGCAGAAGCGGGTAAACCAGCTTGGAATTGGACTGCACCAGTTGCCAATGAAGCCTTAGTTGCTCAAGTTAAAGAATTAGCTGAAGACGGTTTAGCGCAAGCGTATCAAATTCAAGTTAAACAAGATCGTTATGCTCAAGTTGCTGTGGTTAAAGCCGCAGCTAAAGAAGCACTGTTGGCTGCAAACCCAGACGTCGATTTACGTGAAGTTGACGGTCTGCTCGGTAGCTTAGAGAAGAAAGTGGTTCGTGGTCGCATCATCCGTGGTGAGCCGCGCATCGACGGTCGTGAGCCAGACATGGTTCGTGCTCTCAGCGTATTAGCAGGCGTATTACCACGTACTCACGGTAGTGCACTGTTTACCCGTGGCGAAACTCAAGCACTGGTAACTTGTACTCTAGGTACTGAGCGTGACGCACAGAAGATTGATAGCATCATGGGCGAGCGTACTAACCGCTTTATGCTGCACTACAACTTCCCTCCTTACTCTGTGGGTGAGACAGGTATGGTGGGTTCACCTAAGCGTCGTGAAATCGGTCACGGTAAATTAGCGTGGCGCGGTATCAACGCAGTAATGCCAACCGCTGAAGAATTCCCATACAGCGTTCGCGTGGTTTCTGAAATCACTGAATCTAACGGTTCAAGCTCTATGGCATCAGTGTGTGGTACGTCTCTTGCTCTGATGGATGCGGGTGTACCCATCAAGACTTCTGTAGCGGGTATCGCTATGGGTCTGGTGAAAGAAGGCGATGACTTCGTTGTTCTGTCTGACATCTTAGGTGACGAAGACCACTTAGGTGACATGGACTTCAAAGTAGCGGGTACCCGTGACGGTGTGACTGCACTGCAGATGGACATCAAGATCGAAGGTATCACCAAAGAAATCATGGAAATTGCACTGCAACAAGCCTACGGCGCACGTGTACATATCCTGAACGTAATGGACCAAGCGATTGGTTCACACCGTGATGATATCTCTGACCACGCTCCACGTATCACAACGATCAAGATCAACCCTGAGAAGATCCGTGATGTTATCGGTAAAGGCGGCGCGGTTATTCGTGCGCTGACCGAAGAAACTGGCACCACTATCGAACTGGAAGATGACGGTACTGTGAAGATTGCTTCGTCGAATGGCGATGCAACCCGTGAAGCCATCCGTCGTATCGAAGAAATCACTTCAGAAGTTGAAGTGGGTCGTATCTACAACGGTAAAGTTATCCGTATCGTAGACTTCGGTGCCTTCGTTAACATTCTGCCAGGCAAAGATGGTTTAGTGCACATTTCGCAAATCAGCGATGAGCGTGTTGCTAACGTCTCTGACCACCTTGAACTGAACCAAGAAGTTACCGTTAAGGTAATGGAAGTGGATCGTCAAGGTCGTGTAAGACTGTCAATCAAAGAAGCACAGACTAAAGAAGCCGCTGCTGAATAATCGTCTTCACTGACATTATCGGCGTCAGTTTCGACATGACGTGACTAAAAGGAGATCAATTGATCTCCTTTTTGTTTGTTTAGGTTTAATAAAATTGCGTTTAATGCTATTCCTCAATAGCAGTCCTGAAGTGGGATTGCTATCATGAACATTCTTCTGCGTGGGTTGGGAATCTAAAAAGGTAGAAATGGATGAGTCTTAAAATTAGAACCGCTGTTGTTGCTGTGCTGGCGGGTGCCAGCTTGATGTTGGCTGGATGTGCGACCACTAAGTCTCCCTTAGACAACCAAAATGACGTTGAAGGCAAGTTAGTCATCGCTCCCGTGATGCCAGACTATAAAGTTGAAGTCACCCTTGCCAAGCTGAATGAAATATTATCGGCGGTTGAGCTAACCAACGAGCAGCGCGCACGTTTTCATTACGACCGTGGCGTGATTTACGACAGCGTCGGTTTACGCTTAATGGCGCGTATCGATTTTATGCAGGCGCTTAAACTGCAACCCGACTTAGCCGATGCCTATAATTTCCTTGGTATTTATTACACTCAAGAGGGTGAATACGATAGCGCTTATGAAGCGTTTGATGGGGTATTAGAGCTGTCTCCAAACTATGATTATGCCTACTTGAATCGCGGCATTGCGCTTTATTATGGCGATCGGAACGATCTCGCCTTAAAAGATATGCAGGCGTTTTACGCCGGCGACAATAAAGACGGCTACCGCGCCCTGTGGTTATATCTCATCCAGTCAAAGGATAACGCTGAGGAAGCTAAACGTCAGTTACAGGAGCACCGAAAGGGACTGGAAGCCGATGCCTGGTCAACCGTGATTGTTGATTATTACCTAGGCGTTAAGAGCCGCGAGCAGGTTTTTGCCGATGCCAAATTAGGCCTGACCCATCCCAAAGAATATGCTGAGCGTCTCTGTGAAGCGTATTTCTATCTCGCGAAAATCGAAATCGCCAAGAATCAATACCAAGAGGCGGCGAATTATTTCCGCCTTGCCCTCGCGACCAATATCTATGACTTTGTTGAGCACAGATACGCGCGAATTGAGCTAGCCAAAGTTAAAGGTTTGCTCGAAGGCACAAAATAAGCCATATCGCCCGAGACACATCTTGGGCTTTACCTAGCCAAGTTCGCACTGAGGCGCTATAATTTGCGCCTTTTTTAGCGATACGAGTGCATAGGTTAAATGTCAGACAATAAAGTAGAGGTCGATAAACGTCGCACCTTCGCGATTATATCGCACCCCGACGCGGGTAAAACCACCATTACCGAAAAAGTGCTGTTATTCGGAAACGCGCTGCAGAAAGCGGGTACCGTTAAGGGCAAAAAATCGGGTCAGCATGCTAAGTCTGACTGGATGGAAATGGAAAAAGACCGTGGTATTTCGATTACTACGTCTGTCATGCAGTTCCCCTATGGTGGCGCGCTCGTTAACCTACTCGACACTCCCGGCCACGAAGACTTCTCGGAAGATACTTACCGCACCTTGACGGCGGTTGACTCTTGCTTGATGGTTATCGACTCGGCAAAAGGCGTAGAGGATCGTACCATCAAATTGATGGAAGTCACGCGTCTTCGTGATACGCCTATCGTCACCTTTATGAACAAACTCGACCGTGATATTCGCGATCCCATCGAACTGATGGATGAGGTTGAAGATGTTCTCAATATCGCCTGTGCGCCTATCACTTGGCCTATTGGTAGCGGTAAAGAGTTCAAAGGTGTTTACCATATTCTGCGTGATGAAGTGGTACTGTACCAGAGCGGTATGGGACACACGATTCAAGAGCGCCGCGTGATTGAAGGCATCGATAACCCTGAGCTGGATAAAGCGATTGGTAGTTATGCTGCTGATTTACGTGATGAAATGGAGCTGGTTCGCGGTGCATCGAATGAATTTGATCATCAAGCCTTCTTAAAGGGTGAGCTTACGCCAGTCTTCTTCGGTACCGCTTTGGGTAACTTCGGTGTTGATCATATCCTCGATGGTATTGTGGAGTGGGCGCCAAAGCCGTTGCCTCGTGAAAGCGATGCGCGGATGATCATGCCTGACGAAGAAAAATTCACCGGTTTTGTGTTTAAAATCCAAGCTAACATGGATCCTAAACACCGTGACCGCGTTGCCTTTATGCGCGTTTGCTCTGGTCGTTATGAGCAAGGCATGAAGATGCACCATGTGCGCATTGGTAAAGATGTTAACGTCAGCGATGCCTTGACCTTTATGGCGGGTGACCGTGAACGCGCTGAAGTGGCATATCCTGGTGATATTATTGGTTTACATAACCATGGGACCATTCGTATCGGTGATACCTTCACCCAAGGTGAAAAGTTCCGCTTTACTGGTGTACCTAACTTCGCACCTGAAATGTTCCGCCGTATTCGTCTGCGCGATCCACTCAAGCAAAAACAATTGCTTAAGGGCCTAGTACAATTGTCTGAAGAAGGCGCCGTACAGGTGTTCCGTCCATTAGATACCAACGATCTAATCGTCGGCGCCGTGGGTGTGCTGCAGTTTGAAGTGGTTGTCGGCCGCTTAAAGAGCGAGTACAACGTTGAAGCGATTTACGAAGGTATTAGCGTTTCAACGGCACGCTGGGTTTATTGTAAAGATGAGCGTAAGCTAGAAGAGTTCCGCCGTAAGTGCAGCCAAAACTTGGCGCTCGATGGTGGCGATAACTTAACTTATATTGCGCCAACTATGGTTAACTTAAATCTTTCGATGGAAAGATACCCTGATATCGAGTTCGCTAAAACGCGCGAACACTAACAGGTAAGTAACCTAGGGTAAAAGGCGGTGATTCACCGCCTTTTTTGTATCTACAATTTGTGGGATGACTCATGATTCATTGGATAACTCGGGCGTGGCGTGCCTATATTCGTTGGTGTGACAAGATGGGGCTGAAGCCAGAGAATCGCCGTTGTTGTATGCCTCGATTGGAGGACCCGCCATTAGCCCGCAACAAGCCGAATTGCCAAGAAAAGGCGCCTGCACCCCAAGGAGAAACAAAATCGGAGTAACAGATTGATGATGCTAGATACCCACGCACACCTCGATTTCGCAGAGTTTGATAGTGACCGCGAACAGGTCGTGCAGCGTATGCGACAAGCGGGCATCGATAATCTGATTATTCCGGGAGTTTCCCCGCTGCATTGGGAAAAGCAGTTGGCGATTGCAGAGCAATATCAATGTTATTTTGCCTTAGGTATCCATCCTTGGTTTTGCCCCGAAGATGTTGATAAGGCTATTTCTGCATTAACATTTCAAGTTTCTCAGTTACGAGAATGTCCCCGTTTTGTTGCTATTGGTGAATGCGGATTAGACAAACTTTATGCTGATAATTGGAGTAAACAGTTAGCATTTTTCGATGCGCAGCTTACTCTCGCCAATGAGCTGAACTTGCCCGTTATCGTCCATGCAGTCAAAGCTCATCAAGAGGTATTGTCCCATTTAAAGCGCTACAAACTCCCAAAAGGTGGCGTAATACACGCCTTTTCTGGCAGTCCCGATATAGCTGCTGAATATATTAAGTTGGGTTTTAAGCTAGGTATTGGGGGCTTAGTGATGAATCCCAATGCGAAAAAACTGCTCAAAACCGTCAGCGAATTGCCCCTAGACAGCTTCCTACTTGAGACTGATTCTCCTGCCATGACCCCGCAAAATGTTACAGAAAAACGGAATCAACCCGCTAACGCTGTACTTTTTATAGACAAAATTGCAACTTTGCAAAAAAAATCTAGTGTTCTAATATCAGAACACTTGGTGTTGAATGCAATGCAACTGTTTGACCTTTAGTTGTTTTTGGTTAAACAGGTGTAGGTCGCAATAGCATTTTGCTCTAAGCGGTTGAAATTAAACTCCAAAATTTTGATCAAAACGACGATTTTCGACTTTCTCTCGGGTATAATCTGACTCGGAAATAGGTTGATTAACAACATAATTAAAAAGTGTTAACAATAGGGTGATGGTTAATGAATATATTGATGAGCTTAGTAGGGGTGGTCGTCCTACTTGCGATAGGTTTCCTCCTATCGAATAACAAAAAAGCAATTAACTTACGTACTGTGGGTGGTGCATTAGCCATCCAGGCCGCCTTCGGTGGTTTTGTACTGTGGGTTCCAGTTGGTAAAGACGTTCTAAAATATGTGTCTGATAAAGTATCCATTGTAATTAGTTACGCACAAAACGGTATTGGCTTCCTGTTCGGTGATTTAGCTAACTTCAAACTTGGCTTTATCTTCGCGGTAAACGTGTTGCCAGTTATCGTGTTCTTCTCTTCTCTGATCGCCGTTCTGTACTACTTAGGCATCATGCAGTGGATCATCCGTATCATCGGTGGTGGTCTGCAAAAAGCATTAGGCACAAGCCGTACTGAATCTATGTCAGCGACTGCTAACATCTTCGTTGGTCAAACTGAAGCGCCGTTAGTGGTTCGTCCATTCATCCCAACTATGACTCAATCAGAACTGTTTGCGATCATGGTGGGTGGTTTAGCTTCTATCGCAGGTTCAGTACTTGCTGGTTACGCGCAAATGGGCGTGCCTATTGAGTACTTAGTTGCTGCGTCATTCATGGCGGCACCAGGTGGTCTATTAATGGCTAAACTGATGCACCCAGAGACTGAAGTTGCTAAAAACGATATGGATGAATTACCAGAAGATCCTGATAAGCCAGCTAACGTATTAGACGCTGCTGCTGCGGGTGCTTCATCTGGTATGCACTTAGCATTAAACGTAGGTGCAATGCTGTTAGCCTTCGTTGGTTTGATCGCAATGATCAACGGCATGATCGGTGGTGTAGGTGGTTGGTTTGGTGTTGAAGGTTTAACACTGGAGCTGATCCTTGGTTACATCTTCATGCCTTTAGCTTTCTTAATCGGTGTACCTTGGAACGAAGCACTGGTTGCTGGTTCTTTCATCGGTCAGAAGATCGTTGTTAACGAATTCGTTGCTTACCTGAACTTTGCTCCATACCTAAAAGACATCGCTGATGGCGGTATGGTTGTCGCTGAAACTGGTTTAGCAATGACTGACAGAACCAAAGCGATTGTTTCGTTTGCTCTGTGTGGTTTCGCTAACTTGTCTTCTATTGCGATTCTGCTAGGTGGTTTAGGTGCTATGGCTCCTAACCGTCGTCACGATTTAGCGAAGTTAGGTATCCGTGCAGTTATCGCCGGTTCTTTAGCTAACTTAATGAGTGCAACAATTGCAGGTCTGTTCTTAGCTATCTAAGCATAGACGTGTAGGGGAGACGCTCCCCACTAACTGGGTCCTGACCATGCAGGGCGGGACCTAAGTTAATTCAACCATTTTCCAGTAGTGAATATTTCCCGATTGTATAGGCCAGATTACAACTAGACTTTAGCTGTGATGCTGTCTTAACGGTCGTGACGTACGGTTAAGTTAATTAGTCGTAAACAATAAGTCGCGACTTTGTTCACAATTAAGAATTTTGTGTTCGTGATTTTACGCCAGATTATTGAGATTTTTTTTAATCGAGGTAGAATGCGAGCGCCACAAAAAGAACGCTACCCTTGACGGTAGCAAACAAAATAATGGGGTTGATGATGAAAAACGTTAAAACTTTAGCTTTAGCTGCTACAGCAGTAGCTGCAATGTCTGGTAACGCATTTGCTGCAGACCGTTCAGACCTTCACGGTTCTGACTACAAGTGGATGCAGTTCAACGCTATGTACTCTATCGGCGAAAAGCCTGATAACCCAGCTACTGGCGACCAACACAACTATTTAGAAATGGAATTCGGCGGCCGTTCAGGTATTTTCGATCTGTATGGTTATGTTGACGTATTCAACTTAGCAAACCAATCAAGCAGCAACGGTGACAAGAACCCAGGTTCAGGCACCAGCAAACTGTTCATGAAATTTGCTCCACGTGTTTCTATCGATGCATTAACTGGTAAAGATTTATCTTTCGGTCCAGTACAAGAAGTTTACTTCTCTACTCTGTTCAACTGGGACGGTCTGAACGGTGAAGGCGTTAACTCTACTTTCTGGGGTGTTGGTGCTGACGTAAACGTGCCTTGGTTAGGCAAAACAGGTATGAACCTGTACGGTTACTACGACATGAACGCGAAAGAGTGGAACGGTTACCAATTCTCTGCTAACTGGTTCAAGCCTTTCTACTTCTTCGACAACAAGAGCTTCCTGTCATTCCAAGGTTACATCGATTACCAATTCGGTGCTGACGAAGACAAGACTGCTTTCGTACCAAAAACCTCTAACGGTGGTAACATCTTCTTCGGTCTATACTGGCACTCAGATCGTTACGCTCTGGGCTATGGCCTGAAAGGCTTCAAAGACGTTTACCTGTTAGAAGACGGTGCTGGTGCACTGGCTCTAGAATCAACAGGTTGGTCTCACTACCTGTCAGCTACTTACAAGTTCTAATTTCTTGTAAGAGCCGTTGGAGCCGCGATGGCGGCTCCATCTTTTATGTGTCATGAATCTTTATCTAAACCCATTTATAATTTGAGCAGTGCGTTTATATAAAGGTTTGTGTTTTTCTCGCGCTAAAACGGATTTTTCGCGGAAAAGTAGGAACAAGACATTATTCGTATCCTCTCTTCCGGTCTTCAAGGATTCAAGTCGTGATCACTTATAGTTCATTTAAGTGTCAGGATGCGTATGTGTTATGCATAGGCAAGATTGAATACCTAATAAAAATGTAATTTGCCCTACACAAATTACTCGGCATCGCCTGAAGGCCCGGCCATATAAAAATAATCAAAATAATGCCAGCTCTGAGCGTTGCGTATAAGCGACTGATTTCTATTTATTTGTTTTTATTTTGGAGAGCTATTATGACTGATTTAAAAAAAGCAGCACAACGCGCCATCGAACTTATGGATTTAACCACCTTAAACGATGACGACACCGATCAGAAAGTGATCGACCTGTGTCACAAAGCCGTGACGCCAGCGGGTAATACTGCTGCCATCTGTATCTACCCTCGCTTCATTCCTATCGCACGTAAGACCCTCGATGAGCTAGGCGCAGAAGACATTCAAATCGCGACAGTAACCAACTTCCCACACGGTAACGATGATATTGCTATTGCAGTATTAGAAACCCGTGCCGCCGTTGCCTATGGTGCCGATGAAGTCGACGTGGTATTCCCTTACCGCGCGCTGATGGAAGGTAACGAAAGTGTCGGTTACGAGTTAGTCAAAGCCTGTAAAGAGGCCTGTGGCGATGTATTACTGAAAGTGATCATCGAATCTGGTGTATTAGCCGATCCTGCGCTTATCCGCCGAGCCTCTGAATTGTCTATCGATGCGGGTGCTGATTTCATCAAGACCTCTACCGGTAAAGTTCCTGTCAACGCGACCCTTGAAGCGGCCGAAATCATGCTGACTGTGATCAGTGAAAAGAACACCAAAGTGGGCTTTAAGCCTGCTGGCGGCGTACGTGATGCTGCTCAAGCTGCAGAGTTTTTAGGTGTGGCTGAGCGTATTCTCGGTGCGGATTGGGTCTCTCCACGTACCTTTAGATTTGGTGCTTCAAGCTTACTCAACAGCTTGTTACACACATTAGAATTAGCCGATGCGCCTAAGCCGACTCAAGGCTATTAATCGAACATTGGATCTCGATTAATACCAAAATCGTATATCGAAACTAATTAAGTGTGACCTAAATCTAGTTGGAAACATCAAAACTTCGATAGCATGTAATTGTAATATTGCTACAGTTTTGATGTTTCATTGCAAAGCTAAATAACGGATATGTTGTATTAGTATTTAGCTTGGAGGCAGTATCATGTTTCTAGCTCAGGAAATTATACGTAAGAAACGCAATGGGTTAGCCTTAAGCACCGAAGAGATCCAGTTCTTCGTTAAGGGCATAACCACTAATGCAGTGTCGGAAGGTCAGATCGCCGCACTAGGCATGGCTGTGTATTTTAATGACATGAATATGGATGAAAGAATCGCTTTGACCACGGCAATGCGCGATTCTGGCACTGTACTCAATTGGCAATCACTTGGTCTTAATGGCCCAGTCATCGATAAACACAGTACGGGTGGTGTCGGTGATGTGATTAGTCTCATGCTCGGCCCCATGGCTGCCGCTTGCGGTGGTTATGTGCCGATGATTTCGGGTCGCGGACTCGGACACACAGGCGGCACGCTCGATAAGTTCGACGCTATTCCCGGTTATCAAACCGAACCTTCGAGTGAATTGTTCCGCAAAGTGGTTAAAGACGTTGGTGTGGCGATTATCGGCCAAACTGGCGATCTGGTTCCCGCCGATAAACGTTTCTACTCCATCCGTGACAACACTGCGACCGTCGAATCCATCTCCCTCATTACTGCCTCTATTCTCTCTAAGAAATTAGCTTGTAGTCTCGATGCATTGGCGATGGATGTTAAAGTCGGTAGCGGCGCATTTATGCCAACTTACGAAGCCTCTGAAGAGCTTGCTCGCAGCATTGCGGCGGTAGCCAATGGCGCAGGTACTAAAACGACGGCCTTACTCACCGACATGAACCAAGTATTAGCCTCATGTGCGGGTAATGCGGTTGAAGTGAAAGAAGCCATCGACTTCTTAACTGGTGCTTACCGTAATCCTCGTCTGTACGCTGTGACTATGGGTCTTTGTGCCGAGATGTTACTCCTAGGTGGCCTCGCCACCGATGAAGCGGATGCCCGTGCCAAGTTAAACCGCGTATTAGATAACGGCCGCGCTGCCGAGATCTTTGGCAAGATGGTTTCAGGCCTCGGTGGCCCAGTCGATTTTGTCGAAAACTACAGTAAGTACTTACCGCAATCACAAATTATTCGCCCAGTCTTTGCGGATACCCAAGGCTATGCCCACAGCATGGACACCCGTGAACTCGGTTTGGCCGTGGTTACCTTAGGTGGTGGTCGTCGCAAGCCTGGTGATGCACTCGACTACAGTGTTGGTTTGACGCAAGTCTGTGCCCTTGGCGATAAGATTGATGCTTCAACGCCGATTGCCGTGATCCACGCGCAATCTGAAGATGCCTTTGCTCAGGCGGAAGAAGCCGTGAAAAAAGCGATTCGTATTGATGAAGTCGCTCCAGAAAAAACACCTGAGATCTATGCTTATATCCGAGCTGCGGATCTTTAAGGAAGAATTATGAAACGTACAGTTATAATGATGTTGGATTCCTTTGGCGTGGGCGCCGCTGGCGATGCCGCCAAGTTTGGGGATCTAGGTTCTGATACTTTTGGTCATATCGCTAAAGCGTGTGCTGAAGGTAAAGCCGATATCGGCCGTGAAGGTCCGTTAACGCTGCCAAACTTGGCGCGTTTAGGTTTGGCCCATGCCGCGATGGAAAGCACGGGAGCGTTTGCTCCAGGCTTTGCGGACAATGTTGAGCTGATTGGTGCCTATGGCCACGCTCAGGAGTTAAGTTCGGGTAAAGATACCCCGAGCGGCCACTGGGAAATGGCGGGTGTGCCCGTATTATTTGACTGGGGCTATTTCAGCGAGCATCAAAACTCGTTCCCTAAAGAGCTGACAGATAAGATTCTCGCCCGTGCCGGACTCGATGGCTTTTTAGGTAACTGCCATGCTTCTGGTACCACGATTCTGGAAGAATTAGGCGAAGAGCACATGCGTTCAGGCAAGCCGATTTTTTACACTTCGGCGGATTCGGTATTCCAGATTGCCTGCCATGAAGGCACATTTGGTTTAGAAAACTTATATCGTCTTTGCGAAATCGCCCGTGAAGAGTTAGAGCCTTACAACATTGGTCGCGTGATTGCGCGTCCATTCGATGGCACAGGCCCAAGCGACTTTGCTCGTACTGGTAACCGTAAGGATTACTCCCTCGAGCCGCCAGCGAAGACAGTTTTAGATAAGTTAAAAGCCGCGGGTGGTGAAGTCGTGAGTGTGGGCAAGATTGCCGATATTTACGCTTACTGCGGCATCACCAAAAAGGTGAAGGCAAACGGTTTAGAAGCGCTATTTGATGCGACTTTAGCCGAAGTGAAATCAGCGGGTGAAAATACTATTGTATTCACTAACTTTGTTGATTTTGACTCCCACTATGGTCACCGCCGTGATGTGGCAGGTTATGCGAAAGGGCTGGAGTATTTCGACTCGCGTTTACCTGAAATGCTTGCGCTGCTGGATGAGGACGATCTGTTAATCCTCACCGCTGACCATGGTTGCGACCCAACATGGCAAGGTACTGACCATACCCGTGAATATGTGCCTGTATTGGCCTATGGCGCAGGGCTGAAAGCGGGTTCACTCGGTCGCCGTAACAGTTTTGCCGATATCGGCCAATCTATCGCGAGCTACTTCAAGCTTGAGCCGATGGAATACGGTGAGTCGTTTATCTAAGTAAACGTGCAAGATCTCGATTTGGCGGCCAACATTGGGCCGCCAGTAAACAAAGACTTAAGTCTTAATAAAATAAACAGGGGTTATTTCGATGGCAACACCACACATTAATGCTGTAGAGGGCGCATTCGCTGAGACAGTTCTGTTTCCTGGCGATCCATTACGTGCAAAATATATTGCTGAAACATTCTTAGAAAATGTTGAGCAAGTGACTGACGTTCGAAACATGCTAGGTTTTACCGGTACGTACAAAGGTAAACGTATTTCTGTTATGGGTTCAGGCATGGGTATTCCTTCATGCTCAATCTATGCAACTGAATTAATTAAAGACTACGGCGTTAAGAATCTGATCCGCGTGGGTACTTGTGGCGCGATCAGCACTGACGTTAAAGTGCGCGATGTGATCATCGGCATGGGTGCTTGTACCGATTCGCAAGTTAACCGTTTACGTTTCAAAGGCCAAGATTTCGCTGCTATCGCGAACTACGAGCTGATGAATGCCGTGATTGAATCTGCCAAAGTGAAAGGCACTAAGATCCGTGTTGGTAACGTTTTCTCTGCCGACCTGTTCTACACTCCTGATCCACAAATGTTTGACGTGATGGAAAAAATGGGCGTGTTAGGCGTAGAGATGGAAGCCGCTGGTTTATACGGTGTTGCCCATGAGTTCGGTGCCCGTGCACTGTGTGTGGTAACTGTATCTGACCATATCCGTACTGGCGAAAAAACCACTTCTGATGAGCGTCAAACCACGTTCAACGATATGATCGTGATGACATTAGACGCAGCAATTACGCTGTAATGTGTCGCTAATTTCGTTATAAGAAAAGGGTTCGCACTGCGAACCCTTTTTATTTTTAGCCCAAAACCACCTACTTCAGTAGGTGGTTATCATCATTTGAGGCTTTGCCTGTATACCTACCCATGTTAAATGCATCTTTGATTTTTAGCGAAGTCAAAAGAGGCAAATAACATGA